>NZ_JBCPSO010000003.1:0-537981 GCF_051129925.1 Bacillus sp. Je.9.29.b
CCATGCGGTTCAAGGAACTATCCGGTATTAGCTCCGGTTTCCCGGAGTTATCCCAGTCTTACAGGCAGGTTACCCACGTGTTACTCACCCGTCCGCCGCTAACATCCGGGAGCAAGCTCCCTTCTGTTCGCTCGACTTGCATGTATTAGGCACGCCGCCAGCGTTCGTCCTGAGCCAGGATCAAACTCTCCGAAAAAGTACAAAACCGAAGTTTTGCTTTTCGCCAGTTTGACTGACTACCTATGAAGTATCATAGGATTTTTTTATAAAAACTCGAATTAACAGGTACGTTTTGTCTTGTTTAGTTTTCAAAGAACTTGTGTGTCACTCTCTCAAAGCGACCACTTAAATATATCATATATCTCTATCAACAGTCAACATTTTTCTTGAAAAACATTTTATTTTTTTAAGAAGTTTCCACTGTAAAAGAGATAAAAAATAGAGCCTCTTTTTGCTCCTTTGAAAGATTAACACATATCTATGAAAAAAGCATTATAAATTTCAAAAAAACTCATGTTTTTTTAGAAAAAAATAAAGCCGGTGAAGAACCGGCTTTATTTTTACTCAGATTGCTCTTGATCTGACTCTATAGTTTCTACGTTTTCTTCACTATTCTCTTCATCATCTTCTTGTGATTGTTCAACTAATGCCACTGTAGCGACATGTTCATCATCACCTAGACGAATCAGGCGGACACCTTGAGTGACTCGACCTGTTGTTGAAATATCTGAAACGGCCATACGAATGATCACACCGCTTCCTGTAATAATCATCAAGTCCTCTTCAGCTTCAGCATTCGTCGCCTTCACCGCGACAAGCGGACCATTGTTGTCAGTGATTTTACATGTTTTAAGACCTTTACCGCCCCGACTTTGAACACGGTATTCTTTTTCAGGTGTTAACTTACCATACCCTTTTTCGGTGACGATCAATACGTTTGCATCTGGCTCAAGGATTTCCATCCCAACGACGATGTCATCTTCAGAAAGCGTAATTCCTTTCACGCCAGCTGCCGTACGCCCCATTTCACGAACATCCGTCTCGTCGAAACGAATCAGCATACCTTTTTTCGTTCCAATGATGATTTGTTTTTCTCCATTGGTTAAACGAACAGCCATCAGTTCATCTTCGTCACGAAGACTTAATGCGATAAGTCCATTGTTTCGAATGTTGGCAAACTGAGACAATGAGGTTCGTTTTGATACACCATGTCTTGTTGTAAAGAAGAGATACGAATCTTCATCAAATTCGCTTACTGGAATAATGGCATTAATCCACTCTCCCTTTTCTACTTCAAGCAGGTTAATAATCGGAATCCCTTTCGCTGTCCGTCCGAATTCAGGAATCTCATATCCCTTCGCACGATAGACCTTCCCTTTATTAGAGAAGAAGAGGATCGTATCATGGGTAGATGTTGAAATCAGCTGTTCTACGAAATCATCCTCATTGGTTCCCATTCCCTGAACACCTTTACCGCCTCTTTTTTGACTGCGGTATGTTGATGCAGGCAGACGCTTGATATAACCATTATGAGTCAGCGTAATCACGATGTTCTCAACAGGAATCAAATCTTCGTCTTCAATTGTTTCAATACCTGCTGTTACAATTTCAGTTCGGCGCGTATCATTGAAACGTTCTTTGATTTCTGTTAATTCTTCTCTAATGATTTCAAGAACTTTTTCATTGTCTGCTAAAATGGCTTTCAACTCAGCAATCAAATCAACAAGTCCTTTGTATTCTTCTTCTATCTTTTCTCTTTCCAAACCAGTTAAGCGCTGAAGACGCATATCAAGAATGGCCTGTGCTTGTTTTTCGGACAAACTATAGTTCTCCATTAAGCCATTTCTCGCGATTTCAGCAGTTTGAGAGCTTCTAATTAATGCAATGACTTCATCTAAGTGGTCAAGAGCGATTCTTAAACCTTCTAGAATATGAGCTCTTGCTTCAGCTTTACGAAGTTCATATGCTGTTCTTCTGCGAATAATCACTTTTTGATGCTCTAAATAATATTCAAGACATTCTTTGAGGGACAAGACTTTCGGCTGTCCATCAACTAGTGCCAATAAGTTGATCCCAAATGACGTTTGCAGTGTCGTTTGTTTATAAAGATTGTTTAATAGAACGTGGACGTTCGCGTCTCTTCGCAGTTCAATTACAATCCGCATTCCATTACGATCAGACTCGTCACGGAGATCTGTAATGCCATCGATCTTTTTATCGCGCACAAGATCAGCGATTTTTTCGATCAAACGTGCTTTATTGACCTGATATGGAATTTCATTGATAACAATCCGCTGTTTACCGCTGGATGTTTCTTCAATAATAGAATTTGCACGTAATGTAATAGAGCCCCGGCCTGTTTCATATGCTTTGCGGATTCCGCTTCGGCCGATGATTTGTCCCGCAGTCGGGAAGTCTGGTCCTGGAATGATCTCCATTAGTTCCTGTGTTGTCATTTCTGGGTTTTGACTTATCGCTAGTACCCCATCAATCACTTCACCTAGCTGGTGAGGCGGAATGTTGGTTGCCATCCCTACAGCGATACCTGTTGCCCCGTTGACTAATAAGTTCGGGAAACGAGCAGGCATGACGATTGGTTCTCTTTCACTGCCATCGTAGTTATCTTGATAATCAATCGTATCCTTGGTGATATCACGAAGGATTTCCATTGAAATTTTAGATAGACGCGCCTCAGTATAACGCATTGCTGCTGCACCGTCTCCATCGACAGAACCAAAGTTCCCGTGTCCTTCAACTAGCATATTTCGATAGTTGAAGTCTTGTGCCATACGAACCATCGCTTCGTATACAGCGCTGTCACCGTGAGGGTGGTACTTACCGATAACTTCCCCAACGATACGTGCAGATTTCTTAAATGGTTTATCACTTGTCATACCTAGGTCATTCATCGCATACAAAATTCTTCGATGCACGGGCTTCAAGCCATCTCGCACATCTGGTAATGCACGCGAAACAATAACACTCATTGCATAATCTAAAAAGGACGTACGCATTTCTTGACTAATATTCACTTCGCGTACATTTGGTGTATGTTGTTCACTCACTATAAGAACCTCCCTTTACGTATCACATGAAATAAATTATGTGGGAGTAAAATATGTATTTATCTTCACAAGACTATTCTCCATTATATCAATAATCTCGGCTTTATACACATTAATTTACTAGAAAATCAACGAAAACACGGAAAACCAGGACATTTATTACGCACCCCTGTTTCTTGAAAAACAACCTTATTCCAAACAAGAAATAAGGTTGTTCTCAGGAGGGATTCATCTAAATATCAAGGTTTTTCACGTATTGCGCATTTTCTTCGATAAAGTTTCGTCTCGGCTCTACTTTATCTCCCATCAGCATTTCAAATGTCTCATCAGCATCGATCGCATCCTCAAGTGTGACTTGAAGAAGTGTTCTCGCATCAGGGTCCATTGTTGTTTCCCAAAGCTGAGCAGCATTCATTTCTCCAAGACCTTTATAACGCTGAAGTCCAGGCTTTGGTGTTTGAGGAAGTGATTTTAACAGCTCATCCAGCTGTTTATCGTTATACACGTACTCCACACGTTTTCCTTGCTGCACTTTATATAAAGGCGGCTGCGCAATATACACATAACCGTTTTCAATGATTTCACGCATGTAGCGATAGAAGAATGTTAAGAGCAGCGTTCGAATGTGTGCTCCATCCACATCGGCATCTGTCATGATCACAATTTTGTGATAGCGTGCTTTCTCTAAAGTAAAGTCTTCTCCGATTCCAGTTCCTAACGCTGTAATCATTGAACGAACCTCGTTGTTCGATAAAATTTTATCTAAACGAGCTTTTTCTACGTTTAGGATCTTCCCTCTTAACGGTAAGATCGCTTGGAAGTGACGATCACGGCCTTGTTTAGCAGATCCGCCCGCAGAATCTCCCTCTACAATATAGAGTTCAGAGATGGAAGGATCTTTAGAAGAACAGTCCGCTAGTTTCCCAGGTAAGCTGGAGACTTCCAGTGCACTTTTACGTCTTGTCAGCTCACGAGCTTTTTTGGCAGCCATTCTTGCACGAGCCGCCATCAGTCCTTTTTCCACAATTTTTTTCGCAGAATCAGGATTTTCAAGCAAGAATTTCTCAAGTGCTTCAGAGAAAAGGGAGTCTGTGATGGTTCTCGCTTCTGAGTTCCCAAGCTTTGTCTTCGTTTGGCCTTCGAATTGAGGGTCTGGATGTTTGATGGAGATAATGGCTGTTAAGCCTTCTCGCACATCTTCACCACTTAAATTCGCATCCCCATCTTTGAATACGCCATTTTTACGAGCATAGTCATTGATGACACGCGTTAGACCGGTTTTAAAGCCAGCTTCGTGTGTTCCGCCTTCATACGTGTTGATGTTGTTGGCGAAGGAATAGATATTGCTTGTATAGGAATCGTTGTATTGTAAAGCCACTTCAACCGTAATTCCGTCTTTCTCACCTTCGATGTAAACAGGTTCTTCATGAACGACTTCTTTTGAGCGGTTTAAATGTTCTACATAGCTCTTAATACCGCCTTCGTAGCAGTATTCATTTCTCCGCTCTTTGCCTTCACGCAAGTCTTCAATGATGATGTTTACACCTTTTGTTAAGAAGGCTAACTCACGAACACGGTTGGCAAGTGTATCGTAATCAAATTCAATGGTTTCCGTGAAAATTTCTGGATCTGGCACAAAGTGAGTGGTTGTCCCGGTTACATCTGTTTCACCAATAACCTCTAAATCTCCCACTGGAACACCGCGTTTGAACTGCTGATAATGAATTTTTCCGTCACGGTATACGGTCACGTCTAAGGTAGTAGATAATGCATTTACAACAGATGCCCCTACACCATGCAGACCGCCAGATACTTTATAACCGCTGCCGTCAAATTTACCGCCAGCGTGAAGAACAGTCATAATGACCTCTACGGCAGGACGCCCCATTTTCTCATGAATTCCAACAGGAATCCCGCGGCCATTATCTTTTACTGTAATACTGTTATCTTTTTCAATTTGCACTGTAATGTCTGTACAATAACCAGCTAATGCCTCATCAATACTGTTGTCGACAATTTCCCATACAAGATGGTGAAGCCCTTTTGCATTGGTTGACCCAATGTACATTCCTGGACGTTTTCTAACAGCTTCTAGTCCTTCAAGCACCTGTATCTGATTTTCATCATAACTATTATGTTGCTGTTCCATTGCCACGTACATTCACCTACACTTTTCTTAAACGATATATTTATATGAATTGAGCTTTTAGACTTCAATTTCAATCACAAACGAAGCACGTTTTTTGAGCGTGCTTGAGGAAAGAGGAGAGTAATAAACAGATTCAGTTGTGACGACAATGGATTTGGGTGTCCCTTGTGATAACGAAATGATATGTTTCTCCTGTTTTTGTAGAAATTCTTCTACAACAGAAGACGACCTCATTTTGTAATCAACAATTGCGACAATCTCTCGTGTAGAAACAACACAATCATCACCTAAATGAATATACAAGACTCACACCTCATTTATCAGTCAATTACTTTTCCACTGGCTACTCTGAAAATTTCCGCTTCTTTCAGGGTGGCGTGATCGATGCCTTCAACACTTGTTGTGGTGACGAAGGTCTGTACTCGCCCCTGAATGGTATGGAGCAAATGAGACTGTCTGTAATCATCAAGTTCAGATAACACATCATCAAGTAGAAGAATAGGATATTCTCCGATTTCTTCATGTATCAGATCAATTTCTGCCAGCTTTAGTGAAAGAGCTGTTGTTCTTTGCTGCCCTTGAGAGCCATATGTCTGAACATCCCGACCATTCACAAAGAAAAGCAGGTCATCTCTGTGAGGTCCCCACAGTGTCACTCCTCGGTCAATTTCTCTCTCTCTTAGTTTCTGAAACGATTCTTCATAGCTATTCTTTATTTTCGACAAGTCTGACGCTTCTGATACCTCTATTGCCGTCTGGTATTGGAGCGTAAGTGTTTCTAGCTCTCTAGAAATCCCAAAATGCAGCGGCTGCGCCCATTTTTCGAGCTGTTTCGTAAAAGTCAGTCGTCTTTTGACCACTTTCGCTGCCGCATCAATCAACTGCTCTGTTAAAATCTCCAGCATCGCTTGATCCGATTGCTTTCTTGTCTGCAATTGTTTCAAGTAATGATTCCGCTGAGAAAGAATTTTTTGATAGAGCGATAAATCATGCAAGTAGACAGCAGAAACTTGTCCAATCTCCATGTCGAGGAATCTTCTGCGGATTTGCGGGCTGCCCTTCACAAGACTTAAGTCCTCTGGCGCAAACATGATGGTGTTTAATGCACCAACATAATGACTGAGCTTCTGTTGTTCAATGTGATTGACCTTGCCCTTTTTCCCTTTTTTTGAGATCACGAGCTGCATTGGGAGTGGACCATTTTTTTTAATGACTCTACCTTCTATTTTAGCATAGTCTTGGTCCCATCGGATAAGTTCTTTATCATTTGACGTACGATGAGACTTTGCCATCGACAATACATAGATCGCTTCCATCAAGTTCGTTTTACCTTGGGCATTCTCACCGATCATGACATTCACCTTATTGTCGAATTGAAGCTCGGTGTGTTCATAGTTTCGGTATGAAGTTAACGCCAGACTTTGAATGTACATGTATTGTCACCCGTTTCTAATTCACAACTTGAAATGTGCCGTAACCTTCAATCTCGACAACATCTCCTGGGTATAGTTTGCGTCCCCGTCTATTATCTGGCTCTTGATTAATGAACACCTCATGTTCACTTAAAAACCATTTCGCCATTCCGCCAGATTGGATGACTTCGGCTAATTTCAAAAACTGCCCTAATGTAATCATTTCTGTTTCAATGGTTATAAGATTAGGCATTGTATCGACCTCTTTCAATATCACTAATATCTAATTGTACTAAAAAACAAGACAAGAAGGAAAGGGGGAAAGCGAACTGGGATGAAAGAAAGCATGGAAAACGAGAAGAAAAGCTGCTGTGCACTCACACAGCAGCCATTTTAGATTGAATTAATACGTTCTTACCGGAAGAATCAATTGCAAGATAGAATCATCATTCGGCGTACGTAGCAGGAACGGTCTCATTGCACCAGTGAAGCTTACATGAATATCTGTTCCCTCTAATACTTTTAACGCATCCAGCATATATTTTGGACTGAAGGAGATTTTAAGATCTTCCCCTTTAATGTCATCTGCTTGAACCGTCTCCACCACTTTACCGATCTCAGGCGAATTAGAAGAGATTTCAAGGCTTTGTTCAGGATCAGCTGACAGTTTCACGACATTATTACGTCCTTCTCTTGCCAAAAGTGATGCACGATCAATGGCTTGAAGGAACTCTTTCGTGTTGACCACGACATCCGTTTTACTTTCTTGCGGGATCAGACGGGCTGTATCTGGATAATTTCCATCCAGCAACCTTGAGAAGAACAGCACGTTTTGTGCTTTAAAAAGAACTTGGGTTTCTGTAATGACGATGCTCACAAGATCTTGTCCATCATCAAGAATTTTACTTAGCTCAGTTAAACTCTTCCCTGGAATCACGACATTATACGAACTTTCCTCGTTAATATCTAACTTCGCTTTTCTTAAAGCAAGACGGTGGCTATCCGTTGCTGTGCATATTAATTCACCTTTTTCGACCTTCCAGTTTACACCTGTCAAGATAGGTCGTGTTTCTGAGGTGGACACTGCAAAAACAGTTTGACGAATTAAGTTTTTAAGCAAATCTGTCGGAATTTGAAATGCATGATGTTCTTCAATTTGTGGAAGATGCGGATATTCTTCAGCATCTAAGCCGTTTAAGTTAAATTCTGCTGAACCAGAACGGATGATAGTCAGGTGATTTTGTTCTACTTCAATTTCGACAGTGGACATAGGCAGTTTCTTTACAATTTCACTAAAGAAGCGGGCTTGAAGCACAATACTTCCCGGACGATCAATGGTGATAACCTCTAAATCTCCATCTCTTTGAGGAATGAAAGATTCAATTGAGATATCAGAATCGCTTCCTGTTAGAGAAACCCCTTCATCAGACGCAACAATTTTAATCCCTGTCAAAATAGGAATCGTTGTTCTAGAGGATACGGCCTTTAATACATCTTGGACACTTTGGACAAGACGATCTTTTTGAATCGTGAATTTCATAGTGGTCCTCCTAAATTTTCTTAATGACATGTATATATATTTTATTAATAAAAATCGTAGAAGTAATAGTAGGGCTTGTGAATATGTGGATAAGTCGACAAAAAGAAAGGAAAGACAGCCTATCCACATGTGGACAGACTGTGTATGACTATGCTCTAGTTATTCACATTTTCCCGTACTCATTATATCAGCTTGGTTATTTTAATTGTTCTTTGATCTCTTTGACATGCTGCTGAAGCTGTTCATCTTCAACAATTAATTTCGAAATCTTCTCATGAGCATGAATGACAGTCGTATGATCACGACCGCCAAATTCTTCTCCGATTTTAGGCAGAGAGGAATCGGTCATTTCTCTAGAGAGGTACATGGCAATTTGTCTTGGATAAGCAACTGACTTTGTACGTTTCTTTGCTTTGAAATCCTCTAATCGAATATTAAATTGCTGCCCTACAATTCTTTGAATATCTTTAATTGTAATGACCTTAGGCTTTGATGAAGGAATGATGTCCTTTAGCGCCTCAGCTGCTAGATCTGCATTAATGTCTTTATTAATTAAAGATGAGTAAGCAACGACACGAATCAAAGCACCCTCCAGCTCACGAATGTTGCTGTCGATTTGATTGGCAATGTACAGCATGACTTCATTTGGAATGTCTAAGCCTTCTGCCTTTGCTTTTTTTCGCAGGATCGCGATACGCGTTTCTAGATCTGGCGGGGTAATGTCTGTAATTAAGCCCCATTCAAATCGAGAGCGTAATCTGTCTTCAAGTGTCGGAATTTCCTTCGGAGGCCGGTCACTAGAAATGACGATTTGCTTACTTTCTTCGTGAAGTGTGTTGAATGTATGGAAAAACTCTTCTTGTGTTTGTTCTTTTCCTGCTAAAAATTGAATATCATCTATCAAAAGCACATCTACATTCCGATAGCGGTTACGGAAGTCGACAGCTTTGTTATCTCGGATTGAGTTGATAAATTCATTAGTAAATTTTTCAGATGATAGATAGACCACTTTGGCTGATGGATTATGGTCGATCACGTAATGACCAATCGCATGCATCAAGTGAGTCTTTCCTAAACCAACGCCCCCATAAATAAAAAGCGGGTTATATGCTTTTGCTGGTGCTTCCGCGACTGCAAGTGAAGCGGCATGAGCAAAACGGTTGCCTGAACCAATAACAAAAGTATCAAATGTATATTTTGGATTCAGCATATTTTGTGGAATGTCAACGGGCTCTTCTTTAGACATTTTTTTGATAGGAGACTTTGGCATGGCTTCCTCTTCATCCTGATTTTGAGGAATAATAAATTTAATGCTGAGCTCTTCACCTGTTAGTTCATAGATGGTATCAGCAATTAAGTGAAGATATCTTGACTCGAGCCAATCTCTAGCAAATTCATTAGGTGCCGTAATTGTAAGCGTATCTCCCTGAAGAGAATGGGCTTTTGTCGATTTCATCCATGTCTCAAAACTGGGTTTGCTCAATTTTGTCTCTATTTTTTGAAGTGCTTTATTCCACAGATCCAAAATATTTTCCATAAGGCTTCTCCCCCCTCCTTTTCTTTTTAAAATGACCAATATCAAACTGTTATAGAACACGAAAAAGAGCAAATGGTCATCACCATTCGTGCACATACATTGTTGAAAACAATTAATATAGTAGAAAAACGTCTTTTCGACAAATTACACAAGCTGTGGATAAACAATTCAACAGGCTGTGTAATAACTTTCCACAGGTTATCCACAAATTGTGGATAATATAAATGGGCCAGATAAGTAATTAAGAGTTAAAACACAAATATAATATCAAAATAAACAAGATGGTGCAATGGGTGTCACAAACTTATCCACACACTTTACATCCTGTTGAAAAATAATTATCCACATCGGTTATTTGTGTGAAAAAAATGTCGATAATGGGTGTGGATAGTCTAAATATGCCGGAAAAATATCCACATTCTTGTTTTGAAGGTCTTTTAGGAGGAAAAAGAGAATAAAATGCTGGAAACTAAAAAAGAAGGTTTCTTCGTTTGATAACTTATGTTATGCTTATAAGGTTGATAATAAGAGTTTTATCATTGATATTGACAATCGATGGGTTACACAAATATAATGAGTTAGACTGTCTTAAACAGCTATTCCTCAGGGAGGTGTCATAAATGAAAAGAACGTTTCAACCAAATAACCGTAAGCGTAGTAAAGTTCATGGCTTCCGCAGCCGTATGAGTACTAAAAACGGACGTCTAGTTTTAAAGCGACGCCGCAGCAAAGGTAGAAAAAAATTATCAGCTTAGGCCACTGAATAATGTCAGTGGTCTTTTTTACATAAAATCGTAAATGAACTGTCAGTTTTTATCGGAGTGGAAGAAAACATGAAGAAGCGAAACAGGCTAAAAAAAAATGAAGAGTTTCAAAAGGTGTTCAAAAAAGGTCAATCAATGGCAAATCGCCAATTCGTTATTTACCAGCTTGATCAGCCAAATCAAGTTGAACTGCGTCTAGGATTGTCTGTCAGTAAGAAGATTGGTAATGCAGTGATTAGAAACCGAATAAAACGTCTGATCCGTCAGGTGTTTTTAGAGGAAGGCCATAAGTTAAAGCAAGAAAAAGACTACATTGTCATTGCACGAAAACCAGCGAGTGAATTGACCTTTGAAGAAACAAAGAAGTCTCTCCAACATTTATTTAGAAAATCCGCTGTTTATCAACAACAACCGAAAAAGTCTTCGTAATAGAAACTTTCGTTGAATCAATTTTTAAAAGCGCTTCCTTCATCTAGTGAATTAAAATGAAACCACCACTTTGCAAAGAAAAAATGTTACCATACTGATTAGGTGAGTCACTTTCTTAATCAATTCCAACTTAAATAAAGTTTGAAGTAATGGGAGGAATCTTGTTGAAAAGGCGATTATTACTAATATTTAGCTTGATTGGCGTATTGGTTTTATTGGCAGGATGTACACAGATCAATGAACCAATTACATCAGATAGTAAGGGATTCTGGAATTCTTATATTGTTTACCCGCTATCTCAATTAATCACGTACATGGCAAACTTAACTGGTGAAAACTATGGTGTAGCGATTATTATTGTGACACTATTAATTCGCTTGCTTATTTTACCATTAATGATTAAACAGTTAAGAAGTACAAAAGCGATGCAAGCATTACAGCCTGAATTGAAAAAGCTTCGTGAAAAATATAGCTCTAAAGATCAAAAAACACAGCAGCAGCTTCAGCAGGAAACAATGGCCCTTTTTCAAAAAAATGGCGTCAATCCATTAGCAGGCTGTTTCCCAATTTTAATTCAAATGCCAATCCTTATTGGTTTCTATCATGCAATTATGAGGACAGCAGAAATTAAAAAGCATACATTCTTATGGTTTGACTTAGGCAGCCCAGATCCATTGTTTCTATTACCGATTATTGCGGGTGTAGCTACTTTCATTCAGCAAAAGCTGATGATGGCTGGAAATCCTTCGGACAACCCTCAAATGGCTATCATGCTATGGGTGATGCCGATTATGATCGTTGTGTTTGCAATTAGTTTCCCAGCAGCACTTTCATTGTACTGGGTTGTAGGTAACATTTTCATGATCATTCAAACATTGGTGATAAAAACACCTCAAGTAAAAGTTGATACAAAAGAAAAAGCTGGCGGGAATAAAAAATGAAGGAAATAACTGCTGTCGGTCGCACAATCGAAGAAGCAGTAGATTCCGGACTTAAACAAATTCAGCTACTACAAGAAGAAGTAGAAATCACAATAGTAGATGAAGGAAATAAAGGGTTTTTAGGATTATTTGGTAAAAGACAAGCTGTGGTCAAGTTAGTAGAAAAGATAAATGCATTTAAATTAGCTACACAGTATTTAGATAAAATTGTTAAGTCTATTGATCCTAAAGCAAAGATTATTTCCAAACAGGAACCGAAAAAGATTTCTTACCACATTGATGGAGATAAAACGTCATTAATGATTGGAAAAAGAGGCCAAACATTGTACTCTTTAGAAACGTTGGTACAGCTAGTGTTTAATCGTTATTCTGATCAGTATCATCATATAACAATTGATATTGGCGATTATAGGAAGAAACGACAAGAAGCACTTGAACAATATGCAGTCAAAACAGCAAATCGGGTTTTAAAAACGAAGAGAAAGGTTCATTTAGAACCAATGCCTTCGAATGAACGAAAAATTGTTCATGATGCGATTGCTGCATTCTCTAAAGAACTTGCAACGGCATCTGAAGATACAGGCAGCAAACGTCATGTTGTGGTGCTGTATAAAAAATAGCAGAAAGGCTAAGATTCAGCAAAGCTGGATTTTAGTCTTTTTTTATTGAAAAATTGCTTTTTATAGAGGATTCATCCTTTATTTCTAAAAAATGAGTGTGTGATATGGGTGCAAAACGCCAATTTAACAAGTAAGCATAGGGATCAGGGCGTTTAAATTTATTGGATTTAGGTGTAAGATGTGAAGACAAGTTTCAAACGTCGTTATTCACATGTGGATAAGTTAAGTGTTAAAATAGATAAGATGCAAAGCTGTGGATAATTAGATATGAGATACTTTCACTTCGCTTTCATTTATGGTATCTTTAAATTTTGGATTAAGCGTTTTTGATATAGAGATGGACAATGTCCATTTAATAGATAACAGACTGTTTATTAAGTAGAGAAAGAGGTGAATGAGTGATGGATACAATTGCAGCAATTTCTACACCGATGGGTGAAGGAGCAATTGCGATCATCCGTTTAAGCGGGCCTGATGCGGTACAGATTGCTGATCGGATGTATAAAGGTCCTAAGGAGAAAAAACTTGTATCGGTGGATTCACATACAATTCATTATGGTCATATTGTGGACTCTAGCACTGAGCAAGTCATAGAAGAGGTCATGGTGTCAGTATTACGAGCGCCAAAAACATTTACGAGAGAAGACGTTATTGAGATTAACTGCCATGGCGGAATTGTAACGGTCAATAAAGTACTGCAGCTTGCTTTAAGAGAAGGAGCAAGATTAGCGGAGCCAGGTGAGTTTACAAAACGAGCTTTCTTAAATGGAAGAATTGATCTTTCACAGGCTGAAGCGGTAATGGATTTGATTCGCGCAAAGACAGATCGTGCGATGAATGTAGCGATTACTCAAATGGAGGGAAGACTCTCCGGTTTGATTAAACGACTTCGCGGTGAGATATTGGAAACTCTGGCCCATGTTGAAGTCAATATTGACTATCCTGAGTATGACGATGTTGAAGAAATGACGCATCGGGTTTTAGTTGAAAAGGCAACATCAGTGAAAAAGGAAATTGAGTCACTGCTAACGACTTCTCAGCAGGGGAAAATACTTCGCGAGGGCTTATCCACTGTCATTATTGGAAGACCGAATGTTGGGAAGTCTTCCTTGTTGAATAGTCTTGTACAGGAAACAAAAGCGATTGTAACGGATATTCCTGGAACAACGAGAGATGTCATTGAGGAATATGTAAATGTTAGAGGTGTACCGCTTCGATTAGTCGATACTGCGGGTATACGTGAGACGGAGGACATTGTTGAGCGTATAGGGGTTGAACGATCTAGACAGGTCTTAAAAGAAGCTGACCTGATTTTACTTGTGCTCAATTATAGCGAGGAATTGTCAGAAGAGGATATCAAACTTTTTGAGGCCGTCTCAGGCATGGATATCATCGTAATCGTGAATAAGACAGATCTTGAGCCTAAGCTTGATATCGAAAAGGTCAAGCAGTTAGCGAAGGATCGTCCGGTGGTTACTACATCATTATTACAAGAAAAGGGGATTGATGAGCTCGAAATTGCGATTCAATCACTCTTTTTCACGGGTTCAATTGAAAGTGGAGATTTAACGTATGTAAGTAACACAAGGCATATTGCTCTTCTTCAGGCAGCAAAACAATCCATTGAGGATGCTCTTGAAGGAATTGAAATGGACGTACCGATCGACATAGTTCAAATAGATTTAACACGCTGCTGGGAACAGCTGGGTGAAATTATTGGGGATGCTGTTCATGAAAGCTTGATTGATCAGTTATTCTCTCAATTCTGTTTAGGAAAGTAAAGGGAGGAACATAAGAAATGGGTTATGAAGCTGGCAATTATGACGTAATCGTCGTGGGTGCCGGTCATGCTGGAGTTGAGGCTGCTCTTGCTTCTGCAAGACAGGGCGCCAAAACACTTGTATTGACTATCAACCTCGATATGGTTGCTTTTATGCCATGTAATCCGTCCGTAGGCGGCCCCGCAAAAGGGATTGTCGTCAGAGAAATTGATGCTCTAGGCGGAGAAATGGCACGAAATATAGATAAGACGCATATTCAAATGCGCATGCTGAATACGGGGAAAGGACCTGCTGTCCGTGCGTTAAGAGCGCAAGCAGATAAGTTCCAATATCAGCATGAAATGAAAAAAACAATGGAAAATGAACCAAACCTGACAATGCTGCAGGGTATGGTAGATCATTTAATTGTAGAAGATGATGAATGTAAAGGTGTTGTTACTCAAACGGGGGCGAACTATCGTGCGAAGTCTGTTGTATTAACGACAGGGACTTTCTTAAAAGGCCGTATTATTTTAGGAGACTTATCGTATTCAAGTGGTCCAAATAACCAGCAGCCTTCCATTAAATTATCGGATCATTTAGCAGAACTAGGATTCGATTTGGTTCGCTTTAAAACAGGAACACCTCCTCGAGTGAATAGCCACTCGATTGACTATAGTAAAACAGAAATTCAACCAGGTGATGAAGTCCCGCGGGCATTCTCCTATGAAACGGTTGAATATATTACCGACCAGCTGCCATGCTGGTTAACGTACACGAGTTTAGAGACTCATCAAATTATTGATGAGAATCTTCACCGTTCTCCAATGTATTCAGGTATGATTAAAGGAACTGGTCCTAGATACTGCCCGTCCATTGAAGATAAAGTGGTGCGTTTCAATGATAAACCGAGACATCAAATTTTCTTAGAGCCAGAAGGTCGTAATACGCAGGAAGTTTATGTTCAAGGATTGTCTACAAGTCTTCCTGAGGATGTACAGCAGCGAATGCTTTCAACCATCCCAGGACTCGAGAATGTTCAAATGATGAGAGCGGGTTATGCCATCGAGTATGATGCGATTGTGCCTACTCAGTTGTGGCCTACACTTGAGACGAAGAAAATTTCTGGATTATATACAGCCGGCCAAATTAATGGTACGTCTGGTTATGAGGAAGCAGCAGGTCAAGGGATTATGGCAGGTATTAATGCAGGAAGAAAAGCATTAGGTAAAGAAGAAGTCATTTTAAGCCGATCTGATGCATATATCGGTGTCCTCATCGATGACCTTGTCACAAAAGGAACAAATGAACCATACCGTCTCTTGACATCACGTGCTGAGTATCGTCTACTTCTACGTCATGACAATGCTGATTTAAGATTAACTGAACTTGGCTATCAAATTGGATTAATTTCTGAAGAAAGATTCCAAGCATTCCAGCAGAAAAAAGAAGCCATTGAAGCAGAGAAAAAACGCTTATATTCTGTGATCATTAAACCTACAGCAGAGACTCAAGAATTTATTCGTTCACTCGGTGGAAGTGAGTTGAAGGACGGCATTCGTGCAAGTGATTTGATGAAGCGTCCAGAAATGAATTATGAAACTGTTGTGAAATTAGCTCCTGCGGAAACACCGCTTCCTTCTGATGTGTGTGAGCAGGTAGAGATTCAAATTAAATACGAAGGTTATATTGAAAAGTCACTCCAGCAAGTTGAAAAACTGAAAAAGATGGAGAACAAAAAGATTCCTGATCGTATTGATTATGATGCCATCAAAGGGATTGCAACTGAAGCGAAACAAAAGCTGAAAGAAGTCCGACCGCTTTCTGTTGCACAGGCTTCTCGTATTTCAGGCGTTAACCCTGCTGATATTTCTATCCTTTTAGTATATTTAGAGCAGGGGCGTATTGCGAAGATAGCAGAATAGAAAGGATGTCGGCATGAACATTGAACAATTTACAGCAGCACTAGAGGAGAAAGGGATCACTCTTTCTCCTGTGCAGCTTGAACAATTTGAAACCTACTTCCGCATGCTTGTAGAATGGAACGAGAAAATGAATTTAACGTCCATTACTGAAAAGGAAGAAGTGTATTTAAAGCATTTTTATGATTCAATATCAGCAGCATTTTTTATTGATTTTCACAAAGTGACGACGATTTGTGATATTGGAGCTGGTGCTGGTTTTCCAAGCATTCCTCTTAAAATTTGTTTCCCTCATCTACATGTGACCATTGTTGATTCTCTTCAGAAACGAATTACGTTTCTCAATGAGTTAGCAAAAGGATTAAACTTACAAGATACTACTTTTTATCATGATCGTGCGGAAACGTTTGGACAACGTAAGGAAAAGCGTGAAAGCTATGATCTTGTCACTGCTAGAGCAGTTGCACGTTTATCCGTCTTGAGCGAACTATGTCTGCCTCTAGTGAAAAAGGAAGGATTGTTTGTTGCCTTAAAAGCATCTGCCGCTGATGAAGAAATGCAAGCAGGGAAAAAAGCTGTCACAGTCCTCGGAGGAGAGGTTGTTGAAAAGCATTCCTTTGTTCTTCCTTTAGAAGAAAGCGAACGGAACATCATTGTCATTGAAAAGAAAAAGCAAACACCAAAAAAATATCCTAGAAAACCAGGAACACCTAATAAATCACCAATAGAAGGTTGATCATGTAAAAGGTCGGTTTTTCTTCAATATTTATGATTTTACAGAAGGAAAAAACATGAGAAAATAGAATTATAAAAAGGTAGTTTTTAAAGGTGGTGTAGGTTCATGAAGCATTCACTCTCACGCTTCTTCGGGCTTGGAGACAAAGAACATCCTGAGCGTGAAACCGAAATAGAGGCAGAGATTGCTGAGCATGATACATTAAAGGAAGAGATACAGGAGCTCCCGGTCGACACAATTATGCCAAACCGTTTTCAGCCACGCACCATTTTTTCAGAAGAAAAGATACAAGAGCTGGCCACGACGATTCATACCCATGGCATTATCCAACCAATTGTTGTTAGACCAACAGAAGAAGAAGGAAAATATGAACTGATCGCCGGCGAAAGACGTTGGAGAGCGGTGCAGACTCTTCAATGGGAGAAAATCCCCGCTATTATAAAAGATTTTACTGATACGGAAACGGCATCTGTGGCATTGATTGAAAATTTGCAAAGGGAAGAGCTGTCTTCTATTGAAGAGGCTCATGCTTATGCCCGTCTTTTAGAGCTTCATGATTTAACACAAGAGGCGCTTGCTCAGCGTTTAGGCAAGGGACAATCAACTGTTGCAAACAAATTAAGACTTTTAAAGTTGCCTGAAGAGGTACAACAGGCCATTTTAGAGAAAAAAATCTCTGAAAGGCATGCCCGTTCACTTGTGCCCCTAAAGCTTCCAGAATTACAAATCGCGCTATTGCAGGAAATCATCGAAAAGCAGTTGAATGTGAAACAGACTGAAGAGCGTGTAGTGAAGATGCTTGAACAAAAAACAGATCGCAAACCGAAGCCAAAGCGTAAGGCGTTTAGTCGTGATACACGAATTGCAATGAATACCATTCGTCAGTCTCTCCACATGGTAGAAGACAGCGGACTTAAAATAAATACCGAGGAAGAAGAGTTTGAGGAATATATCCAATTAACGATTCGAATTCCTAAATAGAAAAAAGCTGATGAGCGCCACTCGTCAGCTTTTTTTGTTTGTCTTATTTTCTGCACACACCATATTTACATAATATTTATAAATTGGTAAAATATGATTTTCGTAGTATGAAGGAGGTGACAACTACTGATGAAAATGAAGAAGACTATTTTCGCCATTATTTGCTATTTACTAATTTCTTTTTCTCTTTTTCCAAATGAAGCGACAATATACGCTGTGAAATCGCCAACGGCTCATGCGGATGAAGGCCTGATGACCAACGAAGAATTGAACGTTCTGAAGAAGCAAGGTGTTGTTTCTAAAGATGTGACTGTACAGCAATTTAATCAAGAGTATGCGTCTTCCGACGATTCGATCGACTTGATTACAGCTGACGATGATTTGAAGAACTATGGTTTAAGACAAAATAAGCATGATGAGCTGGTGACGGATGAAAAGCCGCACACCCTCAAGCAACTTTTAGGAAAGCCGTATCCTGGTACCGATATTATCCCTAAAAAAGGAGATATCTTGGTGACAACCACTGATGCTGTGAAGGGTTTGGTTGGACATGCAGGTATCGTCATTAATGAGAAAAGCTATGCTTCTATTCCAGGGTTTCGGCAGCATCCTCAACTTGATTCCATTCATAACTGGTTTCGCTATAGTGCCAATACAAAGGTAATTCGGATTAATCAAGAGGAGAAGGCACATTTAGCAGGGGAATGGGCACACGATTATGTGAAAGGTCATCCGAAGGCTCGCTATTCCATCACCATGTCTATTCAATCATTGGACCCGACTTATTGTTCAAAGATCGTGTGGCAGGCCTATGGCAAAACAGGGGACGCTTTGGGACATGCGACATTTATCATTAAGACACCCTATGGATTTTTAAAAATGAAAAGCTATAAAACAGTAACTCCTAAGGTCATTGTAAGTGAAGGCCGCAAAATAGGTGAATTATACTTTTGATATGTGACCCTCACTTTTGATAGAAGTGAGGGTTTTGATGTATGTCTATTTCTTAAAAAAGATATATCAATATACTTTTTAGGTGTGTTTTCATTCGTTCTTTAATGTACGAAAAGGCACATTCAACGACGAATTTATAATAGGGAAACAAAAAAAGCAAACGTTTCATACTTTTTTTGATAGAATAGAAAGTATGAATGAATGAGAAACTTGTTAAGTTGAAAGTGGGTGACATCGTGGGAAAAATCATAGCGATTACCAACCAGAAGGGCGGCGTCGGGAAGACGACAACTTCTGTTAATTTGGGTGCGTGTTTAGCATACATAGGCAAACGAGTGTTGTTAGTTGATATTGATCCGCAGGGCAATGCCACGAGTGGTATTGGGATTGAGAAGGCCGACGTAGAGAAGTGTGTGTACGATATTTTAGTTGATGATGCAGATGTTCTTGATGTGATTAAGACGACAGAGGTCGAAAATCTTGATGTCATTCCTGCGACAATACAGCTTGCAGGGGCTGAAATAGAGCTTGTGCCTACAATCTCACGTGAAGTGAGGCTGAAGAGAGCACTTGAATCTGTTAAGCAGAATTATGATTATATGATTATTGACTGCCCGCCATCACTTGGACTGCTGACGATTAATGCGTTAACTGCATCCGATTCCGTTTTAATACCAGTTCAGTGCGAATATTATGCGCTGGAAGGATTGAGCCAATTGTTAAACACAGTTCGTCTCGTGCAGAAACATTTAAATACCGATCTTGCCATTGAAGGTGTCTTGCTGACAATGCTTGATGCCCGAACAAATCTTGGGATTCAGGTTATCGAAGAAGTGAAGAAATACTTTAGAGATAAAGTCTATCAAACCGTCATTCCGAGAAATGTGAGGCTGAGTGAAGCGCCAAGTCATGGAAAGCCTATTATCTTGTATGATCCACGTTCAAGAGGTGCAGATGTCTATTTAGACTTAGCAAAGGAAGTGGATGCGAATGGCTAAAGGTCTTGGAAAGGGTATTAATGCACTATTTAACAACGTAGACTCAAATGAAGAAACGGTTGAAGAAATTAAATTAAAGGATTTGCGTCCGAATCCTTATCAGCCAAGGAAAACGTTTGATGATGATGCGTTGTCTGATCTGAAAGAATCGATTCAGCAGCACGGTGTTTTACAGCCGATCATTGTTCGTAAATCGATTAAAGGATATGACATAGTAGCAGGAGAACGCCGTTTTCGCGCAGCACAACAAGCTGGTCTGACAACAATTCCTGCGATCGTTCGAGAGTTTTCAGAAACGCTGATGAGAGAAATTGCCCTTTTAGAAAACCTGCAGCGTGAGGATCTCTCTCCACTAGAGGAAGCGGAAGCGTATGCTTCCTTGCTGGATCATCTAAGTGTGACGCAAGAGGAATTAGCGAAGCGATTAGGGAAAAGCAGACCGCATATTGCGAACCATCTCCGTCTGTTGACTTTACCGGATGACATCCAAAAGCTGATTGCAAATGGAACGTTATCAATGGGACATGGCCGGACATTGCTTAGCTTAAAGAACAAAAAGAAGCTGGCGCCTTTGGTAAAGAAAATCGTGGATGAGGGGTTAAACGTACGACAGGTTGAAAAACTTGTTCAGCAGTTAAACGAAAATGTTCCACGTGAAACAAAGAAAAAAGAAGCACCAAAGGATCGAGTGTTGAAAGAAAGAGAGTCTTTCTTACAAAACTACTTTGGTACTTCCGTGACGATCAAGAAACAGAAGAAAAAAGGGAAAATTGAGATTGAATTCCTCTCGAATGAAGATTTAGAAAGAATCCTTGAATTGCTTTCTACGAGGGAATCATCAGAGTGACCATCTTGATATGAGATGGTCTTTTTTATATTCTCCCAGTGATATTTTGAATAGGGGTGAAGAGAGACCGGTTTTTTTCTCTTGTCCAATCCATTTGGTCAATGTGAGATAGACTTTCAGAAAGTGTATTGGCCATAGACATGACAAGATGAAGACGTGTGTTTTGGAGGACGAAATATTCCATGAAACCACTCACATTGACGATCCCATTAATATGAATATCTCCTACCTCTGGCAGCTCCTTTTGGACACCAGCTCCAGGCTTTAACGGACCATCTCCAATTTGGAAGGAACCGACACTTTTCACTCTTCCTAAACAGGCATCAACCGCTACAATAAACGGGTGTTTATGAGCTTGTTCAATTTCAGCGAGTTTTTCTTTTAAATTGACCGCATGCACTGGGTCAGAGAGTGTTCCATATACATGAAGCTTTTTCAAATCCAGACCTGAAAGCTTTGTACCAACAAGTGGACCTAGAGAGTCGCCAGTTGAGCGGTCTGTTCCAATACAAACGATGGCAACGGGTCTTTTTCCTGCTTTCTGAATATGCGAGAATAAAATACTTTTAAGCTGTTGAATGGCGTTTGTATCCGTATGGGACACGTATTCTTTTACCCTATTTCTAAAAAAAAGACCGTTCTTGCTATTCATAGGTCTCACTTCCTTGTCATAGTAGTTAGTAACAGTATACGGAAACAAGCTTAATTCTATACCTATGAGGTGATGATTGTGTGGAAGGCTGGTTCAAGGTGGACGCTTTTAATTTTAGGAAGCTTAATAGGTGCGGGATATGCTTCCGGCCAGGAAATTTGGCAGTTTTTTGGCATTGATAGCGGACTAGCCATTCTACTGTTTACATTGATGTTTATGCTGTCTACCTATGTGGTGTTAAAAATCAGTTATGAGGTGCGTGCCGATCACTTTGTGCCAGTGCTGGAACGGCTTGTCGGTCCATGGCTGGCTAAGGTGTATGACGTGTTAATTGTCCTTTATTTATTCACGACAACGACGGTCATGATTGCTGGCGGCGGGGTGACGCTTGAGATGTATCATGTGCCTTTTTGGGTTGGCATCGGCGCGTTTTGTTTGTTTTCATTTATGATTTTTTTCTGGGATGTGAAAGGGCTCTTATCTGTGAATGCTTTCATTATACCAATTTTGGTGGCGGGGCTCATCTATGCGTTTGTTTTTTATTATATGAACCATGATCATATGTGGCGGATTGATTTTGGGCAGCAGTACAATTGGCCTGCCAGCATTGTCTTTGCTTCTTTGAACATATTATCTGTTGTGGCAGTGCTGTCTTCGGTTGGGAAAGAAATGAAGGGGCTTGGGGAAGCCAAAGTGGCGAGTATCTTAAGCGGTCTTATTTTTGGTGTCATCTCGTATGTGTATAACGAAATACTGGTTGATATTTCGGGAAGTCTTTCATCAGAGGGAATTCCTTTGTTTACAGTATTAGAAGGGGCGCCGACTTCTTTGTTTGTGTTTATGACCGTTGTCCTTTGTCTAGCAATTTATACGACGACGGCAGCAGGTTTATTTGGATTATCCAGCCGGATGCTTTCTTTTGTACGAATGCCCCGCTGGCTGGTTGTATTGGTGATGCTTCTTTTGATGGCACCTTTAACATCTCTTGGATTTGCTGATTTGATTGCTTTCTTGTATCCAATTTATAGTTTGTTGAATCTGTATTTGCTCGTCTGTTTAATGCTGTATCCGATTTTAAGTAAAAAGATATTTTCTCGTTCTAAAAATTATATTGATAAAACAAAATAAGCACCTCTCTTTTTTAGAGCTGTGCTTATTTGATCTGAATTGAATCAATAGCTTCTTTGATATCATCATAGACAGGCATTTGCTTGAGACGCTGGAGGCGATCCTCTAATTCTGAAATGGCCTGTCCCTTTAAATGCTGGGAAATGTGTTGTTTGACAATGGTCGTCTGGTTTATCATGTCTTCTGTTTTAGCCAATTGATACTCCAAGTGCACGCGAGTATTTGCTAATTCGTCGTGCAGCCGCATTTTGAGCAGCCGTTTTAGATCCTTTCGCTGTCCTTCTCTGCGCATGGCCTGAATGGCGGCGATTTCTTCAGGAGAATGTGTTTGTGTATTTGGTGCCGATTGATTTTCGAATACAGACATGGAGCGGCGGGCACTCACATTTTGCAAGAAACGCTGGGCGTCACTAGGAGGCTTATTTTGATTGATCATGCGATGACTCCTTTCTTAATGAATACCCATTTGCATCGCAAGGCGTCTATCTGCCTTGGCGTAGTCATCACCCATTGTGTACATATGTCTTGAAAGGGCAGAAAGCTCTTGTTCGTAATCCCTCAGGGTGTACAAGGCATTCAGTTGTTTTTCGTGTGAATAAAAGGAGGAATGTGTCTGTTCCATTCTGACTTCCTCTACCAGTGCTTCCACATCACTATGACTTAATAAATCATAGTGGCCAAAGCCGACGAGTCCTTTGAGCTCTTGTTTCACATGATGGACGGCGTCTTTTACGCTTTCATCAATTCCATCGATTTTTTCAAATACAGTGTGCACTTCATGTTCAATAATACTTTGTAGATCATAGGATGAATTTTTCAGTAAATGGGATTTTATGATAATTTCAAGTCCGCTTTGTGCATATGCACGTCCAGAATGAATTTCTTGCAGCAGCATGGCTGTAAAACTTGTATTATGATCAAGCTGTTCATCTAAAATACGGGCGGATCCATTCGGATGGAATGAATATCCATTTGCTTTGAATTCTCCTGAAACGAGAGCTAAAAAAGCATTTGTATCAAAGGATTCGTTCCATTCTATATTCATAGATGCAAAAGCTGATTTTAAAAAGGTGTCAATTTCCCTTTTTTTGTATTTAACGGATTCTTGGACTGAGTCTTGCTGCCGTGGCGGTACGGTGTACTTGACTTGCCCAACTCCTTGATCATGGCGATTGAGTAAACCGACGTAATGACTAGGCTGAATATATTCAATCAACATGCGTGTATATTGACCTTGCTGCGCCTTTTGCTGAATCGAAGGCGACAGGCTGCTCCATATATTTGGGCTGTCAAAGGTGACGGCTTTTTTGACAGCTGGCTGTTCTGTTGCAACATAAGCACAAACAGCACCGGCAAGTGCTTGTCCAGTGAGATGGATACCTGCATTCGGATGCTTCTGACAGACTTTCTCTATGTATTCCTTCCCTTTAAAAAAGACATGGTCTTGATTGCCATCAAGGGACTTTCTTTCAATTGGATAGGCATAGTCTGTTTTGAGTAATGACTGTGCCGCGTTGTGTATATCTTGCTTAGATGTCACCGTCATTTGGTTTGGCAGTGGACAGTGAAAAGCGACGATGAATTCATCTGATTGTTCTGGCTGCATTGTTAAACCATATATTTTATGGTCGATCTTTAGAAAATCGTGGACAGTGAGTGTTTGCTGACCTATTTCTATCGTATGGTGCTGCTGGTAATTGTCTATATTTCCAGCATGATCGGATATGATTTTATATTCTTTATCAGTTAATCTATCCTTTCGATTGACCATCGTACCTGCTCCCTCACATAACATTTATGCAGATATCATAAATCAAAAAATATGGAAAAACCACCGCGTTCTACCAATAAAAACCTTTTGACCTACAGTGTTTGTGACAATATTGAAAAAAAACGGAGTTTAAGTAACTATTGGTCACAAATAAAATGATCTAAAAGAAGGGTTTTTTCTCTAAAAAAGAATAGGATGAACGATTGAAAGAGGCTCTTGGTTTTGTGCATTGCCCTTCATCACCGTTTTTTTGTACAATAGATTCAATGAAGTGAGCAAGGAGAGGTGAAGGCTGATGGCAGACAAAGCGTTTGGGTTACATGATGTTGTAGAAATGAAAAAGCCCCATCCATGTGGTGCCAATCGGTGGAAGGTCATTCGTTTGGGCATGGATATCCGTATTAAATGTGAAGGCTGCGGACACAGCGTGATGATCCCAAGAAGAGATTTTGAACGAAAAATGAAGAAAATTCTCGTCAAGCATGAGGAGCCAACTGCTTAAGTAGGCCTCATGCTTTTTTTATTAAATTTGTCTTTTCTACAGCAAAACCAGGTGCATCTTCTCGTTTTGAAGCATTGATTTATTCTTTTTGACGATGTTTCTTCTATTGAAAATGCATGATGGTTAGCTTGTCTTTTCATGTAAACCTACTTATAATTGCTCTAGGTTCATATTACGCAGTATAACGAGCACGTTTGATATAGAGGAGATGAAAGAATGGCTTTAACAGCTGGTATTGTTGGCTTACCTAACGTCGGGAAGTCAACGCTATTTAATGCAATTACACAGGCTGGAGCGGAGTCTGCTAACTATCCGTTTTGTACCATTGATCCAAACGTCGGAATTGTAGAAGTTCCTGACGAGCGTTTACAAAAGCTAACAGAATTGGTGCAGCCGAAAAAGACAGTTCCCACTGCTTTCGAATTCACTGATATTGCGGGTATTGTCAAGGGTGCATCTAAAGGTGAAGGTTTAGGGAATAAATTCCTTTCTCATATTCGACAAGTAGATGCGATTTGTCACGTGGTCAGAGCTTTTGCAGATGATAACATTACACACGTAGCTGGTAAGGTTGATCCTGTGGCAGATATTGAAACGATTAATCTCGAATTGATTTTGGCTGATTTAGAAACAGTTGAAAAGCGTTTAGCTCGTGTGAGTAAGCTTGCAAAACAAAAGGACAAGGAAGCAGTAGCTGAATTTGAGATTTTGTCGAAGCTAATGAACGCATTTGAAGCTGGGAAATCGGCAAGATCTGTAGAATTTACTGATGAGCAGCAAAAGCTTGTGAAACAGCTTCATTTACTCACATCTAAACCAGTTCTCTATGTAGCAAATGTGAGTGAGGATGAAGTAGCAGATCATGAGGGCAACGAATATGTGCAGCAAATCCGTGAGTTTGCTTCTGGTGAAAACGCTGAAGTGATCGTCGTTTGTGCGAAGATCGAGTCTGAAATTGCAGAGCTTGAAGGAGAAGAGAAGCAAATGTTCCTTGAAGAGCTTGGTATTAATGAGTCAGGGCTTGATCAGCTAATTAGAGCATCTTATTCACTTCTAGGATTAGCTACGTATTTCACAGCAGGTGAGCAAGAGGTACGTGCTTGGACATTTAAAAAAGGAATGAAAGCGCCAGAATGTGCTGGCATCATTCACACAGACTTCGAGCGTGGATTTATTCGTGCTGAAACGGTTGCGTATGAGGATTTACTAGCTGGCGGAAGCATGTCTGCTGCTAAAGAAGCAGGAAAAGTTCGTCTAGAAGGTAAAGAATATGTAGTGAAAGATGGAGACGTCATTCATTTCCGTTTTAATGTATAGGTTCTTGTCATAGGCCAAGTGATTTGTTATAATATACAATTGTGAGTAATATAATTTATTGCTCCTTGCCCGTTTAGGGCCGCTTAGACCAAAAGGAGGTGCAATCAGATGAGAAAGTACGAAGTTATGTACATCATCCGCCCAACAGTTGACGATGAGGCTAAAAAAGCAGTTATCGAGCGTTTCAATAACGTGTTAACTTCTAACGGTGCGGAGATCACTGGAACAAAGGATTGGGGTAAACGTCGTCTTGCATACGAAATCAACGATTTCCGTGACGGTTTCTACCAAATCGTAAACGTTCAATCTGACGCTGCAGCAGTTCAAGAATTTGACCGCTTAGCTAAGATCAGTGACGATATCATTCGCCACATTGTTGTTAAAGAAGAAGTATAAATCATTGAAATATATATTTAAAGGTGGTCTTTCAATATGCTAAACCGTGTTGTATTGGTCGGAAGACTAACAAAAGACCCTGAGCTTCGCTACACGCCTAATGGTGCGGCTGTAGCCACGTTTACTCTAGCTGTGAATCGTACGTTTACGAATCAATCTGGAGAGCGTGAAGCCGATTTCATTAACTGTGTTACTTGGAGAAGACAAGCCGAGAACGTGGCTAATTTCTTGAAAAAAGGAAGTCTTGCCGGTGTAGACGGTCGTTTGCAGACAAGAAACTATGAAAATCAGCAAGGACAGCGTGTCTTCGTGACAGAGGTTCAAGCTGAAAGTGTTCAATTTCTTGAGCCTAAGAGCGGCGGTGCTGGTTCAGGTGGATACAGCGGCGGTGGCAATAGCGGAGGCCAGTATTATGGCGGTAGCCAAAACGATCAGAATCCATTTGGAAATGAACCAAGTCAAAATCCATATGGCAATCAAAACAACCAAAATCGTAATCAGGGAAATAGCTTTAATGATGACCCATTTGCGAACGATGGTAAACCGATTGACATCTCCGATGATGATTTGCCATTCTAATTGATCTGAAAAAATGACTAAAGGAAAGGTGTGAAAACAAATGGCAGGTGGACGCAGAGGCGGTCGTGCGAAACGTCGTAAAGTATGTTTCTTTACTTCTAACGGTATCACGCACATCGATTACAAAGATGTTGATCTTCTTAGAAAGTTTGTTTCTGAGCGTGGTAAAATTTTACCTCGTCGTGTAACAGGAACTAGCGCTAAGTATCAACGTAAATTGACTTTAGCGATCAAAAGATCACGTCAAATGGCATTACTTCCATACGTTACTGGTGAGTAAGTCGTTGACTTAAAAAGCGGAGAGCCCCGGGCTCTTCGCTTTTTTTATTTTCCTCACTGTGAATCTCATCTATTTTTGCTAGAGTTGTTTCTGACAGTCAACCGAGGGGAAGTATGTAAAAGTGACAGTTTATTCTATACAAATATGAGGTTGATCTGTCATATTGGTAGTCTAGAAAATAATTGCAGTCAGGGCGTGGGAAGATGATTGAATTTAAAAAGGTATCGATGCAATTTTCTGATGAGCGCTATGCCGTTCAATCCGTTGATTTGGAGGTTCAGAAAGGTGAGTTTTTTGTATTGATTGGACCTAGTGGCAGCGGGAAAACGACAACATTGAAAATGATCAATCGTCTCATTTCTTCTACAGAAGGTGAGATTTACATAAAGGGTCAAAAAATAAGTGATTATGATATGTATGAGCTGCGCTGGGATATCGGTTATGTTTTGCAGCAAATTGCGCTTTTTCCTCATATGACCATAGAAGAAAATATTGCTGTGGTGCCAGAGCTTAAACAGTGGAGCCGGAATGAGACCAATCAGCGTGTCGATGAACTCATGTTGATGGTCGGGCTTGATCCTGCTATGTATCGACATCGAAAGCCAGCAGAGCTCTCTGGTGGACAGCAGCAGCGTGTCGGTGTGGCACGTGCACTTGCAGCTGATCCTGAGATTGTCCTGATGGATGAACCTTTCAGTGCGTTAGATCCACTAACGAGGGAGAAATTGCAGGATGATCTGCTTGATTTGCAGCGCCGTATACAAAAAACCATTGTTTTTGTGACGCATGATATGCAGGAAGCTATGAAGCTTGGTGATCGGATTTGTGTGATGAATGAAGGAAAAGTAGTGCAGATCGGACGTCCTGAGGAATTGGTTCAACATCCAGCCAATGCCTTTGTACAGGAGTTTGTTTCAGGGGCTGCCCGCCATGTGGGACATCGAGCTTTTGAGCTGGAAACCTTGGCACAACCGATAGCCCACGAAGCTCTTTTACCCTATGAGGCGGTCTCATCAGATGCCGAACTGGATGAAGTCTTGTCTCAATTGGCAAAGCACGAGGAATTGGCTGTTGAAAAGAATGGAGAGCGGATTGGACTAGTGAATCGTCAAGCAGTGATTCAGTTTTTAGCTGATTCTCCTAAAGAGAGGGGCGAGTCACATGAATGATTGGACCCGTGTGTTATGGGAACGCAAAGAACAATTGGGACATGCCTTACTTGAGCATATTCAAATTTCTTTTATTGCTTTATTTTTAGCGATTTTGATTGCTATTCCATTAGGTATCTATTTAACGAGGGTTCCAAAGCTAGCGGAGTGGGTCATCGGGGTGACGGCCGTCTTACAAACGATTCCGTCGCTCGCACTTCTTGGCTTGTTGATTCCTCTCGTGGGGATTGGGCAAGTACCTGCGATTATTGCGCTTGTGGTCTATGCCCTACTCCCTATTTTAAGAAATACATATACAGGCATTCAGGAGGTTGATCCTTCTCTGAGAGAAGCGGCGCTTGCTATGGGGATGAATCATCGCAAACGGTTATTAAAGGTGGAGCTTCCTCTTGCCATGCCAGTCATCATGGCTGGTATTCGAACCGGGATGGTACTCATTGTGGGGACCGCCACTCTGGCAGCACTGATCGGGGCTGGGGGATTAGGAAGCTTAATCTTGCTGGGAATTGATCGAAATGATATGTCGCTCATTGTCATTGGCGCGATACCAGCTGCCTTACTCGCTCTATTATTTGATGTGGTGCTGCGTACCTTTGAGAAAATTTCCTTTAAAAAGACTGTGATCTCTGTGACTGTTTTTGCTCTGATTGCAGGAGCAGTTGTCGCTGCCCCCGTGCTGTTTCAGCAAGAAAAGAAAGAAATCACCATTGGCGGGAAGTTAGGATCAGAGCCTGAGATTTTGATCTCGATGTATAAGCTTTTAATTGAACAGGATACAGATATTCAAGTGAACCTGAAGCCCGGTCTTGGTAAGACGTCCTTTGTTTTCCAGGCTTTACGCTCTGGTGATATCGATATTTATCCTGAGTTTACGGGTACAGCGATTTCTGAATTCCTCAAAGAAACAGCAAAAAGCACAGATAAAAGAAAAGTGTATGAGCAAGCGCGGCGTGGATTGGAATCGTCCTTTCAGCTCCGCCTTCTTGAGCCCATGGCATACAACAATACGTATGCTTTAGCCGTGCCGCAGTCACTGGCTGATCAATATGAAGTGTCCAACATTTCAGATCTAGGGAAGATCAAAAACCGTATAAAAGCTGGATTTACCTTAGAGTTTTCTGATCGTCAGGATGGGTATCGAGGTATTCAAAAAGCTTATCAATTTTCCTTTGACGATGTTGTGACGATGGAGCCGAAGCTTCGGTATCGAGCGATTCAAAAAGGAGATATCAATTTAGTCGATGCGTATTCGACAGACAGTGAATTGAGACAATACAAATTAAAGGTGCTTAATGATGATCAGCATGTTTTCCCGCCATATCAAGGAGCACCGCTGCTCACGCAGGAGACATTAACTGAATTCCCTGAGATTGAGACCTCTCTCAATAAGCTTGCGGGTCAAATCACAGACGATGAGATGAGAGAAATGAATTATGAAGTCAATGTGAAGGGAAAGGATGCATTTCAGGTAGCGAAGGCCTATTTAAAAAAGAAAAAATTGCTGCAATAAACAAGGGAAAGCAGGGCTGTTTATGCAAAACAGCTCTGCCTTTTTAAAAGAAAAACAAAAATCATTGACATTTACTTAAAAACATCATATCCTTAATTCGAGATAAATATATTTTTTTGATCTAATATCTCGAATTCGAGATAATATAAAGATGTCAGTAAAGACATAATGAATAGAGGCTTATTACTTCATGATTAGGAGGTCATTAGAAGTGAAAAAAACAGAAGGAATTCACCATATTACAGCTATTGTCGGTCATCCTCAGGAGAACGTTGATTTTTATGCAGGTGTTTTAGGACTTCGTCTCGTGAAGAAGACCGTGAATTTTGATGATCCGGGCACATACCATTTATATTTTGGAAATGAAGGCGGCTCTCCAGGGACAATTATTACGTTTTTCCCTTGGCCGGGGGCGCAAAAAGGTCAAATTGGTGCAGGGCAAGTGGGCGTGACGACATATGTCATACCGACAGGCTCTTTCTCTTTCTGGAAGGATCGTCTTGAGCAGTTTAATGTCTCTTATGAAATGGTTGAACGTTTTGGTGAAGCTTTTCTCTCATTTGAAGATCCACACGGCTTATTGATTGAGCTGGTAGAGCGTGCGGAAGGAAAGCAAAACGAGTGGACATTTAATGGTGTCACACCAGATGTAGCCATTAAAGGATTTGGCGGAGCTGTTTTATTAACATCACAGCCGGAGCAAACGATGCAGCTGCTAGAGCAAACGATGGGACTTGAACGAGTCGGAGCCGAAGGAGACTATGTGAGATTCCGTTCGTTTGGTGAAATAGGCAATGTGATTGATGTGAACATTACGCCTGTTCCACGAGGACGTATGGGTGTTGGGGTTGTGCACCATATTGCATGGAGAGCAACAGATGATCAGGATCAATTAGATTGGCAAAGACATATTGCACAAAGCGGGTATCAAGTGACACCTGTGCAAGATCGAAATTATTTTAATGCTATTTATTTTAGAGAGCTTGGCGGCATATTATTTGAGATCGCTACTGATCCTCCAGGGTTTGCACACGATGAATCAGTGGAAACAATGGGTGAAGCATTGAAACTGCCACCGCAATATGAGGCGCAGCGCCGTCAGATTGAACAAATTGTACTGCCAATTGAAGTGAGAGAAGTTAAAGGGAAAGGAGATTCATGATGAAGCATCTTTTTCGAAAAGGAAAGAATGAACAAAGACCTGTCCTGTTATTACTGCATGGAACTGGCGGGACGGAAGAAGATTTATTGCCGCTTGCACAGATAGTAGATTCTGATGCATCTGTTCTTAGTGTGAGAGGGAATGTATTAGAAAACGGCATGCCGCGTTTTTTCAGACGTTTGGCAGAGGGTGTATTTGATGAACAGGATTTGATTGAGCGTACTGAGGAACTATATACATTTATCGGCGAAGCAGCTGATGAATATGGATTTGATCGTCACAATGTGGTAGCGATCGGATATTCCAATGGGGCAAACATTGCTGGAAGCTTGTTATTCCATTATGGGGATGCCTTAAAAGGCGCCATCCTGCATCATCCAATGGTGCCAAGACGCGGAGTTTCATTGCCTTCATTAGCGGGGAAACAAGTCTTTATAGCAGCTGGTGAAAATGACCCAATGTGCCGTCCAGAGGAATCACAGGAGCTGGAGCAATTGCTGCAGGGTGCAGGTGCATCGGTTACACTTCATTGGGAAAATCGCGGACATCAGCTAACGAGAGAAGAAGTCGATGCTGCGGCTTTATGGTATCGTCGTCAATTTTAAATAAGGTGGGGAATACAGGTGGGATTTTTACAGAAGCTTTTTGGGCAAAACAAACAAAAGGAGATGGATCAAATGGAAAACGTAAAATTAGCGATTATTTATTATAGTTCAACAGGTACAAACTATCAGATGGCGAAATGGGCTGAAGCGGGAGCAAAAGAAGCTGGCGCAGAGGTCAAAGTATTAAAGGTTGCTGAATTGGCACCAGAAGCAGTTGTAGCCTCAAATCCAGCATGGAAAGCACATTTAGACGAAACAAAGGATGTGCCAGAGGTTCAATTAAGTGATTTAGAGTGGGCAGATGCCATCATCTTTAGCATGCCGACACGTTTCGGTAACCTGCCAGCTCAAATGAAGCAGTTCTTAGATACAACAGGCGGCTTGTGGTTCCAAGGTAAATTGGCAAACAAAGCAGTCAGCGCGATGACTTCAGCTCAAAACGCAAATGGAGGACAGGAGCAGACGGTTCTCAGCCTATATACGACGATGTTCCACTGGGGAGCCATTATTGCCGCTCCTGGATACACAGATGATTCCTTATACGGTGCAGGGGGCAACCCTTATGGCGTAAGTGTCACTGTTGACCAAAATGGAAAAATCCAAGAGGATGCAGAAGCAGCTGTGAAACATCAGGCAAAACGTACAGTCAATGTGGCAGAATGGATCAAAAAAGGTCAAAACGCTTAATAGATGTATACAAAAAGAATGCAGCCTCGCCGCTGCATTCTTTTTTTCATTAATAAGGATCTGATGGTGTGCTGTTGTTGATGGCTTCGTCCACGGCTTCGGCAGCGCCTGTAGAGCCAATAGGTCCGCTTGGCTGCTCTTGTTTAAAGGCTTTTAAGCCGTCAGCGACACGCTTTCCGTAATCAGGGTCTGCTTTTGTAAAGTTTTCAATCATTTGGTCTTGAATGTCCTTTTGACATGTCGCAAGGGTATTGACTAAGTTCTTAATCAGTTCCTCACGCTCCCAATCATTAAAACGGCGATATGTTTCTCCCGCTTGTCCAAAGTTGTTCGGGCGGTCAATGGCTTCTCGTTTGACTTCACCTTCTACAAAAGGCGTATGATCCTTTCCATCCTGTTTGGCTTCTTTTAATCCTCCGAGGATCGATGGCTCATAATTCACATGGGGATTTTGGCCTTTGCCTTGATCGACATGGTATTCCATTTGTCCGTCTCTCTGATTGGTGGCGACATGCTTTTTCGGTGCATTGATCGGCAGCTGTAAATAGTTTGGCCCTACACGATATCGCTGCGTGTCAGAGTAGGAGAAGGTACGGCCTTGTAGCAATTTATCATCTGAGAAGTCCAAACCGTCTACGAGTACACCAGTCCCAAAGGCAACCTGCTCGACTTCTGCGAAATAGTTTTCTGGATTTTTGTTTAATACCATCCGTCCGATTGGTTTCCATGGATAGTCATCCTTGTACCAAAGCTTTGTCGGGTCTAGCGGGTCAAAGTCGAGGTGAGGGTGGGCATCATCTTCCATGATCTGTGCATATACCTCCCATTCAGGATAATCTCCTTGCTCAATGGCTTCATATAAATCCTGTGTGGCATGGTTAAAATTTTCTCCCTGGATCGCTTGCGCCTGTTCTTGGGTCAGGTTGCGAATGCCTTGTTTCGGTTCAAAATGATATTTAACCAGCACCGCTTTTCCTTCATGGTTGACCCATTTGTACGCATGGACACCTGAGCCTTGCATGTGCCGGTATGTAGCTGGGATGCCCCATGGTGAAAAGAGAAATGTCACCATATGCGTCGCTTCAGGTGATTGTGAGACAAAATCAAAAATACGCTCGCCGTCCTGACGATTGGTGACAGGATCAGGCTTAAAGGCATGAACCAAATCAGGGAACTTTAAAGCATCTCGGATAAAGAAAATTTTCAGGTTGTTCCCTACGAGATCCCAATTGCCTTCCTCTGTATAAAATTTAATCGCAAACCCTCTAGGATCGCGTAATGTTTCTGGCGAATGACCGCCGTGGATCACTGAAGAAAAACGAACGAAAACAGGCGTCTTTTTCCCTTTTTCCTGAAACAATTTTGCCCTCGTATAGGTGGAGATGGGTTCGTCCCCGAATGTGCCGTAGGCTTCAAAGTAACCGTGAGCTCCGGCACCGCGTGCATGCACAACACGTTCAGGGATGCGTTCACGATCAAAATGACTGATTTTCTCTAGGAAATCGTAGTTTTCAAGCGTAGTGGGTCCTCTATTCCCAACAGTTCTCATATTTTGATTGTCTGTTACGGGATGACCTTGCCGATTCGTTAACGTTTCTTCTGACTCTGAAGATGGTTTAGGCTGTTGATCTTCTTTCAATTCGAATCCCTCCTTCAATATCTCCCTAACAATATGGTCATGTTGTTCCCTATTTCATACAAGGATTGATATAATGATTGAAAACTTTCACGAGGAGCGAGCCTGATGATTCGATTACACTGCCTTCACGCCCATCCATCCAATCAGTCATATATAGAAGATGCTTTTGGTGATACAGATGTTGATTTGCATCACACGGTCGATTCATCATTTATAGAACGCGCGACACAAGATCCTGCATTTGATCAACACAAGCAGCAAACGTATGCTATCAACAGATTAAAGCAAGAAAGTGAAGCCGATCTCATTCTGCTCACGTGTACACAATACATTGCCGCTTTGGGTGATCAGCAGCACCTCTTTAAACAACCGATTGTTCCGATCGATGAACCGTTATTTGAGCTGATTTGTGAGAAACAAGGGCCTCTTCAACTGGTGTTTTCCAACCCAGATACAGTGGAAGGGACGATGCATCGGCTTGAATCATATGCCACAGAGCGGGGCAAACAGCTTGAAGTAGACATGGTTGTGATGGAGGATGTCTTTCATCTCTGCCTAAACGGTGATATACAAGCCTATGATGAACAAATCAAGGAGCAGCTGAGAACATGTATGATGCAAAAAGGGAGAGACATTTGTGTGATGCAGCTTTCGATGGTTCGTGCGGCAAAGCAGATGGAGCGGGAGACAGGCGTTCCTATCATTCATCCGCTTTCTCCACTAAAACAGTTTGTCCATCAAACACTATCCGCTTGGAAAGAGTGAACCCATCAGGTTCGCTCTTTTTGTATAGGAACGTAAATGCGATGACATGTTAAAAAAATAACCGAGCGCAAACTATTTTCAAAAGGCGCACGTCTATCCAATGTAAGAAATAACAGATGCGCATTTAAGATAAAGGAGCTCTTTGTAAAATGAAGAAACGAAAAATAGATGATCAATTTGCGGATTACGTCATGGAGCATAAACACAGTTTTTATCGGTTGTCCTATAGTTATGTCAAAAACCCAGAAGATGCTATGGATGTTGTTCAGGAGGCCATTCATAAAGCACTCAAATCTGTTCACCGATTAGAGGATGCGAGCAAGATGCATAGCTGGTTTTATAAGATCGTGGTGAACACTGCCCTAGACTTTTTACGAAAGAAGAAGCGGGTGCAGGTGACAGATGATGATACGCTTGAATTCTTATCACAGGGAGAATCAGATGTATACGAGGATCAAGACGTCAGACGGGCTATAGAGGATTTGCCTGAGATGTATCGGGTCATCATTATTTTGAGATTCTTTGAAGATTTAAAATTAGAGGACATCGCCCAGATTCTCGATGAAAATGAAAATACCATTAAAACAAGATTATATAAGGCGCTGCGGCTTTTAAAAGTAGAATTATCACAGGAGGAAATATAAATGGATAAGTATTTGGAACATTTAAAAGATGAATATTTAGAAATTCCTATTCCACCGGAATATGATGCAATGGTTGAACGAACGTTGAAACGAAAAAATAAAAAACCTCATTTTCAGCAATGGACCATCGGACTTGTTGCGGCTGCTGCTCTTTTTGTTACAACGGTTAATGTCAGTCCACAGGCAGCAAGAGCGATTTCAGAGGTGCCTGTCATTGGCGAGCTGGTGAAAGTCGTAACGTTTACAGAATTTAAAAAGAGCGATCAAGGAACGAATATTGATCTTAAAACACCACACGTTTCAGGACTTGGGGACGGAACATTACAAGACAGCCTGAATCAAAAATATTTAGCTGAAAACAAAAAGCTGTATCAAGATTTTGAAAAGGAAACAAAGGGTTATAAAAAGGGTCATTTAAGTGTTGAGAGCGGTTATGAAGTGAGAACGAACAATGATCAAATCCTTTCACTAGGCCGATACAAGGTGACGACTCAGGCTTCTGCGGCAGAGGAAATGACATATGATACGGTTGATAAGAAAAACCATGTCCTTATTACATTACCAAGCCTGTTTAAAGATGATCGTTATATTGATGTGATTAGTGAAAATATTAAAGAACAAATGAAGAAACAGATGAAAGAGGATTCAAACAAAATATACTGGATTGGCAAAGAAGAAACAGATCCATTTAAGAAAATTAAGCCGGATCAAAACTTCTATATCAATTCAAAAGGGAAGCTTGTGATTTCCTTTAATGAATATGATGTGGCGCCTGGCTACATGGGTGTTGTTGAATTCACGATCCCAACAAGCGTGCTAAAGGATGTTCTCGTTAGTGATATGTATATTCATTAAAAAGAATATAGACAAAAAAGACTGCTGAACAATTCAGCAGTCTTGTCGTGTTTTATTAAGAAAGTGCGTCTGTCAGTGCAGGTACGACTTGTTTCTTTCTTGATACAACACCTTTTAGTAAAGCTGTGTTGTTTTCAAGTGTGACGTTAAATGCTTTTTCTACTTTTGCTGCTTCTGCACCGAGTGCAAGAGCAAGGGAGTCATTTTCTAAAATATCTGTGATGACTAGAACAAATAGGTCAAGACCTTTTGCTGAAATGACTTCATTGATTTTCGCTTCAATGTCAGCCTGTCTTGCTGTCACTTCCGCGATATCTACTGTATTGACTTGCGCAATTTCCACTTTGCTTTTGCCTAGTGCGAATTCTTTTGCATCAAGCGTAATTAATTCTTGAACCGTTTTTTGGCTTAGATCAGCGCCTGCTTTCAGCATGTCTAGGCCGTAAACTTCTGGATCTACCCCTGCGATTTTTGCAAGCTCATGCGCAGCATCAATATCTTGCTGTGTGCATGTTGGGGATTTGAATAGTAAGGAATCAGAAATGATCGCAGATAAAAGCAAACCAGCGATTTCTTTTTCAATCGTCACTTGGTTTTCTTTATACATTTTGTTTAAGATCGTTGCTGTACAGCCTACAGGCTCAGCACGATAGTAAAGAGGTTCACTTGTTTCAAAGTTGGCAATACGGTGGTGGTCAATGACCTCAGTAACTTGTACTTGATCAATGTCGCTTACACTTTGCTGGAATTCGTTATGATCGACAAGAATGACTTGCTTTGTTTCATTTGCAGCCGTTTCAATGAAACGAGGTGCTTCTTGTTTAAAGAAATCTAATGCGTATTGTGTTTCTCCATTGATTTCTCCAAGTCTGACGGCTTCTGCCTGAACGCCGATTTTGTTTTTCAGAGCAGCGTAAGCAATAGCAGAACAAATCGTGTCTGTGTCAGGATTTTTGTGTCCGAATACGAGTGTTTTTCCCATGTGAATTCTCCTTCTTACATTTATTGATGATGTTTCTATTCTAACAGCTTTTGACCTTGAATTCAGGGTTTATAGCTAAGAATAATCTAAAAAATTGTAACATGCTGTTTGAAAACTTGCATGTGCCATTCCATATCGGTGTTCCACGTGAAACGCTCTCAGGACAGCCTGCATTTTACTTGAGATTTACCGCTATGGTAAAATAAAGGTTGGGGCAAGACATGATGGAGCTTACATCATACGTATACATAGAAGGACACATTGAGCAAGATATAGACAAAAGGATTGGATAGAGGTGAAGGTGTGAAACAAACAAAAGCGTTAGTAGAGGGCGCAATCATGATGAGTATTTTTGCGGTCATGATGCTGTTTTATTTGTATGTGCCGCTATTATCCATTATTTTCTTTCTAGCTGCTCCGATTCCGATCATCCTCTATACAATCAGACACGGCTTGAAAAAAGGAATTGCTGCTGGCGCTATTGGCATAGTGATCAGCTTTTTAATTGGGTCTATGGCTGGACTCATGAGTGCACCTATCTTAATTGCCGTCGGAATAGGCATGGGTGTTTTCTACAGCAGAAGGCAGCCTGGGAATGCCATCATTACAGGTGCGCTGATTTATTTGTTCAGTATTCTCATCTCTTTTGTTATCAGTGTTCAGCTCTTTCAAATCGATATCATGAATATTGCGAAAGAGTCGATTGAGCAAATGATGCCGATGGTAGAGAGTGTTTTAAAGCAATCCGGGGCTTCTGAAAAGGACATAGCCAAACAGCTCAAACAGTTTAAAGAGATGCAGGATACGGCATTAAGTGCTTTACCTGTAGCGTTATTGATATTGGTCACCCTGATGGCTTTCGTGAATCACTGGTTCGTGCAGCCTCTGATCAAACGGTTTGTCAAAGACATGCCGTCCTTGAAGAAATTTAAGGATATGCGGCTGCCAAAAAGCATGGTATGGTATTATTTACTCACATTGCTTTTGATGCTGATTCAGACGGAAAAAGGCAGCTTTTTATGGCTCGTTCAAACGAGTGCGTTTCAAATTTTATTTATACTGGTGCTTATTCAGGGATTTTCTTTTCTCTTCTATTATTGCCACGAAAAAAACATCTCAAAAGCGGTACCCATTTTCGCTGTTGTGTTAACGGTTTTCTTTCCGCCGATCGGTGTGATTGTGCGAATTATAGGGATTGCTGACATAGGCTTTGATTTAAGAGAAAAAGTAAAAAACAAATAATTCACTCTGAATGTTGAGGAGTTGATATCAGTGCCAAGCTTCTATAGAAAACCTGTCATCAAGTATCCGATCTTCGCGTTAATTGTTCTTGCGGTGGTCACAGTCCTCCTCAACCTTTATTTTAATTGGATCATAGGAGCAGTTGGTCTTTTCGTCCTTGCAGGTGTGCTCTACTTCTTAAAGTGGGCAGATACGCAAGTGCAGAAAGAGATTGATTCATATATTTCAACATTATCCTATCGAGTCAAAAAGGTTGGAGAAGAAGCATTAATGGAGATGCCTATTGGTATTATGCTGTTTAATGACCAGTATTATATCGAATGGACGAATCCGTTTCTCGCTTCATGCTTTCATGAAAGCACACTTGTCGGCAGATCCTTGTACGATACATTCGAGTCCATTGTGCCTCTTATTAAACAAGAGGTCGAGACCGAAAATGTGACGCTGAATGACCGGAAATTCAAAGTCATTATTAAACGGTCAGAGCGCCTTTTATATTTCTTTGATGTCACGGAACAGGTGCAGATTGAACGACAGTACGAAAATGAACGAACGGTGTTATCTTATATCTTTTTAGACAACTACGACGATGTCACGCAGGGACTTGATGATCAAGTGCGCAGCGCGATTAATAGTGAAGTGACGTCTCTGCTCAACAATTGGGCACAAGAATATGGTATTTTCCTGAAGAGAATTTCGTCTGAACGATTTATGGCGGTTCTAAATGAGAGTATTTTAGCTGAGCTTGAAGCGTCGAAATTCTCTATTTTAGACGAGGTCCGTGAGAAAACAGGGGCACATAGTGCGACGCTCACTCTGAGTATCGGGATCGGTGCGTCCGTTCCTTCTTTGAAAGAGCTTGGAGCACTTGCGCAGTCGAGTCTTGACCTTGCCCTCGGACGAGGCGGGGATCAGGTCGCCATTAAACAGCCGAATGGAAAAGTGAAATTCTACGGTGGAAAAACGAATCCAATGGAGAAACGGACACGCGTACGCGCACGGGTCATTTCTCATGCTTTAAAAGAAATTGTATCTGAAAGCGGTAATGTCATGATCATGGGGCATAAGTTCCCAGACATGGACTCAATCGGTGCATCCATTGGGATTTTAAAGGTTGCCCAGGCCAATGGAAAAGAAGGTTATATTGTCATTGATGCCAACCAGATTGGCGACAGTGTTCAACGCTTAATTAGTGAAATTAAGAATTATGAAGAGCTTTGGTCACGTTTTATCACACCAGAGGAAGCAATGGAGCTTGCAAAGGATGACACATTGCTTGTGGTCGTGGATACGCATAAACCTTCTCTCGTCATGGAGGAACGGCTGCTGAATAAGATTGAAAATGTCGTGGTCATTGACCATCATAGACGCGGCGAGGAATTTATCCGTGATCCTTTACTTGTTTATATGGAGCCGTATGCTTCATCTACAGCAGAGCTTGTGACAGAGCTTTTAGAGTATCAGCCGAAGAAATTGCGGATTAACATGATTGAGGCGACTGCGCTTCTGGCTGGGATCATTGTTGATACGAAGAGTTTCTCTCTGAGAACGGGGTCAAGAACGTTCGATGCAGCATCCTATCTTCGTGCAAAGGGAGCAGATCCTGTCCTTGTGCAAAAGTTCTTAAAAGAAACAGTCGATCATTACATCAAACGAGCAAAACTCATTCAGCATACAGAGCTGTATCAAAATCAGGTGGCTATCGCTTCATTGCCATCTGACAGGTCGGAGTATTATGATCAAATTACAATTGCCCAGACGGCTGATTCCCTGTTGTCAATGAGTGAGGTAGAAGCGTCATTTGCTGTCGCTAGACGAGATGACGACACAGTATGCATTAGTGCCAGATCATTAGGGGATATCAACGTTCAAATTATTATGGAAGCATTAGACGGCGGCGGTCATTTGACTAACGCTGCTACCCAGATTTATGGTATAACCATTGAAGAAGCGGTAGGGAAGTTAAAGGCTGCCATAGACGAATATTTCGAAGGAGGGGTTCAAAGATGAAAGTCATCTTTCTAAAAGACGTAAAAGGCAAAGGGAAAAAAGGCGAAGTCAAGAATGTAGCTGACGGATACGCTCACAACTTTCTCATCAAACAAGGGTTAGCTGTTGAAGCAACTCCAACGAACCTAAGCGCATTGGAAGGGCAGAAAAACAAAGAGAAAAAGAATGCCATCCAAGAGCTTGAACAAGCAAAACAATTAAAAGAAACACTTGAGGCGTTAACAGTGGAACTCACTGCAAAATCAGGTGAAGGCGGCCGTTTGTTTGGCTCAATTACAAGCAAACAAATCGCTGATAAATTGCAAAAAGATCATCAAATTAAACTCGATAAGCGCAAAATCGAGCTGAATGACGCCATCCGTGCGTTAGGTTATACAAATGTACCGGTAAAGCTTCATCCAGAGGTACAAGCAACGTTAAAGGTACATGTGACAGAGCAGGCATAAGCAGAAAAGAACCCGTCTCACGAGGAGGCGGGTTCTTTTTTTATGAAGGATCTGAAATATAGACGCTGCGTCCGGCACGCATACCGGATAAAAACATGAAAAATAGGATGATGATAAAGATGATAATCGCTGGTGTCCATGTATGTGTGGAATCAAATAGGATTCCAATCATGAACGGCCCAACAGCAGCTAGTAAATAACCGAGAGACTGCGCCATGCCAGAGAGGGCAGCTGCTTGTTCCATATTGGTTGTTCGTAATCCGATGAATGTGAGGGCAAGACTGATACTGGCCCCTTGTCCAATGCCGATCAAAAGAACAGAGATGACAAGGATAGGCGTCGATCCTCCGAGGAGAAGTCCAATCATGCCAAGTAAATACACAAGGACAAGGCCGGCGACAAGCGGTCTTTGCGTTTTTAATTTTTCTGCAAAAACGGGCGTTAAGAAGGTGGATGGCAGCCCAACAAACTGCATAATGGACAGCATCCAGCCAGCTGTCGACAGGTTCATTCCATGTGATGTTAAGATATCAGGAAACCATGCGATGCTGCTATAGAAAAGGAATGACTGCAACCCCATAAAAAAGGTTACCTGCCATGCAACACGTGAACGCCATATTGGCTGCTCTGTAAGAGAAATATTTTTGACGGCCGCTGTATTCTGATGAAGAAGCTGCGGCGCCCAAACCATCATGGCGAGAAGGGCAAGTCCAGCCCAAACAAGGAATGATGTATTCCAGCCGCCAGGCATCGTATGACTGAGCGGAACACTGACACCTGATGCAAGTGCAGCGAAAACGGACATTGAAGTCGTATATACACTTGTCATCAAACCTGCATGTGCAGGAAATTTATGCTTCACAAGCCCCGGTAAGAGCACATTACAAATCGCAATTCCGACGCCGACTAGCGCGGTTCCAATCATTAAGAAGGTGATGGTGCCAAACGAGCGAATCACAATCCCAAAGAGAAGGACGGCAAGTCCAAGCCAGAGGGTTCGTTCATTGCCCAGTCGTTTTCCGATTTTAGGTGCAATTGGAGAAAGCAATGCGAATGAGAGCAGTGGTAATGTCGTGAGAAAACCCGCCAGTCCATTTGAAAGCTGTAAATCGGAACGAATCGCGCCGATAACAGGGCCAACGGATGTAATGGCAGGCCGAAGATTAAATGCAATGAGCAAAATCCCAGCAATCAGCAGGATGGTTTGTCCTGTACTGCGAGGATGTAATGTTGATTTTTCTAGTTGTTGTTCCATGAATGTAAACTCCTTTATTTCTTTAAGAAGAACGATCTTTCTTCTGTTCAAGCTCCGCTAATTTAGCTAATAAGATATGCTGCGGCATATGCATGATTTGTTCTAACGGTACATTGAGTGATGCAGCTAGCTTTTGTGCGGTATCGGCTGAGATTTGTAAAGGTCTCAAGCGCAAATCCCTCCTCTTTCAATCTATACGTTCCAATATATCATATCGGCTTTGTGCCATGCTGATAAAAAATTAGCGTTCTCCTTTATAAAACCACTTTAGGGCCGATAAGAAATTTTTTTGAAATTGTTTCTGGTGATGGCCCTCCCCTTGTTCGATGTGATATTGCAGCTGCCTTTGTTGCATCCCTTTCTGTAATAAAAGATCATGTAGTTGTTTGTTGAATAAAGGCATGTGCTGTTGAGCAGATGTTTTTCCTTTCCCTTCTTCACTGCCTACAGACAAATAGACAAGGTGATCCACACACTGAATGCTTTGTTGTTTAGCAAACGATAGAAAATCTTGATACCAAAATGACCCGGAGATCGATGCGATGTTTTTAAAAAGATCAGGGTGCATGAATAAAGTATAAATAGCAAACAGCCCGCCTAATGAAGCACCTACGTGGCTATGTTCATGACAGGTTTCTTGAACTGGATATTCTCTTTTGATATATGGGAGCAAGTCATTCGCTAAAAATGACACATACGTCTGTGCCTCGCCTTTAAAGTCAGGGAACCCAGATCGCAGTGATGACGCCTTCCATGGTGTATATTCGTCAAGTCGATTGAAGGGGTGTATGCCGACGATGATGATTGGCGAGATAGTTTTGGTTTCGATCATTCTTTCGATCTCTAGCAGGTGTGTTCTAAACAAAGAAGAGCCATCTTGTACAAAGACAGCTGGAACATCAATAGAGGTGTCCTGCGGAAGGTAAATATCAAGTTGACGCCCATTAAACTCGTCATATAGAAATGTTCCGTTCATGTGTATCCTCTCCTAAAGGTTTTCAACTACGTTGAAAAGAAGACAAAGGGCTAAACATTTTAGCCCTTTGTCAAAAATCTGATCACGCATCTTTTTAGTTGTTTTGATCTAACCATTTGACGGCCTTGTCAAGGAAGGTTGTTTTGCTTAGTGCTGTTCCTCCTTGAAGCATAGGATCAACGACATTTTCATTGATGTGCCCATTTTTCACAGCTTTTAGGCTTGTCCAAATTTTATTTTTCTCTAAGTCTTTCAATGCATTTGGATTCGATGAGTTTTCCTCTTTAGAGAACTGAACAAAAATATAGTCAGGATTGAGTTCGCCTAGGCGCTCCAATGAAATCAATGCTTGTGCTTTGGCTTTTTTGATATCACTTGGTACTGTAAATCCTAAATCCCCATATAAGGTAGAGTTGAAATATACGTCTTCTGGATATACGTACAGGTCGCCCTGTCTAATGCGCAAAATGACAGCTGTTTTGTTGCTGCTTTTGTCTTTCAGGGTTTCTTTCGCTTGTTTGAGATCTTTCTGATAATCAGAAATGATGTTTTTCGCTTCTTTACTTTTTCCAGTCAGTTCACCGAGTAATAATAGATTGCTTTCCCAGTCAGAAGAGACATGGGATACTGGGATTGTTGTTTGGACTTTATCCAATTTTTTAATTGTTGCAGGCGGGAACTTGGTTGATCCGAGTATCACATCTGGCTTTAGTTTTAAGATTTTCTCTAGGTTCGGTTCTGTTTTTTCACCGATGCCTTCTGTTTTCGCTGTAATGTCTTTAAATAATTCAGGGAATGTGCCGCCTACAGTAGAAGCACCAATAGGCTCGATACCAAGTAATTTTGCATCTTCCATTGATTCAAGGCTTCCAGCAATGACAATTCGTTTCACTGGTGTTTTGAGTTTGTACGTTTGATCTAAGTAGTTGATATTTGTTTCTGCTGTTTCAGCTGACTTGCTTTTGGCTGTGTTTGAAGCAGGTTTATTTTCTGCAGCACCACAGGCTGCTGCGGTGATCGTCATGATACAAAGGATAAGCAATGCGAACCATTTTTTCATTTGTTTTCTCCTTTAACTGATAATTGTTCTCAATTAAAGATTGTATTAGGCTTTCGTCCTTTTATCCATAGACAAATCTCTGTCAAAGGATGGACTTTTTACGGAAAAAAAGATAAAAGGTCCTGAATGACTCGTTGATGACTGGCTGCTGTGTATTCACGCCAAGGGTCAGAAGTGAGCGGATAGACGGCTTGCTGCGTCACAGCTTTGAGATTTTGCCAAGCCTCCTGCTGCTTTAACTTTTGATAAAAGGCAATGGTTTTTGGCTCCTTATGCAGGAAGAGGAAGATGGCGTCTGGATCTAGCTGTTGTATAGAGCGAATGCTGATTTTTTTTTCTATTAGCTGACCATCATTCTGAAAAGCTGGCAGAAGGCCAATGTCTTGAAAAATCACTTCGGACATGGTGCGATTTACAGACAAGTAGAGCTGATCTTGAAAGATACGAAGAGGCAGGACGGTTTTTGGTGGATGATCCAAAAGGCATGCCTTTTTCGCTTGAATGACGAGTTCCTCGTAATGAATCAGCCATTCTTCTGCTTCCTTCGCTTCGTTTAGGAACATAGCTGTTTGTCTGAATTGAGTGCGCCAATCCAATTGTGTGAATGGAACAAAGTGAACAGGACAGATGGTTTTTAACACTTGTTTTTCTTCCTCTGTCACATGATCATTGGCAATGATCAGCTCAGGTTTTGTTTCCTTTAATAGCTGTAAATTGGCTTCAGCGTGCTCGTTGATCCGATGTGCACTCAGGTGAATCGGAATTTCTTCTGCATGATGCTCAAAATCATGTGCTGTCCATTTAGGGTGAAGGGGAGCAGCATATGGGATGATATGAATGGGTGTGAGCTGGCCGAGTATGGAATGGCCATAGGCTGCAATTTTCCGCTGACGGCTTTTCATATAAGTAGAAGGGGTCATGCCCGTTTTTTTCTTAAAGATGCGGCTGAAGTAATACGGATCTTGATAGCCGATTTCAAGTGCAATGTCTTTGAGCTTTGCGTTGCCTTTTGCCATTAATTGTTTGGCTCTAGCCATCCTTTTCTTGGTGATATAATCAGTGACACTCACATCAAAATGCTTTTTAAATAGCTCGCTGTAATGATTGGCGCTGATGCCAGCCATATGAGATAGACTTGTCAGGCTGAGGGGTTCTTCGGAATGTTGATCGATATATTGTTTTGTTTTGAAAAGGGCATGTGCCGTGTCACAAATATCTTCTTTATGCAGTGTGAAAAGCTGCATAATAAGCTGCTGGAAAAGAGTTTGGCTTCTAAAAAAGCTAATGGATTCAGGTTTTTGCCATTCCTCTGTCATATCGGACAATAAAGAATGAATATGTTCAATCGAGCTAATATCAATAAATTGCCATTTATTCAGTAAAGAACGGGCATTTGCCGTTGATACTTCTCCTATGTTTTGATCTTGCAGCGTGTAGAGCTGAAAGCGAAACAGATAGAGCTCGTGTTTTTGATAAGGCTCTGTTTTCAACATAAATGTTTCCCCAGGCATGATCGTATAGAGTGTCAGATGTTTCAATCGCCATTTTTGATCGTTCAATGTGAGTAAACCGCTGCCGCTTATGCTGAAGAGGAGGCAGAATGTATCTGATAGCTGCTGCTCCGTATGTGGAAGCTCTGCATTATTTATTTTTTCAGTATATGTTAATCGGTAGATGAATTGTTCGGCATTTGCCAATGTACGTAATTGATTGTTGTTTCCCATAAAACCACCTGATCTCTTATTGATTGATAAACATTCTCAATTAAATTGTAGCAGAAAGAGCTGAAAGATGGTGATGTTTATTCTGTCAAAAAAGCACCCTGATGGAGATCAGGGTGCGGTGATTTATTCCGTTTTTCCATGAGCTAGCGCAGGTTCTTTTGTTAAGCTTAATGGCCGCAAGTCCTGCCAGTGTGTCTGGATATAATCGATGCAGGCATTTCTAGTGTCTTCACCAAAAACCTTTTCCCATCCATCTGGCACTGGTGCAAATGATGGCCAAAGTGAATGCTGTCCTTGTTCATTGACAAGCACAAGAAATACACCGTCTTCACGATCAAAGGGATTTGTCATTTGTCATCTCTCCTTTATTCTTAGTGCTTTTGTTTGACCCGATGCAGTGCGTTGTCTAAGATGACACCAATTTCTGCTAAGGGTTTAGGCTGGCACATGTCTTTGTGCCGGCAATGAATGTCGTGCTGTTCAATTGTTCCGTTGATATAAGGTGCCCATGCTTCGGGATCAATTGGTGTAAACCAATCTGGGATAATGGTAGATCTAAAGAATAATATGTCCCCCTGATAAGTTTTTGGCTGATATTCTCCGAGCAATCGAACTGAATTCACATAGGTTTCTTTTAGATTTCTAATGGCATCTTCACTTAAGCTTGCTAGTGCACTGCCATCTTTTTTCAAAATGTCGACGGCACTTTTCATCGTGAGCGGTTCACCTGTTAAGGTATCTGGATCATAACCGCCGAGCGCAAGAAGAGCAATTAGTGCTTCTTCTTCATCAGGTGCTGCTTTAATCGGTAAGAAATGATTTGGATAGGCATCCAGCATCGCAACGAGTGCGATTTCTTCACCTTGCTGCTGGAGCTGTGTAGCCATTGCCTGTACAACGTTTCCGCCTAGTGACCAGCCAAGAAGATGATAAGGACCTTTTGGCTGAATCGTTTGGATGTGCTTGATGTAATCCGCAGCCATATCATCTAGTGTGTGCGGGTAGTCATCTTTTCTTGCGATTCCTCGAGCCTGTAATCCATAAATAGGGATGTCTTTTTCTAATGTATTCAAGAGACCTGCATAGCACCAGCTCAAACCACCTGCTGGATGAACACAGAAGAGAGGATATCTTTCTCCATTTGTTCGAAGCGGCAGCAAGATGTCTAGTGCGTTTTCATCGCTTCCTGTTTCTAGTTTTTCTGCCAAACTTGCTACATTTGGTGCTTCAAACAATGTTCCAATGCTTAGTTTGACACCAAGTGCATCACGAATGCGGCTGATTAAACGAACCGCAAGTAAGGAATGCCCGCCAATGTCAAAAAAGCGATCGTCTATGCTGATTTTAGGCAAATCAAGCACCTCTTCAAAGAGATGACATAGGATTTCCTCTTTCGGGTTTCTAGGGCCGCGGCCATCCGTTTGCTGTACATGCAATTGAGGGGCCGGCAGTGATTTTTGATCAAGCTTCCCGTTTGCTGTAAGCGGCATGGTGTCAATTTGTACATATGCCGCGGGCACCATGTAATCAGGAAGACTGGCTGCTGCAAACTGACGAAGGGTCTCTGTATCGAAACGGTTTTCTTCAGTTGGGACGATATATGCGACTAAGCGTTTGTCGCCAGGCTGATCCTCTCGCATCATGACGGCAACTTGTGCAACTGTATCGTGGCGTGCCAGAACGGCTTCGACTTCTCCAAGTTCAATGCGGAAGCCGCGTATTTTAATTTGATGATCAGCTCTGCCAATGTAATCAAGAGCCCCTTCTTCTGTCCAGCGCGCAAGGTCGCCTGTGCGATACATCCTTGTGCCAGGTGCGCCATAAGGATCGGCAGGGAATCGATCTGATGTCAGGTCAGGTCTGCCTAAATAACCTCTTGCAAGGCCAGCTCCAGCTACATACATTTCACCTGTCGTCCCAGGGGGAACAGGCTGCAGGTATTCATCTAGAACGTACACGTGTAAATCAGGAATCGGTTCGCCTATTAAACTGCTGGAGTTCTTTGTGATCATGTCTCGATTGAGTTCATTGTACGTAACGTGTACGGTAGTTTCTGTGATGCCGTACATGTTAATGAGCTTTGGCTTACAGTCTGAGTGACGACTGTACCAATCTTCTAATCTGCTAAGCTCTAATGCTTCACCGCCAAAGATGACATAGCGGAGTGATAATGCTTGACCAAGTGTTTGTTGTTCCTTGTCTATCTGCATGAGCTGATAGAAGGCAGAAGGTGTTTGATTAAGTACAGTCACGTCTTCCTCAACTAGAAGCTGCAGCATCTCTTCTGGAGAGCGAGAGATGGTATGAGGTACAATGACAAGTCGGCCGCCATATAAAAGTGGTCCCCAAATTTCCCATACTGAAAAGTCAAAGGCATATGAATGGAACATTGTCCAAACATCTTCTTCATCAAATTGGAACCAATGTTCAGTAGATGTTAGAAGACGGATGACATTTTGATGTGGGATGACCACTCCTTTTGGTTTCCCTGTAGAACCGGATGTATAAATAATATAGGCCGGATGCAGAGAAGATAGCGGCTCAATTCTGTCTATATCAGCCGGATTGTGATTTGGCATAGTCAGCAATTGATCGCTCGTTTCCTTTTCGTCTAACAAAATCAAATCGCAATCAGCAGGGAGGTGCACTGCATCTGCTTTTGTTGTGATGCTGCAAACTGGTTTGGCATCTTGTATCATGTATGCCAGCCTGTCTGCTGGATAATCAGGATCAAGCGGAACATAGGCTGCGCCTGCTTTATGAACGGCTAATAAACTTACGAGCATATCGATTGATCTAGGCAGGGCAAGTGCAACGAACTGTTCTGGTCCAACGCCTTTTTCTATTAATAAATGAGCAAGACGATTGGCTTTGTTGTTTAACTCTTCATAGGTCAGCTGCCTCTTGCCATCCGTTACTGTGACCCGATCAGGGTATTGCTCCGCCGTTTTTTCAAATAAGGCCGGGAGACTATGTGCTTGGTCTAACTGAGCAAAAGTCTTTTTGTCAGGGAGAAATGTTTGCCGCTCTTTATCTGATAAAATGTTCACTTGACCAATTGGCACGTGTGGGCGCTCAGTCACTTCAGTTAAAAAGCGCTTCATTCTGTCAGCGATTGCTCGAATGGTGCTTTCTTTAAATACATCTGTACTGAATTCAAACAAACCTGTTAATCCTGCTGCTGATCCAGTTTCCGTTCTTTGTTCTGTCAATTCGATGGTCAAATCAAATTTAGCTGACCCTACTGGTTTCACGTAAAGATCTGAGTCAAGTTGTGTCAGCTTCATTTCTGCCTTCGGTGTATTTTGGAAGGCAAGCATGACTTGGAACAATGGATTTCGTGATCTGGACCGGGTTGGATTTAGGATTTCGACTAGACGTTCAAATGGCAGATCCTGATGCTCATACGCTGCTAAGTCAACGTCTCGCACTCGCTTCAATAGCTCACTAAAGGTTGGATTACCAGCTGTATTTGTACGTAATACTAGTGTGTTCACAAACAATCCCACAATGTCGTCAAGTGCATCGTCATTCCGTCCAGCAATCGGACTGCCGATTGGGATATCTGTCCCCGCTCCAAGGCGTGTCAGTAATGCTGCAAGTGATGCTTGAAGCACCATGAACAAACTCACCTGATACTGCTTTGCAAGCTCAAGGAGGTTCTGATGTAAAGCGGGTTCAATCGTAAAGTCTATCGTCGCACCGTTGAAGCTTCCTTCCTGTGGACGCGGGAAGTCATAGGGAAGCTCAAGTTCTTCAGGCAAGTCATGTAAGGCACTTTTCCAATAGCTGAGCTGCTTGGCAAATAGACTATCCGTCTCTTCTTCACTGCCCAACAGCTTCTGCTGCCAAATAGCATAGTCAGCATATTGAACAGGTTCCGCTGGCAAGGGGATAGATTTTCCTTGTATACGGGCTTCATAAGCAGCCGCTAAGTCTCGTGTCAATGGTGCAAGTGACCAGCCGTCACCAGCGATATGATGCAGCAATAGAAGCAGGACAGACCGATTTGCATCAAGCATGAATAATTCAGCTCGAAGTGCAGGTTCTTCTTCAATCTGAAAGCTATAGCGAATGGCTTCGTTTAACTGATTCTCAATTTGTTGATCGCTTGAAGCTGTGACATGGAGTTCAGGCTGAACACTTTTGGGGTGTAAAATGACCTGTCTTGGCATGCCGTTCTTATTTGGAAAAATGGTTCTAAGGGTTTCATGTTTTTCAGTGATATCTGCTAAAGCACCAATGAGAGCTGTTTGATCTAGTGTACCTGTCAGCTGAATGACAAGTGGAATATTGTAAGTTGGACTTGGCCCTTCAAGGCAATGAAGGAACCAGAGCCGTTTCTGGGCAAAGGATAACGGAATCTCATCTGGCTTGTCTTCTACCTGAAGCGGCGGCCGAATGTCCTTCGCTTTGTCAATGTGCTGCGCAAGCTCAGCAACCCGAGGAGATTCAAAAATGGTACTCATGCTTAGGTCTGCACCAAGTGTATCGCGTATACGTCGAAGCAGACGAGCGGCGAGTAAGGAATGTCCTCCTAAGTCAAAGAAACTATCATCTATGCCGATTTGAGATAGACCCAGGGTTTCTGCAAATAAACTACATAACATGTCTTCTTGTGGTGTTCTAGGTGTACGCTCAGAACTGACTAAAGACATATTTGGTGCTGGTAATGCTTTGCGGTCGATTTTGCCGTTTGGTGTAAGTGGAAGTTCTGGCAAAACGACAACAGCAGAAGGCACCATGTAATCAGGAAGTAATGCAGCCGCAAACTGCCTGAGCTCTGAAGGGTGCAGAGAAGAGCCATCTGTCAGCACAACATACGCACAAAGCAGCTGCTGCCCAGGTTGATCCTCACGAACGATAACAGATGTATGCTTTATGGCTTTATGCTGCATCATCACTGTTTCAATTTCACCTAGTTCAATACGGAAGCCGCGGATTTTAATTTGATGATCAGCACGACTGATATAATCAATCGAACCATCTTCACGCCATCTGGCTAAATCACCAGTACGATACATTCGTGTGCCTTTTGTGCCGAATGGATCAGCAACAAAACGTTCAGCCGTTAAATCATATCGTCCAAGATATCCTCTGGATACTCCTTCACCTGCAATATAAAGCTCACCGATTGATCCTGCTGGGACTGGGTTTAGTCCTTCATCTAAAATGTAAATGCTCGTATTCCAAATGGGTTTACCAATTGCCGGCCCGCTATTCTCCCGGTGTGCTGTGACATTTTCCATCGTAGACCAGATCGTCGTTTCTGTAGGTCCGTACAAATTAGTAATGTCACATTGAAGAGATTGCAATGTGTGCAAAAGGGAGGCAGGGAGTGCTTCACCTCCAACAAGAACACGCATACCTGTGATCACATCAGGGTACTCATCTGCTAGCGCATGCCACAACGTTGGCGTTGCCTGCATGATTGTGACATGATGAGAACGAATCATGTCTGAAAGCTTTGCTGGTTCTTGTATGGTTTCTTTTTTTGCCAATAAAATAGCAGCACCATGTAAAAGCGGTAGGAACATTTCCAGCCCAGAAATATCAAAGGCAATGGTCGTTACCGCTAAAAGCTGGTCTTCTTGATCTAATAAAAATGAATCTTGCATAGACAATATAAAGTTGATCACATTTCGTTTTGTTACAACAACACCCTTTGGTTTGCCTGTCGATCCTGATGTGTAGAGGATGTAAGCCGGGTGATGTGGAGAGCCCTCGCTCCAAGTCGGATTGAGGTGCGGACTGTCTGCTATCTCCTGATGAACAGTTGCATCATCCAGCTGAACGATGTGCGGATGGTCCAAACCGTCTGCTGTCTCTTTGACTGTGAGCAAGCACGCTGGTTTGGCATCTTCTAGCATATAGGCGACACGATCGTTAGGATAATCAGGGTCTAGTGGCAGATATGCGGCTCCCGTTTTGACGACGGCTAATAGACTTACGACCATATTGATGGACCGAGGCAGAGCAATTGCGACAAATTGTTCTGGTCCAATGTCATTTTTTTTCAAATAATGAGCTAATTGATTAGCCCGCTTATTCAACTCCTCATAGGTCAAAGTAATTCCTTCAAACTGTAATGCTTTTGCTTGTGGTGTTTTGCTCACCTGTTTTTCAAATAGTTCCCGTAAAGATTCCTTTGGTAATTCTCGTTTTGTATCATTCCAGTGCTTGAGGATGTTCTCTTTCTCTTCAGACAAAAGAAGGTTGAATTGACTGATCGTCTGATCTTGCTCTAGTCCGGTTATTTCCTCCAGCAATTGAAGAAAACGCTGCTGATGAGCGTCAACTGCTTGCTCTTTGTAAACGGCAGGGTTTGCATCAAAGTCGATTTGAAATCCGTTCCCATCCGCGCGGTCGTATATGTTAATCGATATATCATCTACGGGTCCTGCTGAAAGGTTATGTGCTTGACCAACGCTCTGATCGAACATGAGATTATAATCAAATGGCATGATATTGATCTGTGGGCCAAATAATCGCTGATTTCTTCCGATGAGTTTAAAGTCTCTCCGCATGTCCTCGTGACGATATCTTTGATGAGGGCGAATGGCTTTTAGTTCATCAGATACTTGGCGAACAAGTGCTGAGAGTGTCATTTCTGGTTTGCATGTTAAACGAAGCGGTACCAGGTTCATGACCATTCCTGGTGTTTGTAAGGCGCACGATCCAAGGCGCATCATCACAGGTAATCCTAAAACAATATCATGTGCACCAGTCATACGATGCATATATAAAGCGGATGCTGCAAGGATCATTTCATGCCACGTACCACCGAAGGCTTGAGCATTTTTTTTCATTTTGCTTACCTTTTTGGCATCGTAGCCAGCCGTTTTTCGGATAAAATGATCCGACGTTCTTGGGGCAAGCTCAGCAAGGCTGACAATTTCAGGTTGATCAGCAAAGCGATTTTTCCAAAACGTTCGATCAGCTTCATATCGATTGGACTGTCGATAAGTGGTCTCCTCTTGGACTACGTCATGTAAGGCTCCAAATGTTTGAGGAGGCACAGGTGTTCCTTGCGATAGGGCTGAATAGACCTCAGCAACACGACGTGCAATGAGCGAAAAGGCGAATCCATCAATGGCAATGTGATGAATGCGCTGATACCAGATAAATCGGTCGTCAGCAAGCTGAAAAAGTACTTCACGGAATAATACATCTTTCTCTAAAGAGACTGGTGTTGAAAGATCTGTCTTCATCCATGCTTTAGCCGCATCAAGCGGCTGTTTTTCATTTTGTAAATGAATCAATTGAAATGGAATCTCTTTCTTAGATGAGAACCATTGCTTTGGACCGTCAGTATCCTCAACGAAGCGCATATACAAGGAATCTGCTTCTAAGACAGTCTTTCTAATGGCGGCTTCAAAATGTATGGGATCAATAGGACCTTTAATATCTATATACTCAGCTGTATTGAAAATAGGATTAGCTGGATCAAGCTGCTGCGCGTACCAAATGCCTGATTGGGCACCGGTTAGTGGGAATGAATCGACTGACTGGATCGACAAGGGTCTATACCTCCTTTACAAGTAATCGATATTTGGGATAGATGGCTGTTTTTCTGGGAAAAGAAGAGTCCGCCAATGAGCGAGCGTTGGATTTGCGGCAAGCTCAACGAAATTAACTGTCGCTCCTTGCTGCCTCCACTTTTCCGCTAGGCTCATCATTCTAATAGAATCAAGCCCAAGGTAGACGAGATTCTCATCAAGTGGTATTTCATTTGGCTCGATATGGAGATACTCAGCTACTTGGTGAACGATGGTCTCAAAGGATAAATCATCACTGTTTGCTTCTTTTCCTGTTAAACGACTGATGATTTGGTTTGTCGTTGTGGTGACTGCACAGCGTTCAGCTGCATAGGTCATGGCCATTTTGTGATGTTTCAGTGAAAAGTCAGCGACGGCATCGGCGACAAAAAAGGTTTCAATATCGAGCATGAATGCTTCTGCGGCTGTCAGCATACAGCCAATATGTGCATATACGCCAGTAATGATCAGTTGATCACGCCCGCCTTCTTGAAGGATATCCAAAAAATTAGATTTCTTGAATGCGCTATAACGCCATTTTGTCAGCATTGTATCTGCTTCAGATGGAGCAAGCTGATCAATGATTTTTGTCAATGCTTCATCATCACCAAGTCCAGGTCCCCAAAAATCTGTTAATAAGGCACGATCCTTCGGGTCTTGGTCACCAGGCTGAGCCGTGTAGACGACTGGAATGCCAAGTTCATTGCATGTATCACGTAATTGTTCAATATGCTGAACTAACTCTGTGACCGGTGATGTATCTTGTTGAAATGCATTTAAAAAATATTGCTGCATGTCATGTATTAGCAGGACAGCACGCTTCGGATCAGGGATCCAGTTCACTTTATTTTCGGGTAAATCTTGTGTGCTTGGCATTGGATATGCAGGAATAGTAGGGATTGCCATGATTTTCACTCCTCATTTTTATACGTTGGCAGTATGGATTGCAGCTAATTCTCTTAATGCTTTTTTACTGACTTTGCCTACACCTGTTTGTGGGAATGCATCGATCCATTCAATGCGGTCAGGAATTTTATAGGCTGCAAGTCCGCGTTCTCTTAGAAATGATTTTAAGACGTGCGGTGCTGGTTTGTTGTTTCCTTTCGCAATGACAAAGGCACATGAGCGTTCGCCAAGAAATGGATCTGGCATAGACACCATGGCGGCATCATGAATGTCAGGATGGGCAAGTAAATGGTTCTCAACTTCTTCAGCGGCAACCTTTTCGCCGCCACGATTGATTTGATCCTTGTCTCTGCCTTCTACAACAACATTTCCTTCTTTGGTTATTCGCACGATGTCACCTGTTCTGTAAAAGCCATCGGGTGTAAATGCTTTTTTGTTTTGTTCATCGGCTTTATAGTAGCCGCGAATCGTATAAGGTCCTCTTGTTAAAAGATGTCCAGCCACTTCATGCGGGACGGGCTTGTCCTCATCATCTACCACTAGTACCTCATCATATTCAGACATTGGGCGTCCTTGTGTATGAATAATGACATGTTCAGGATCATCTAATCTGGTATAGTTGACCAGACCTTCTGCCATGCCAAAAACTTGCTGTAACTTACATCCAAGGGCAGGCATCACTCGTTTTGCTGCCTCAGCACTGAATTTAGCACCACCGACTTGTAAGACCTCAAGACTCGATAAGTCATCTGATCGATGAGGAGCGGCCTCTAGCCAAATCAATGCGATAGGTGGAACGACAGCGGTAATGGTCGCCCGTTCTTTTTCAATGAGTGGAAAGACGACATCAGGGCTTGATCCAGGTGCAAGAACGACTCTACCGCCTGCGTATAACGTCCCAAGGACGCCAGGTGAGCTTAATGGATAGTTGTGCGCAACTGGAAGTGCAGCTAGATACACACTATCTTGTGTGAGCTCGCACACCTCATTGCTTTTCCAAAGACTATAAATATAGTCATCATGTGTACGAGGAATGAGCTTTGAAAGGCCTGTGCTGCCTCCAGATAACTGAAGAAACGCAATATCGCTTGCCTCTACATGAATTTGAGGATCGAGTGCTGGATCCTTGCGCAGATCATCCAAGCCAAGGAATTCCTCAGCTTCCCCTGCAACAATGACATGAGGTAATGAGGGAAGCTTTTCTTTCACTTGACGTGCGAGTGATCGATAATCAAAGCCGCCATCAATATCTGGTATGACATATGCATCTGCTTCGGCAAACTCAATAAAATAAGTGATTTCACTGCTTCTATGAGATGGCAGAGAGAAGACGGGTAAAGCACCGATTCGAAATAAAGCGAAAATGACTTCAAGAAAAGCAGGAATGTTAGGAAGCTGTACGACAACTCGACTTCCCTTTTGAATTCCAAGCTGATGAAAACCGGCGGCAAGACTGCTGACACGCTGATCAAGTTCTTGGTAGCTTATGTGCGTATCAGCGTATGTAATGGCTGTTTTATTTCCTAGCGATGCGGCTCGTTCACGAAGCATACCGCCAAAGGTTTCCCCACGCCAACAGCCGTTTTCACGGTAGCGTTTTGCAAATTCTTCTGGCCATGTAGGTGGTTGAACAAACATGTTTTTGTCATCTCCTATTTATTTTTATCACTGATGGATGCCCATCGCATGAAGCATCGTGTTGAATTTTGCAGATGTTTCAGCTAGCTCTTCTTCTGCCTTTGATCCTTTGACCACTCCTGCACCAGCAAAGAGACGCAGGGAGTGACCCTCAGCTTCTGCACAACGAATGGTGACAATCCAATCACCATCACCATTTGTATCTGCCCAACCGATCATTCCTGTGAAAAATCCTCGATCGAAGGGTTCAATCGCTTGAATGGCTTCACGTGCATCTGCTGTAGGTGTTCCGCATACTGCGGGTGTTGGATGAAGGCTAAGCGCCAAATCAATTGAGGACACATTGGAATCTATTAATTCACCTTTGACCACAGTAGATAAATGCCACATCGTTTCTGTTTGTATGACGGATGGTGATGCAGGCACATCTAGTGTATGACAGTGTGGAGTAAGCGCTTTAGTGACAGCTTCGACAACCACTGCGTGCTCGTGTAAATCCTTCGCTGAAGTAAGGAGTTCATCACGGCGGCGCTGGTCTTCTATTGGATCTGAACTGCGCGGCCGAGAACCAGCGAGTGGATTAGAAATCACAGATGAACCAGTTTTTGAAAGAAGCAGTTCAGGGCTTGCCCCAAGAAGTGTGCGCTTTTGGGAAGCCTTCGGGTCAGCTATATTTGCAGCAAACGTATAGCCAGTCGTATTATGACGAGCCAGTCGTTCGAGTATTGTTTTCGTATGAATGTCTTGATTTGATTTGAGATGGAGAGATCGAGAGAGTACGATTTTGCTAAGCTCTCCGTTCTCAATTTTAGCTAATCCTTCGTTCACACCATTCATGTAGACCTCTGGAGAGGGGACAGGTGTCACCTCATAGGATGGCGATGCCGCTTCTGACTCCTCATCACCTTGTTGAAATTCGAGTGGATCACTAAACTGTACATGGACTGGTACATTTAAACGAACGGGCTGCGCCGGATCAAATGGGACAGCACCAGCCACAATCGGTGTTTGGATACCAGTTTGTTTGGCATCGTCAAATACATGCGCTACCCTTGTGGATAGTTCATTTAGCTGATTGGTTTCAATATGCTGGAAAATCCCTTCGGCAAGTATTGTGCGTTTAGGTGAAGCAAGAAAAAAAGCGCCTGGCTGATAGTCTTGAAGCAACTGTATTTTTTCTTCTGACGACAATAATGAATGTTTCATGAAAAGGCCTCCTTTTAAATGAAATGCTAGATTCCGAGTGTTGCCCCGCCATCAATCGTGAGGTTCTGCATCGTAATATGACTGGATTGCTCAGATGCAAAGAAAATGACTGCATCAGCAATGTTTTGAGGATCAGCGATTTTTTGTAAAGGAATACCGGTTTTATACGTCTCTAATGAGCCTTTAATTACCTGATTTTCTCCTTGTTCATCAGACCATAAAGCCCATTGCATGGGTGTTGCGGTAGAGCCGGGAGAGACGACATTGCATCTGATTCCATAAGCAGCCAGCTCTAAACCAAGCGTTTTTGTAAATGAAGTAGCTGCTGCTTTTGAAGCAGCATAGGCAGCCATATTCATTCTAGGAATGGCACCAGCGTTAGAGCTGACGGTCACAATGACCCCATCTGATCTTTTCATCATGTATTTGGAGACAGCTTGAGATACGTAAAAGACACCATGTGTGTTGACTGCGAAAGTTTGTTGCCAGTCATCTGCACTAAGCTGGTCAATAGAACTGATTCGAAGAATGCCTGCTACATTGACCAGTAAATATATAGGGCCAAGCTGCTTTTCAATTTGATCAACAATGTGCTGAACAGAAGTTTGATCGGTGATGTCACCTGGATAGGCAAAGGCACGTATCCCTTCATCCCTCATTTGCTGGACGGTGCTTTGCAGCTGCTCTTCATTTGCGTCAACTGCTGCAATAATCGCACCTTCCTCGGCTAGTCTTTTTGCGACTGCTTGTCCAATACCTTGTCCTGCGCCTGTGATCAGGGCAATTTTTTGAGATAGACCATTGTGTTTCATGTGTTCACTGCCTTTCCTTCATGTCTGTGGTTGTGAAAGGATCATTATGATAGAGTGCAAAACGAAAAGCGTAATTCATCAGCACCGGTAAAACGGACGTATGTCCTTCTTCAGGGAATTCATGATAGGACGTATGCAAACCATATGCGGATAAAGGCAGCATACGATTTGCTAGTGAATTTGCATGATCATTCATTTGACATGGATGATGTTTTTCTAACTCACCTACACCTACAAGCAGCCTGACATCCATAGGCACCTGATGTATATGATTGGTGAATTGGTGTTCTTTTTCTAGAAATAATTCTTTGTTCCAGTGGATAGAAGGACTGCCCGCAATATATGTCTGATAAGCATCAGGGTGCTCAAATAGTGTGTGTAATACAAAAAGACCGCCAAGAGAGTGTCCAAACAGTGTTTGACGACTCTGGTTGATCGGAAAGCGCTGCTCGATATAAGGCTTTACAATCTTTTCTAAAAAAGAAAAGAACGCAGAGGCCCCGCCATATGTATGGTTGGAGAAGTCCTTTCTTTTGCCACCAATGGAAGCGTCAGGGCCGGTAAGAGTGAGATCATAATGCCTGAGCGGATGATAGGGCGCTTCTGTCTGATAGCCAATTCCAACAATGATGGCAGGTACAACACCTGTTTTTTCAGGCCTTCTTGACTGTAAACGAAGTGCTTCGACCATTGTGCCAAAAAGTGAATTTCCATCAAGCACGTACATGACTGGAAAACCAGCCGCTGGAGGAGTAGTATTCGGTTTAAATATAAAAAGTCTGTATGGGTGTGCTGTGATATCCAGTTGCTCCGTCCCGGGTATAAAAAAAGGACGGCTTTCTCCGAAAAGAGAATTCTCAGTACCCATTCCTTCAGGGCGTTTGGACATGTGTAAAAAATCCCCTTCCTCAAATTGACTCTCATACGATGATAAAAGCAGGCTTGCGGATATAGGATGAGTGTAGAGATTGAAGAATGGTCTCTTCAAATGAAAATGATTCTCAATTATCACGCAAGCAAATCAAATGATAATGGTTATCAATTATGAAGTCAAATGTTCATTAAGTTGTGTAATTGACAATTGAATTAAAATATTCAGAAAATAAAGGACTAAATAACTACCAAATGATTGGAAATAGGGAGTGCCGGACCGTGCAAGTAAAAAGAAGAGAAATGCCAAAAAGCCTTGACCTTCTCGGGATATTTACCATTTTCTTCTGTTTGATTCAGGAATATATATAGGTTTTTCTTCTTGAAATCATTTTGAGGAAAAATAAGTCTATAGACCTTCTTGTATTTTTAGGAAAAAAGAGGAGGATTTTTCGAAAAGCTGGTGATCATATCTTACAACTTATTCAATATTATACGTAAATTCATATACAATTTTCTAAGGGAGACAAGAGCGAAGGGAATGTAGGCAGAATGAAAAACCCATTAGGAAAGCTGAGGCTGAAATTGCTTGAACATCAGCTCAAACTGAAAAATTCGTTTACAGTGGAAGAATATCATGAAATGAGGCAATCATTACATGAAATACGGATGACATTTGCGGCCTATGAACAATGGGATTTATACCAGCGGGCCACCGATATGATCACCATCCTCCTCTTTCAACACGCCCTCAAGCAAAACCACCATTAACACTTTCACTTTTTATGAGCAGTGTATTTCTTATGGAAGGATGGTGCTGTTTGAAGAGTGGCAAAAGATCATATAGCATCAAAAATGCGGCAATGAAAAAAGTAAGGGATGTTCCCTTACTTTTTGATCAATCGGTGTACATGTCTGTAAACACCATTCAATTAGAATCCATCTGTAACATCATATTCGTAACGAATATCGGCTTTGACATTGCTCATAGTAGATCTCGCAGTAGCCTTTGCGTTGTACTTAAAGCTCCATTTTTGAGCCACTCTTAATTGATCTTCCAGAGAAATACGGTAAGACCCACTTGTTGCAGATGAAAAAACGGATTCGTTCCAAATCTTGTTTTCATCAGCCATCAGTTTGTGTGTGACATTTCCTTGGTTAGGCGATTGGGTACTAGTTGTTGAAATCGATTTAACGATTGCATTTTTAGGGATAGAAGAATTGTTCGTTAAATCCATTGTAATGATAGAAGAATCAACTCCTAAAAAATTCAAAGAAGTATTCCCCAGGTTGGTAGCGGTCCCCGTAAAGTTGAATGTACTATTTCCAGATTTAATTCGATCTTGAATGGATACAGTAAAATACATATTTCCTGTATATGTGCCACGAGTTACTTTCACAAAATAAGTTTCTGAAGTTGAAGTAACTTCATCAGTATTGGCAAAAATAAACGGCGTAATTGAATCAGGGTTAATCACCCTACTTCTTTCATCTGAACTTTTCGAATTATACACCTCGATTTTCATACCTGTATATTGCTTATTATACGAACTTCTGACATAAACTCTTTCACCTTTATTGATCGTAAACTGATAATACGCTTCATTTTCACCTTCAGGTAAGATTGTCGTATCTGAACGACTATTTTTCCAATATCCCATTAAGCTGGCTGTGTTAGGACTGTTATTCCCCGTAATAGCCGCCTCCGCTGAATGAGGTGCAAAAAAACTAGTAACAAGCACCAAAAACAATGCTGGTAATAAAAAATGTTTAAAGATAGTATTTGTCATATTTTAACCCTCCTTGTAATAATTACTATATCGGATCAAAACTAACAAATTTTAACTTAAATGCCGATATATTTAATAATCACTATTTTTTTAAAAAAGGAGAATCAAAATGAATATTAATTCGTCATACACGGCAGTTGCTTCAAACAATCAGAACCGAATAGACTCTAAAGATCAATCAGCTATTAAAAGTACAAACGAGGTAATGACCGAAGCTGATAGAAGAATGAAAATTTTAGATGAAAAATACGAAAAAATAAATGAACAAAATAAACGATTCAAAGATCCTCATGGTCATATATTTGATAAGTATCGAAATCCAAACTCCCCTTATTTCAGAAACGATTTAACTAAACCGGAAAGAGAGGCGGCTTACTCTATTGAAATTGGATGGGCTAATAGTGGAACAGGAGGACATTTTAATTCTAATGATGCCGCCTTTCGTAATGAAAAACGGTATGACCCTACCCAAGAAAGTGTAGAAAAGAAAATACTCAATCGCCAAAAAGTGAACGAACAATTACAAGATTTATTCTCTAAAAACGGAATATCCATTCCTAAAAACACAAATCTAACTTTTACCATTGACCCGAACAATTTTAAATTGGTGGTAAGTGGTTCAAAAGACGAATCGCTGATGAAACAAATAGAAGACTTATTAAATACAACCAACAATACAAGAGAATTATTTTTCCATATTATGAAAAGCAGAAATGATGATTCTACTCAATTCACACCGGATTCTCTAGCAAAGTTCCATCTTGTCAATCAAATCAAAACGGTGACAGGCTACAATTTAAAGGATTTAAGCATTGTAAATGGTCAATTTGTAACGGATAAAGGAATCAATATTTTTGATATATACAAAGAAGATCTCATGAAAAACCCATACACAGCAGAAAATGCACGAATTGCCGCTTCACATTACGGTGCACAGCTATTTGACCTAGCGAAAAACGGGTTTGATTCTATTCCCGATTTGGTGTTATCTATTGGTTATCAAAACGGTTCTTTATATGACATTGGACAAAAGGTGAATTACGGAGTATCAAAGTGAAGATAAATACATTGAACACGACAGCTGTTCTAAATAAGCAGAACCTTCCAGACTTCAATAGCCATCCAGCTATTAAAAGTACAAATGAGGTGATGACCGAATCTGATAGACGGATGAAAATACTAGATGAAAAATATGAAAAAATAAATGAACAAAATAAACGTTTCAAAAATCCTCATGGTCATATACACGATAAGTATCGAAATCCACGCTCGCCTTATTTCAGGAGTGATCTAACTAAAGTAGAAAGAGAAGCTGCATATACGATGGAGATTGGCTGGGCTAATTCTGGAAAAGGAGGTCAATATGACTTTAATGATGCCATCTTCCGTAATGAAAAACGGTACGATCCTACGCAAGAAAGCGTAGAGAAAAAAATATTCAATCGTCAAAAGGTCAACGAACAATTACAAGGTTTATTCTCTAAAAATGGTATAACCATTCCTAAAAACACAAATTTAACTTTTACCATTGACCCGAACAATTTTAAATTAGTGGTAAGTGGTTCAAAAGACGAATCGCTGATGAAACAAATAGAAGACTTATTAAATACAACCAACAATACAAGAGAATTATTTTTCCATATTATGAAAAGCAGAAATGATGATTCTACTCAATTCACACAGGATTCTCTGGCAAAGTTCCATCTTGTCAATCAAATCAAAACGGTGACAGGCTACAATTTAAAAGATTTAAGCATTGTAAATGGTCAATTTGTAACGGATAACGGAACGAATATTTTTGATCTATACAAAGAAGAACTTCTTAAAAACCCATATACAGCAGAAAATGCGCGCGTTGCCGCTTCACATTACGGAGCACAGCTATTTGATCTAGCGAAAAACGGGTTTGATTCTATCCCCGATTTGGTGTTATCTATTGGTTATCAAAACGGTTCCTTACAAGACATTGGGCAAAAAGTGAATTATGGGGTTAAGAAAACGATAGATTAGAAAAACGCACCCGAACATGCCATGTTGGAGCGTCGATTACATGTGTGAACGGCAACAAATCCAAATTCTATTAGCGATAACGAAGGACTCTATAACAATTGATGTTACAGAGTCTTTTCTATTGAAATGCGCTGGTTTGCACAAAATATCAACATGGTAATTTTGACTATAGTCGATGTTTTTCACTTTTTTATTGATGAAAATGTTAAAATGATGAGTAGCGTATTTTTTTATGAAAGGACGGTGCTTGGCATGACGGAACTTCTCGATGACCGGCTGCCGCCGCAAAATATAGAAGCCGAGCAGGCCGTATTAGGTGCTGTTTTTTTAGAACCATCCGCGCTAACGCTCGCTTCTGAGGTATTAATTCCAGAGGATTTCTATAGAATGTCGCATCAAAAGATTTACAATGCGATGCTTGTACTTGGCGATAGAGGGGAACCGGTCGATCTTGTCACGGTGACATCTGAGCTTGCCAATACAGATTTACTAGAAGAGGTAGGCGGGATTTCGTATTTAACCGATATTGCGAACTCTGTCCCAACTGCTGCAAACATTGAATACTATGCAAAAATTGTAGAAGAGAAATCCATTTTAAGACGTCTGATCCGTACGGCGACAACCATTGCACAAGATGGATACACGCGTGAGGATGAAGTAGAGGACCTGTTGAGCGATGCTGAAAAGACCATTATGGAAGTGGCGCAGCGTAAAAACTCAGGAGCCTTTCAAAACATTAAGGACGTTCTTGTTCAAACATACGATAATATTGAACAGCTTCATAACCGTAAAGGCGATATCACAGGGATTCCAACAGGTTTCTCTGAGCTTGACCGGATGACAGCTGGATTCCAGCGAAATGATTTAATCATTGTAGCGGCTCGTCCATCAGTAGGGAAAACCGCCTTCGCATTGAACATTGCCCAAAATGTCGCAACCAAAACGGACGAAAGTGTTGCTATCTTTAGTTTAGAGATGGGTGCGGAGCAGCTCGTTATGCGTATGCTTTGTGCAGAGGGGAATATCAATGCACAGAACCTAAGAACCGGTAATCTGACAGAAGAAGACTGGGGCAAGCTGACAATGGCGATGGGCTCGCTGTCAAACAGTGGGATTTTCATTGACGATACACCTGGAATTAGAGTAAGTGAAATTCGCTCGAAATGCCGCCGATTGAAGCAAGAAAATGGTCTTGGCATGATCCTGATTGACTACTTGCAGCTTATTCAAGGGAGCGGACGATCAAGTGATAACCGTCAGCAGGAGGTTTCTGAAATCTCTAGGGCATTAAAATCGCTAGCAAGAGAACTTGAAGTTCCGGTTATTGCTTTGTCTCAGCTTTCCCGTGGGGTAGAGCAGCGTCAGGACAAACGTCCGATGATGTCTGATATTCGTGAATCAGGAAGTATCGAGCAGGATGCCGATATCGTGGCATTCCTTTATCGTGATGATTACTATGACAAAGAATCAGAGAATAAGAACATTATCGAAATCATTATTGCCAAACAGCGTAACGGTCCAGTTGGTACAGTATCACTGGCGTTCGTCAAAGAATATAACAAATTCGTCAACCTGGAAAGAAGATTTGATGATGCGGGAGTTCCGCCCGGTGCTTAAAGCCCAGCTCAAGAAGCTGGGCTTTTTTGATTGATCTACATCGAAAGAATGATTGAAAAAACAATCAAAATGAGGAGGAGAGAGAAAAAGAGAGAGCGTATACTAAAAGGAGAAAAGGAGTGAAGACTGATGAAATTTCAACAGTTTGAAGCCGCTCAATTACGTATCGCACGCCCAACCGTCAACATGAAAGAGGTTGTTTCCTTTTATGAAGAAGGCTTAGGGCTCAAACGAATAGGCTCATTTGATCAGCATGAAGGGTACGATGGTGTGATGCTCGGGCTGCCTCACCAGCATGTTCATTTAGAAATCACCAAACATGAAGAAGAAGAAAGCCTGCCCGTCCCGCATCCAGAACAGCTGCTTGTTTTCTATATTCCAGATGAAGAGGAATTTCAGCAAATGAAAAAGAGATTGCTCTCATTTGGCGGACGGCATGTCACCTCAACGAATCCATACTGGGACCGGGGAGGAGCAACCATTGAAGACCCAGATGGGTATCGAGTTGTGCTGATGAACACAGATGGTATTACACCTGTTTAAAAAAGACTCCCATGCCCGGGAGTCTTTTCTGTTATGAACGAGGCGTGACACACAGTTTTAGCTCTTTCAGCCCATACATACTGCTGCTTGTCATTGGAACGTACGAGAGGAGCTCTAGTGCCTCATATCGTTCTATTAAAATCTTTGTAGCTGTACATGCTTCAAGACGTGCCAGTGGTGCACCAAGACAGAAATGGATACCGTGCCCGAAACCAATATGAGGGTTAGGGTGGCGGTGTATATCGAATTCATGTGCATTTGAAAATTGACGCTCATCCCGGTTGGCAGAAGCAAGAAACACAATCACATTGTCACCCTTTTTCAACACTTTCCCTCCAAGCTCTGTATCTTTTGTGACATAGCGGACGATTGTAGGAGCTGGTGCACGAAAACGGACGGCCTCTTCCACCGCACGTGGGATGAGTTCAGGTGATTGGGCGAGTGCTTCATACGCACCCGGCTGTTCTAACAAGCTGAAAATCATATTGGAGATCAAGTTGGTTGTTGTTTCGTTGCCGGCTAAAAGAAGAAGATTACAGAATGGAATTAATTCATCCGCTGCCAGCTTGTCTCCATTCTCCTCCGCTTGAATGATGAGGGAAATCAAATCATCACCAAGATTGTGACGCTTCTTTTCAATGGTGTCTGCAAAAAACGCCATCATGTCAGCTTCCCCTTTGTCACGTGTTTTCTGCCATTCAGCTACATCCTCCTCATTTTCACTTTTAGGCATGCTGACGAGAATATCTGACCATTCTTTAAAGGATTGTTTATGCTCTGACGGCACACCTAAAAGCTCTGCAATGACAATGACAGGAAGCGGATAGGAGATGTCCTGCACTAGGTCAATCTCTTTTTTTCCTTCAAGTTGTGCCATGAGTTCATCCATTAATTCATAAATACGAGGCTCCCACAATTTCATGACTCGAGGAGTAAAGGCTTTGCTGACAATGGAGCGGATGCGAGTGTGATTGGGCGGGTCCATCATCACCATTGTTTTCATCAGGGAATGCTTCCGCTGGTTTTTAGGGGGCTGACTCGAAAAGGTATCTTTATCGATTGTCACACGCTTGGCTTCCTCGTAGGTGAATACACTCCACGTTCGGCTGGCTTCATCAAAATGAACAGGTGATGTCTGACGCATGTTGGCATACCAATCAAATGGGTGATACGGGTCCTGCTTGTTTTTTCCTCTTAATAACGTTTTTTGCACGGCACTTGGGGACATTGTTTCCATGATCATCACTCCTTATAGGTTGTCAGATGCTTCCTTTTTTTCATTGTGTTAGATTAAAGTTAATTCATCGGCCTGGAGGATTCAACCAACAGAAAAGCGAAATCTGTTGAAGAAAATGGGAAGGGGAGAGCGACTTGTGGCGGATTGCTACAGAGGGGATAAGCGCGCAACGGAATCAAAGCAGCAATTAAGAAAAGCATTATTTCAGTTATTAAGCGAGAAAGAATGGGGGAAGATTTCTGTACAGGATTTGACGAAAGTGGCAGGCATTCACCGCACGACCTTTTATCAGCATTATGAGGATAAATTTGATCTTGCCCAGCAGGTGATGGATGAGATGTTTGATGTGATGAAATGTGCCATTTTTGCGCCTGTACAAGAAGATGATTTGGAAAAAGAGCATCCGGCATATGTATATATTTTTCGATTTTATCAGCATTTGCAAGAACATGAAAAGGAGTATCAAATTCTCTTGAAACGAGGGCGAGAGCTCAATATTCATGAAACGGTTCGTGCTTTTTTTGAAGAAAGCTTTTCTTTGGGGATAGAGGGGGTTGCAGGCTCAAAGCCTGATCCGCATCTCGTTCCTATCGACATGCAGAAGCAATTCGTTATTTCTGCTTACGTTGGAACGGCTGAATGGTGGCTGAGGACAGGTAGACCGTACTCACCAGACTTTATGGCAAATTCGATGATTCATTTAATTGAAAATCAATAGAAAGTAAGAACAATCAAAAACGTTGTTTTTACTCAAAACCTCCCTTTTTAAGCGCTGAAGAAGTGAGTAAAGCGCTTTTTCTCATATTTAAAACGAACAAAATTCGATTTCGAGATATTAATGTTCGGATTTTGCGTTGACTTTTTCGGTGTGCATTGATAAAATAAATGTGTTTGAAAGAGATAACGTTTTGAAAGGTTAACGGAGGTGCACGATATGTCTTCAGTAGTCGTAGTAGGTACGCAGTGGGGTGACGAAGGGAAAGGGAAAATTACCGATTTCCTTTCAGAAAATGCAGAGGTGATTGCCCGTTATCAAGGGGGAAACAATGCAGGTCACACGATCAAATTTGATGGAGTGACATACAAGCTACATCTCATTCCATCCGGTATTTTTTATAAAGAGAAAACTTGTGTCATTGGTAATGGAATGGTGGTTGATCCTAAAGCGTTGGTCACTGAGCTTGCGTATCTTCACGAACGGAATGTGAGTACAGATAACCTCAGAATCAGCAATAGAGCCCATGTTATTCTGCCTTACCATTTAAAATTGGACGAGGTAGAAGAGGAGCGGAAAGGGGCTAACAAGATCGGTACGACGAAAAAAGGAATCGGACCAGCTTATATGGATAAAGCTGCCCGCGTCGGTATCCGCGTCGCAGATCTATTAGATCGTGAAGTATTTGAAGAGAAGCTTGCACGCAATCTAGAAGAGAAAAATCGTCTTTTAGAGAAAATGTACGACACAGAAGGCTTCAAGATTGAAGATATTTTAGACGAGTATTATGAATATGGCCAGCAAGTGAAAAAATATGTCGTAGACACATCTGTTGTCCTGAATGATGCACTAGATGAAGGCCGCCGCGTGCTATTTGAAGGCGCACAAGGGGTCATGCTTGATATCGATCAAGGGACATACCCATTTGTGACGTCATCTAACCCAGTAGCTGGAGGCGTGACGATTGGTTCTGGCGTAGGACCAACGAAAATTCAACATGTGGTCGGCGTGTCAAAAGCGTACACAACACGTGTTGGAGATGGCCCATTCCCAACAGAACTCCATGATGAAATTGGCGATCAAATTCGTGAGGTTGGCCGTGAATACGGTACGACAACTGGACGCCCGCGCCGTGTCGGCTGGTTTGACAGCGTTGTTGTCCGTCATGCACGCCGTGTGAGCGGAATTACAGATTTATCTCTTAACTCAATTGATGTACTAACAGGGATTGAAAAATTGAAAATCTGTGTCGCTTATAAATTGAATGGAGAAATTACTGAGGAATTCCCAGCAAGCCTAAATGAATTAGCGAAATGTGAGCCTGTCTACGAAGAAATGCCAGGATGGACAGAGGATATTACAGGTGTGAAGAACTTAAGTGAGCTGCCTGCAAATGCCCGCCATTATTTAGAGCGCATTTCACAATTAACAGGTATTCCACTTTCCATTTTCTCAGTCGGACCAGATCGTTCACAAACGAACGTTGTCCGCAGCGTGTACCGTCCATAAGAATAGATTGATGAAGCACCAGTAAAATCTCGCATTTTACTGGTGTTTTTTTGTTTAAATATTCCTTAATTTCACTAGAACGGACTTCCGGTCATTACCAAAATATGATAACTGTATAGGAGGAAGGAGCGTTCTAGTGAAAGAAAGAATACGATTATTAGATATTTTACGAGGTTTTGCCATACTAGGCACCTTGGGAACGAACGTCTGGTTTTTTGCGTATGCAGGGGATACCTTTGCGACAGATCAGATTGCAGATGAATATGAAAATGGCAGTTTTCTAGAAAGTCTTGTCTCCATGTTCGTTTATGGAAAAATGCTCTCGCTGCTCGCGATCATGTTTGGTGTTGGATTGGAGCTGAAATACCAGCAGGCAAAAAGGAAAAACACGCCTTGGCCGGGTACTTATTTATGGATTCTTTTATTTTTATTTATCGAAGGCTTTGTCCATTTTGCGCTTGTGATGGAATATGATGTGCTCATGAGCTATGCCGTTACTGGGCTGCTTGTGGCTTACATTGTACGGGGAGGAAGCAGGCGCATCAAAAAGGGCATGATGTTCTCAGGTGTGATTCATCTGCTCGTGATGTCATGTTTGATGCTGTACTCCCTCTCTGAAATGGAGTCAGCGTCCGATGATCAAAGCGGTGAAACGGCGCTGGAAGAGCAGCTGCCAGAGACATGGATCTCGCAGATTCAAGAACGGTTACAATACTTCTTCATGTACCGAGAAGAAGCGATCTTTATTATTCCAATGAACACATTTCTGTTTTTATTGGGTGTGCGGATGATGAGAGCCGGTGTATTTTATGCAAATGAACGCGGACAATCTCTCCGGAAAATATTGTTCCGAATCGGGCTGTGGGTTGGTCTGCCGCTGAATGCACTAGTCTTCGTTCCGAACGATCTAGTGGAATTTGTGGTGCGCTACGTCTTTTCACCATTCCTCTCTATTTTTTATATAGCTGTCATTGCGAAGCTCCTCGCACGCACGGAGTCTTGGTTCATGTGGACTTGGTTTGAATATGTAGGGAAAATGGCGCTTAGCTGCTACATCCTGCAAAATGTCATCTGTTCCATTCTTTTTTATAGCTGGGGATTTGGTCTTGGCGGTCAAATCAATGCGCCCCTGATTGTATTGGCATGGGTGTTGATTTCACTTCTGCAAATCGCAATTTCAGCAGTTTGCCTAAAGGTTTGGAGAATTGGACCAATGGAATATATCCGTTCACGGGCACTTCGCAGGGTGACGATGAAACAAGCATCATAAAGGGGAGAGCACAATGTTTTTTAAAAAAATGACGAAAAGAGAACAAGCGAATGCACATAAAGCAGCTGTGCCGGCATTTGTCTTTTATCTTCTGGCATTAGGAGGGCATGCGCTGTACGCGTTTTTCCAAGGTGACAGACCACCGGTTACTTTTGTCATTTTAATGGCGGGACTCCTTGTTTTTTTCTCCGCTGACTGGCTAGTTAACAAAAAACGTTCATAAAAAAGCCCTCATCACGAGGGCTTTTTCCTTACTTCAGGCTTTTATATTGGCCTTTTAAATTTTTGCGGATGTACTGAATGATTTTGCGTAGTTCGTTGGCATGCGGTCTGCCAAACGGACTTGTTTGTCTTTGCTGATAGAGCACTTGACCTTTTTCATTTAATAAGAAATAGGCGGGTTCACCGTGCACCCCGTGGTCTTCATATGGGGCATCTTCCCCGTGATAGTGGACTTCATATGCTTTTAATGACGTGAGGTCATGGTCATACATGATCGGGAAGGACAGTCCCTCTTTATCCGCAAATGCCTTCAAGTCATCAGGGTTATCCGTTGAAATCGCCATCAAGTGAATACCCTTGTCCTGAAAATATGACTGCTGCTGTTCGAGCTCTTTTAATTCTTCTACACATACCGGGCACCAAGATCCTCTAAAGAAAACGATCAGGTGCCAGCTTTGATGTTCCTCTAAATGTTTGTCGAAATCAATGTGATCGCCCTGTATTGTTGGAAGTGAAAAGTTGGGCATTTTATCTCCTAATTTGAATGAACTCATACTGCTTCCTCCTTTTTCAATGACAATGTCACTTGTTTCATGTATAGCCATTTTTGAGCGGCCTGAAACGTGTCTATGTGTTTGAGTAGGCAGAAGACATCCGAAAAGGCGTATCTAATGAAGGCGGTTGCAGAAGTGGGAGCTTTGATAGAAGATATTTAAATCCGACACTTTTTTTAAAAAAATGTCGAAAAACGTATTGCCATATGTAATTACTCTATGATATTATAAATCTCGTTGTTGCAAAGGTCTCTGAAACTTGTTAGGATGCGATGTTCCAGCTTTTTTAAAGCGATTGGTTTGGCGCAATACAGCTTCTTCAGATTCACTTTTCACAAGCCGAGAGCCATTAGCTCAGTTGGTAGAGCATCTGACTTTTAATCAGAGGGTCGAAGGTTCGAGTCCTTCATGGCTCACCATGTATTGGCCCGTTGGTCAAGCGGTTAAGACACCGCCCTTTCACGGCGGTAACACGGGTTCGAATCCCGTACGGGTCATTGATTTACTTTAGCGTTAAGCTAATTTTTTCCTCACTTGCTTGAAGGAGCACCACGATTGCTTTTTCGGGCAAGTTACTGAGGTCCGGTAGTTCAGTTGGTTAGAATGCCTGCCTGTCACGCAGGAGGTCGCGGGTTCGAGTCCCGTCCGGACCGCCATTTATACATATTCATCTTTTTGATGATGGCTCGGTAGCTCAGTTGGTAGAGCAACGGACTGAAAATCCGTGTGTCGGCGGTTCGATTCCGTCCCGAGCCACTTCCAAACGCATCTGCAATCGCAGGTGCGTTTTTATTATGAAAAGAAGGCATAAAAAGGGAGAAGCCGGACCTAGGTAGGGCCCGGCTCCATAAGAAGAAGACGTTACATCTATATAGACGGCTGGTGATTGGAAAAGTTTCAATAAAAAAGGAAAAAGTCATCAATTTTTTCGAGCAGCGCCTTCCTATCCAACGTTTACTAGAAAAGAAAGCCGTTATTATTTTTATCTTTGCCTCGTAAAACGTTATAATAGACAGTGAGCCTTTTTTTCATAAATGGAAAAGGTGTAATGATACATGCAAAATGGAATGACATAGATGCTAAAAATGCAGGAGGAAATCACAATGGAAAAAAAGATTCTTGTCGTAGATGATGAAAAACCGATTGCTGATATATTGGAATTTAATTTAAGGAAAGAGGGCTATGAGGTTCATTGTGCATATGATGGAAACGAAGCCCTTGAAATGGTAGAAGAAATCAAGCCGGACATTATTCTGCTCGACATTATGCTGCCGAATAAAGATGGTGTTGAAGTATGCCGTGAAGTGAGAAAGAAATATGACATGCCGATTATCATGCTGACAGCAAAAGACTCTGAAATTGATAAAGTCATCGGTCTTGAGCTCGGCGCAGATGATTATGTGACAAAGCCTTTCAGCACACGTGAGCTGCTTGCCCGTGTGAAAGCGAATTTGAGAAGACAAACCGCTGCTCCGCAGACGGAGGAAGAATCTGAATCAAATGATATTGAGGTTGGATCACTCGTTATTTATCCAGATGCGTATGTGGTGTCTAAGCGCGAGGAAACGATTGAATTGACGCACCGTGAGTTCGAACTGCTTCATTATTTAGCGAAACATATCGGACAAGTCATGACACGTGAGCACTTGCTGCAAACCGTATGGGGCTACGATTACTTCGGAGATGTCCGTACAGTAGACGTCACAGTCCGCCGTCTTCGTGAGAAGATTGAAGACAACCCTAGCCACCCGAGCTGGATCGTGACAAGACGAGGCGTCGGCTACTATTTAAGAAACCCAGAGCAGGACTAAGATTCTTATGAGTAAAGTAGGTTTTTTTCGCTCGATTCACTTCAAATTGACCTTGATTTACGTGCTGCTGATCATCGTCGCCATGCAGATCATTGGCGTGTACTTTGTGAAGCAGCTAGAGCAGTCCTTAATTAATTCATATGATAATTCCTTGAATCAGCGAATCTACTCGTTATCGTATTACCTAGAACAAGATTCATCGAAAAGCAAGGCAGAATTAAAAGAGGATGCTCAAAAGATATTAAACGATTTTAACAACAAAGATGAGTCTAATGAAATCTCTGAAGTCAGCTATATTGACGAAAGCAGAGAGGTCATTGCCTCTGTAAATAACGGCAGTCAAGAGATTGCCGGCAAGAAAATCACTGATCAAATCATTAGCCGTATTTTTGCGGTCGGCAAAGACTATGAGAAAAAATTCTATGACCCTGAATCAAATAAAAGGGTGCGTATTTCTGCGACAGCCGTAAAAAATGAGAACCAAGAGACCGTTGGTGTGATTTATGTTGTGTCTTCAATGGAAAGTGTTTTTAACCAAATGCGAACCATTAACACCATTTTAGCGACTGGGACACTGATTGCACTTGGGACGACTGCTCTACTTGGTATCTTCATCTTCAGAACGATTACTCATCCTATTTCAGATATGAGAAAGCAGGCGATCGAGCTTGCCAAAGGGAACTTCTCCAGAAAGGTCCGGAAGTATGGACATGACGAGATTGGCCAGCTTGCGACAACCTTTAACCATCTGACCAGAGAGCTGGAGGAAGCTCAGCTGATGACGGAGGGCGAGCGGAAAAAGCTTTCTTCTGTCATTGCCTATATGACGGACGGTGTCATCGCAACGAACCAAAACGGTGCGATTATTCTATTAAACAGCCCTGCATTAGAGCTGTTAAATGTTTCACGTGAAACAGCACTAGAGATGCCGATCACGTCTTTACTTGGCTTAGAGGAAACTCATACATTTGAAGATTTAGTCGAAAATCAAGATTCCATGCTGATCGAAATTGAGCGCGAAGATCAGCTGTCTGTATTGCGTGTTAATTTCTCCGTCATTCAGAAAGAGCATGGGAAAATTGATGGCTTAATTGCGGTCATTTATGACGTCACAGAGCAGGAGAAAATTGATGCTGAACGTCGTGAATTCGTAGCGAACGTATCGCATGAGCTGCGCACACCGCTGACGACGATGCGAAGCTACCTTGAGGCGCTGGCTGAAGGTGCGATTGGTGATAAAGAGCTTGCGCCAAGATTCCTCAGTGTCACGCAAAATGAAACTGAGCGCATGATCCGGCTTGTCAATGACCTGCTGCAGCTGTCTAAGTTCGACAGCAAGGATTATCAATTCAACCGTGAGTGGACGAACTTTATCAGGTTTATCTCGCTCGTCATTGATCGTTTTGAAATGACGAAGGAGCAGCATGTCGATTTTATCCGCAACCTGCCGCAGCGTGAAGTATATGTAGAAATCGATCAAGATAAAATTACACAGGTGCTCGATAATATCATTTCCAATGCCATGAAATACTCACCAGAGGGTGGACACATCACGTTTACCGTCGATTTGGATGAGGAGAAAGGCCTTGTGTTATTCAGCGTGAAAGATGAAGGAATCGGTATTCCGAAAAAGGATATGGATAAAATCTTTGAACGTTTTTATCGGGTAGATAAAGCAAGAACAAGAAAGCTTGGCGGAACCGGCCTCGGTCTTGCGATTGCAAAAGAAATGGTTCAGGCTCATGGCGGAGATATTTGGGCTGACAGCATTGAAGGAAAAGGGACAACGGTGACCTTTACCCTTCCGTACAATGAAGAACAAGAGGATGATTGGGATGAAGCGTGAGACCTTTAAAACCATAATATTGACAATCCTAATTGCGATCAGTCTTGTATTTACGTGGAATATCTGGATGTTCCAGCCCGTCATGCAGGATCAGGCAGATACCGGCACAAAGGTCGTGGAAACGAAGAAGATTTCAAGCGACGAGCCTAGAAGTCTCATTGATGTCGTGAAGCCACGCGAGATGTTCATTCATTCAAATGGAGAGCATTTTAAAGTGGATCAAAAGGAACTCTTTCAAAACTTTTGGAATGATGTGAGCCTTTGGGATGTCAAAGAGATTAATGATGTGTCAGATCAATATTCCGAGCAGAAATTTAAGAATTTCTTCTATGGACGCGAAGGACAAGGGAAGACATTGGATCTTGTGTTCAATGATCCGATTCCGATTGATATTTTCCAAGCGCTCTTTAAATGGCCGAACAAGTCCATTGAATACAACTCGTTTGATCGGATGATTGTGCCGTTCGCCCAGCAGGATAAGGCCAATAAAAAAGTGTATTTGGTCTCATACAGCAAGGAAACGGTGCTTGAGCTGACAATTGAGTCCGCCAACTACCGTAATCTGATGGACAGTATCGCAGCCGCTCAAAACGAGATGCCGCGCTATGATCTTTATACATTCTCGACGAATTCTAAACGAGATTTCCTTCTTCCGAGAAAGCAAAAGCAGCTTGAATCGAAAATGTTCTTTATCGAAACGATTAAGACAAACAAATTCAAAGACGCTTTGTTTACGGACCCGAGCCTTGTCGGTGAGGAATCTAATTTAAACCGGACGGTGTACACAGATGGCACAAGCCGCCTTGAAGCCAATCAAAAAGACCACCGCATTCAATATCAGCACCGCAATATCAATTCCAGCACTGTTTTCCAAACGGGGGATTTGATTAAGCGAAGCGTGAAATATTTCAATGATACGGGAAGCTTTACTGATGACTATCAATATTTTGGCATCAACAGCAACCAGCAGCTGTCCTTTAATATGTTTATGGACGGTCTGCCGATTGTGAACAGTACAAAGCATCCATTTGGGATGACCTCCCTTGAAGTCCAATGGGCGAATGATGACATTTTGAATTACAAGCGCCCAAACTATATTCTTGGCAATAAAGCGAGTCAAAGTGAACAGGTCAAGCTGATGAATGGGACAGAGCTGAAGGACTTGATCATCAAGCAGACGAAATATGATGACCTGGAGAAAATTGAACAGATTTTCCCTGCATATCAAGCTGTTTCAACTGCATCAGATCAAGATCAAGCAATGTTTGTCTGGCTGGAGCCTGTATGGTGTATGAAATATAACGGCAAAACCGTGATTCTATCGAATGATCTTTTGACAGAGGGGAGCGAGAATCATGGAGTGGAATAAGACCAAAACGATCTTTATCCTAGCCTTTCTCGTTCTCGATATCTTTCTAGGTTTTCAATACTTTGAAAAACGGTCAACCGATCATTTTGCGATTATCGAAAAAACGGATACGCTGGAAGAAATGAAGGCAGACGGGATCAAATATGGCAATCTATCAGATGAAGCGAAGATTGGATACCGCATTACAGCTGAAAAGAAGCAATATACGAAAAAGGATGTCGACGGATTAGCTGATCAAAAGGCGAAAAGCACATTCCCGAAAACAGACAAAGATGATCCTGTCACGCTGCTTGAAATGACCTTCAACAAACCAGTTGCCTTGCCGAAAAAGGATATCAAAACAGCGGCGACGAACCTTGTGAACCAGCGTTTGCTGGATGGGAAGAATTATAAGCTGTGGAATATAGATGAGGAGACAGGGAAAATCGTCTTTTTCCAAACGTATAAAGGGAAATACATCTTCCAAGAAGGCCTTGATGACACCGAAACCATCGGGCAAATCACCTTAAATCTCAACGATCAAAACGAAGTCGTCTCTTATCAGCAATCGATGGTGACATCGATTAATGAAGTGAGAAAAGAAACCCTTGTCCCAGCACTTGAAACAGTGAAGGACTTATATACGCAAAATATGCTGAGTCAAAATACGACCGTGAAAAAGGTAGAGCTTGGCTACTATACGCAATACCCTGGGGCAAGCACGCAAGTCATGGTTCCTGTATGGCGGGTGGAGCTTGAAGGCGTATCAGCAGGTTCAAAGAAAAAGACAGAGGAAGAATATTTGATCAATGCCATCGATGGCTCAACACTTGATCATATAGAGAAAGATGACAAATCTTCAATGGAGTGAGAGAACATGAGCTTGCAGTTCAGTGTACTAGCGAGCGGAAGTACGGGGAACGCTTTTTATTTAGAAACAGACGAGCATGCCTTTTTGGTGGATGCTGGTTTAAGCGGCAAACAGATGGTCGAGCTGCTTAGCCAAATCGACCGCAAGCCTGAGGACTTGGACGGCATTTTTGTGACACACGAGCACTCCGATCATATTAAAGGGCTTGGTGTCATGGCAAGAAAGTACAAGCTTCCTGTCTATGCAAATGCGAAAACATGGAAGGCAATGGAGTCTCATATCGGAAAGATTGACACAGAGCAGAAATTCCATTTTGATATGGAAACCGTTCAATCCTTTGGCGGTCTTGATGTCGAGTCATTTGGCGTCTCTCATGATGCGGCAGAGCCTATGTTTTACGTGTTCCATTATGGAGGGCGCAAACTTGCCCTCATGACGGATACAGGCTATGTGAGTGACCGCATGAAAGGCATTATTAAGTCAGCCAATACGTTTGTGTTTGAGAGCAATCATGATGTCGGGATGCTGCAAATGGGCCGATACCCATGGAGCATTAAGCGCAGAATTCTGAGCGATGTCGGACATGTATCAAATGAAGATGCTGCTCTTGCGATGACAGATGTCATTGGAGATGCCACCTCACGCATATATTTGGCTCACTTGAGTCAAGACAACAACATGAAGGATTTAGCCCGTATGGCAGTCCAGCAGACGCTTGAAATGAAGGGCTTTGTTGTGGGGGACGGCTTTGATTTATTTGATACGGACCCGAAAAAAGCAACCCCGCTTTGCGCCGTATGATTTTTACAATCGTATGATTAAGATAAGAGCTTCTTACCAACACTATATACATCATCTATTCACTGAAAGGAAGGAAACATAGTGGATTATCGCGATGTAGAGTGGAAGCCGAGACGAAACAGAAAAGGATATTTTCTTTCTGGTTTGATCGGTGTATTGGTAGGAGCTTTTTTAATGGGATTCTTTTTCCCCTATGTATCTGGACAGAGCGGCAGTCCCTTTGGATGGCAGCAGAACGGTGATGGACAAGCATCACAGGGTCCTTTAAAGACGGTGAATGTGAACGTCAATGATGCTGTCACAAAAGTGGTGTCTAATATGTCAGATACGGTGGTCGGCGTCATTAATATCCAAAAGTCGAGCTTTTGGGAGGAAGGCGGAGAAGCAGGCAGCGGGTCAGGTGTGATTTATAAAAAAAAGGGTGACACGTTTTATATTGTCACAAACCATCACGTCATTAAAGGCGCCAACCAGCTTGAAGTGAGCCTCCATGACGGGACAAGAATTGGTGCCAATCTTGTCGGCAGCGATCAGCTTATGGATTTAGCTGTTCTCACTGTCAAAAGTGATAAAATCAAGAAAACGGCAGCCTTCGGTAACTCAGATCATGTGAAGCCGGGTGAGCCAGTCATCGCCATTGGAAATCCATTAGGGCTTGAATTCGCAGGGTCTGTCACACAAGGAGTCATTTCAGGCACAGAGCGTGCAATCCCTGTTGACTCAAATGGAGACGGACAGACAGATTGGAATGCAGAGGTACTGCAAACAGATGCCGCCATCAACCCTGGAAACAGCGGTGGTGCCTTGATCAATATGGACGGAAAGGTGATCGGCATTAACTCAATGAAGATTGCTGAATCAGAGGTAGAAGGAATCGGGCTGTCTATTCCAGCGAATCTGGTCATTCCTGTCATAGAGGATTTAGAGCGCTACGGAGAGGTAAAGCGTCCGTATCTTGGCGTCGGCATGAAATCATTAGCGGATATTGCGAGCTACCACTGGCAGGAAACGTTGAAACTGCCATCTAAGGTTACCTCTGGGGTCGTTGTCATGAGTGTTGAGCCGTTATCTCCAGCAGGAAAAGCGGGAATAAAAGAGCTGGATGTCGTGACCTCCTTTGATGGCAAGAGTGTACAGAATATCGTGGATCTTCGTAAGTACTTATATCAAAGGAAGGTCGGCGACAAGGTAAAGGTGCAATTTTACCGAAGCGGGAAGAAAAAATCAGCAGAGATCAAACTTTCTCAAACCGACCGATATGGCGGCTAACCAGTTCCAGTAAGGGACTGGTTTTTTTGGCATGACTGACATATGATGAAGAAAAGGGGGTTGTACGATTGGTTACACTACAACGGATGTCACAAACCGATTACGATGTATTGATGGAGAAGGCCATTCAGCGGTACGCGGAAGAAAAGGTACTCGCAGGAACATGGAAGAAGGAAGAATCACTTGCGAACGCAGAAGAACAATTTGACAGGCTTCTTCCAGAAGGACTTCAGACAGAGCATCATGAGCTGTGGAATTTCTTAAATGGAGATGAAGCGATTGGCTGGGTTTGGCTTTGCTATGACCCGAATCACCCGCAGCACGAAGGATTTATTTATAACTTTATTTTGTTTGAAGCTTATCGAGGAAAAGGCTTTGCAAAGCAGGCCATTGCTGCATTAGAGGAGCAGGCAAAGTCATTAGGTGTGCAAAAACTCTCGCTCCATGTCTTTGCTCACAATCAAATCGCCCGTTCGCTGTACGAGAAAACAGGATTTGCAGAAACCGGTATCTATATGAGTAAACCTTTATAAAAAAAGAAGAAGTACCGTGCAGAAAGCGTACGGTACTTTTTTATGAGGACATCATGGCATCCTGAGCCGTGACTCTGTATAAATCGACTTTACACTTCACGAAAGCGCGAATGATCGCTGGAACTTGAGCTTCTGAACGAATTAACAATGAGGTCTCGTCATCACTGATCACAAGATCTGTTCCGACAGTTTGTAGGTACTGCGTGAGAACAGGTTTCACCTCATCATCAATCCATGCATGCTTGAAGGTTGCACGTATGTTTGAGGATGTGATGGTTTTCTCTTGAGGATGAGTATGTGGGGACACTAATTTTCCTTCAGAAATGAACGCCGTTTTGGTACAAATACTATTGGTGAACCTTGGGCGGTCAGCAGTTAAAAAGACGGTTTTCCCTTCATCCTTTAATGTTTCAATGACCCGCTGGATGTGCAAGATTGAATCTGCATCAATATCGGCAAAAGGTTCGTCGAGTAAAATAAATTCCGGCTGATGGGCGATGGCCTGCGCCATTCCAAGCCGCTTTTTCATACCAGGTGTGAAGGCACCGACCTTCTCCTGATGATCATGATGTAAACCGACAAATTCGAGCAGTTCTTCATAATCACTTGTTTTCTTGCGTGTTCCGGTGATTTTTGATAAATAGGCAATATGCTCAAGAGCCGTAAGACCTTCATATAAATCCGTATATTCTGGCAGAACACCGATATGCTGTCTCACTTTTTTTAGCGAAGGCTTATTCATCACTGTAAACGTACCAGAGGTAGGGCGGGAGATGCCGGTAATGATATTGAAAAACGTCGTCTTACCAGATCCCTTTGGTCCAATGAGTCCGAAGATATCGCCTTGATTGACATCAAGATTAATATGGTCTATTGCGACTTTTGTACGATATTTTTTTGTGAGCCCTTTTGTATGAAGCATCTACACATCCCTCCTTTGAAACAGCAGTGCAGTTCCAATGAGTAAGATAACGGTCAATGCCGTGTTCATTAGGACATAGGTCAGCGGTTCACTCCAGCGCGCATAATAATAAGGCGTCATATATTGGAACCAATGAATCATTCGTTCTGAAGAAAGAACAGAAATCATACTGACGATTGGGAAAAGAAAGGAAAATAACATGCCGACAAACATTGATTTCTGCGGTGTTGGAAAGAGCATGGACAAAAATAAAGCACATGAGATCCCGACACTGATAAAGGTTAAGATTTTTAAGGCATCTGAGAACAGAAAACGGTGTGAAATCACCATATTCAGGACATATGTCGTCATAATACAGCTAAGCCAAAACAGCATCAGTCCAAGATATTTCCCGATGATAATGTTCAAACGGGTTGTTTTACTGACGAGAAAACGAATGGTTTTCAAATGAATTTCGCGGCTCAAAATATCATGAGACAACAAAAAAATAAGGAAGAAACCAAATAAAGACATCACCAGTTCATTCCCAATAGAATAAGGATCCTTTGCCAGTTCCCATTTTTCCTGATGAGCAGCGATAAACGGAAGACTTGAAACAAAAGTAGATAAAATGAAAATAATAACAATTGTTAAAATAGATTTTGTGCTTTTGAAGAGCTGCTTAAACTCATTCATACAGATGGTCCACACACGCTGTACCTCCCTTCACCTTTATTATACCCCTAGAAAAGAAAGACACCATATCTCGCTCTTTAACATTTGTTTAAATTTCATAAAAAGAAGACTCTTCCAGCACCAGTTGACTCATTTTTAAAAATGTTCAGAAAAATATCTTGATTTATCAAAAAACATCATGTATGATAGCTTTAATTCAAGATAACTATACAGGCAATGACGAGAGAAAGTACAATCATCAATTTTTCCACAGAGAGCTTCGGCAGCTGAAAAGAAGCAAAAATAATGATTCGAAAAATGGTCTCTGAGCCTCGTGCTGAACATATCTATGATATTAGTAGGTGACGACGAGAGTTGGTACTCGTTATCAAAACCACAGTATATGAGCCAGATTGGAGCTTTGTACTTGTAGAGGCTGTTTAGCGCGAGCAAACAGTAAATAAAGGTGGTACCACGAGACAAATACCTCGTCCTTATGATTCAAAGATAAGGATGGGGTATTTTTTATTGTCCACTTTTTTTCATACAATTGTTCAAATGTTCCACGTGAAACACCACATCCATTTTTTCAAATGAAAGGGAGATTGACATGAGTGAACATGCATTGGTTTTACAATCAGATTTCGGCATTGATGATGGGGCTGTCAGTGCAATGTACGGAGTGGCAAATACGGTCAGCAGCAGCATCCGCATTTTTGATTTAACACACAATATTCCGCAGTATGACATTTGGGAGGCTTCTTATCGCCTGCTTCAAACCGTCACATACTGGCCTGAAGAGACGGTATTCGTTTCTGTCGTTGACCCGGGCGTTGGATCAGAGAGAAAAAGTCTTGTCGTCAAAACGACAAGCTCACACTATATCATTACCCCAGATAACGGGACACTGACGCACGTTGCCCAGGATATTGGCATTGTGGAAGCCCGTTATTTAGATGAAACCATTAACCGGCTGCCAAAGTCGGGAAAATCACATACATTCCATGGGAGGGACATTTACGCTTATACAGGGGCGAGAATTGCATCAGGTGTGATTTCTTTTGAAGAGGTTGGGCCAAAGGCAAATATTGATGATATTATCCATCTCCCAGTCGTACAGGCTTATGCCGAAGAAGATGTGATCACAGGGACGATTGATATTTTAGATGTGAGATTCGGAAACCTATGGACAAACATTCATCACACGCTATTTGAACAGCTTTCAATTAATTATGGGGATGCAATAGAAGTTACCATTGCCAACGGGCCGAAAAATGTGTATAAAAATATCATGACCTATGGACGATCTTTTGCCGACTTAAAGGTAGGCGAACCACTCGTATATGTCAATTCACTCGACCATTTAGGCGTGGCGATCAATCAAGGGTCATTTGCAAAGGCTTATAACATCGGCACAGGCACAGGCTGGCGCCTTTCGATTCGCAAAGCTCCGCGCATTATATACGAATAAGAGGAGGATACATCATGGCAGGAAAACAACTTTCAACGAAAACTGTCGTTGCCATTGGCATTGGCGCAGCCGTCTTTGTCATTTTAGGACGATTCGTCTCTATTCCAACTGGTATTCCGAATACACAAATTGAAACCTCATACGCATTCCTTGCATTAATGGCCGTTCTATTTGGTCCTGTTGCAGGCGCACTGATTGGTTTTATTGGCCATCTCATTAAAGATGCGACCACATTTGGCCCTTGGTGGAGCTGGATTATTGTATCGGGTGTCGTCGGTTTATTGATCGGCTTTATTTCTAACCGTTTAAAAGTAGAAGAGGGAGACTTCGGCTGGAAGAAAATCACGCTCTTTAACGCCGTACAAGCAGGCGCACAGGCATTAGGCTGGTTTATCATTGCTCCTGTACTCGACATTGTGATCTATGCAGAACCTGCGAACAAAGTGTTTGTTCAAGGCATCGTGGCAGGGATTTCAAACATCATCACAGTCGGTGTACTAGGAACCATCATCATTGCAGCTTATGCGAAAACGAGAAGCAAAAGCGGCAGCCTATCGAAAGAAACATCATGAAGCAAGGTGGAACACATAAATGAAGAAACCGATGATTCAATTCGAACATTTCGGATTCAAGTATCGCAGTCAGGCAGAACCAACATTAAAGAATATCAACCTGACGATCTATGAAGGAGAAAAAGTTCTCATCGCAGGCCCGTCTGGATCGGGAAAAAGCACACTAGCCCATTGTATCAATGGGCTAGTTCCTGCGTCTTATAAAGGTTCTATGGAAGGAAGTCTTCACATCGGCGGGAAAAATGCAGAGAAAGAAAACATTTTCTCCCTCTCACAGCTTGTCGGAACGGTGCTGCAGGACCCTGATGGACAATTCATCGGGCTGACCGTTGGAGAAGATATCGCGTTCACGCTTGAAAATGATCAAGTCACACGAGAAGAAATGAAAACACGTGTTAAGGAAGCAGCTAGATTAACAGAGGTAGACGGCAAGCTGGCATCGTCCGTGCATGAGCTGTCAGGCGGACAAAAACAACGTGTCGCCATTGCGGGTGTACTTGTCAACGATGTCGACATTTTACTGTTTGATGAACCACTTGCAAGCCTTGATCCCGCAACAGGTAAAGAAGTCATCGACCTCATTGACCGGCTGCAAAAACAAACGAAAAAAACCATTGTGATGGTTGAGCACCGATTAGAGGACGTCCTCTTCCGTCATGTGGACCGCATTATCGTTATCAATGAAGGAACGATTGCAGCGGATATGACACCAGATGAATTGCTCGCCTCAAACGTATTAGAAGCGGCGTATTTGCGTGAGCCTTTATATGTTAAGGCGATGAAATATGCAGGCATTCCGATTGCACCGGGAGATCAGATCGCTGATTTACAGCGTCTCACCTTAGACGACGAGGCAAAAGAGAAAATCGAACAGTGGATGGAGGCATCTGAGCCATCAGTAGAACAGATTGCAGCACAGGATTTACTAGAAGTGCGCGAGCTGAGTTTTGATTATCCAACAAGACCAAACACGCTGAGCAACATCTCTTTTACCGTCAAAAAAGGAGAAATGATCAGCATCGCAGGAGCCAATGGCGCAGGCAAGACGACATTATCTAAGGTGCTCTGTGCATTTGAAAAACCAACGAAAGGGTCCATTCTTTTAAATGGTGATGACATCACAGGAGATACGATCAAACATCGCTCTGAACAAATCGGCGTCGTCATGCAAAACCCAAATCAAATGATTTCAAAACAAATGATCTTTGATGAGGTGGCACTCGGTCTCGTTTTAAGAGGCGTAAAGGAAGACGAGATCAAGGAACGTGTGGAGCGGGTTCTGAAAGTGTGTGGACTGTATCCATTTCGGAACTGGCCGGTCTCAGCCCTTAGCTTTGGACAGAAAAAACGCGTCACCATCGCGTCAATTCTTGTATTAGAACCAGAAATCCTCATCCTAGACGAACCAACCGCAGGACAGGACTTTAAACATTACACAGAGATGATGACGTTTTTAGAGCAATTAAATCAGCAGGGAGTCACGATCTTCATGATCACCCATGATATGCACTTGATGCTCGAATACACAACAAGAACCATTGTCATTTCAGATGGAGAAAAAATCGCAGATGATACACCAGCCAAAGTGCTGACAGATCAGCTGCTTGTCCAAAAGGCGAGTTTAAAGGAAACGTCGTTGTATGAACTGGCGCTGAAAGCAGATTGGCCGAATCCAAATGAACTCGTGGAACGCTTCATTGAGGTTGACAGAAAGGAACGAATGACATGGCTGTAGACATGCTGTCCTATATCGATCGCCCGTCACCGATTCACCGGCTGACAGGTGCAACCAAACTCATTTGCTTTATCCTCTGGTCATCCGCAGCGATGCTCACGTATGATACAAGCGTATTAGTGTTTATGCTAGTTGCTAGTATCGTATTCTTTCAGCTATCGAATGTACGATTTCGTGATATTTCCTTCGTGGTGATTGTCCTGGCGATTTTCCTAGTGATCAATAACATCGCCATTTACATCTTTGCGCCCCAGCAAGGTGTCGCCATCTACGGAGCGAAGCATGAATTGTTTCATATTGCCGGCTGGTACAATGTCACACTTGAACAGCTTTTCTATCAATTGAATATTACACTCAAATATGTGACCGTGATGCCAGCAGCGCTTTTATTTATTGTGACAACAAATCCAAGTGAATTCGCCTCATCTCTCAGCCGAATCGGTGTCAGCTACCGGATTTCGTATGCTGTAGCGATTGCTCTGCGCTATATTCCGGACATTCAGCGGGATTTTCGAACGATCGCGATTTCTCAGCAAGCGAGAGGCATTGATTTATCGAAGAATGAAAAGCTGGGAAAACGGATCAAAAATGCGCTGTCGATTGTGATGCCGCTGATTTTCTCCAGCTTGGATCGGATTGAAACGATCAGCAATGCGATGGAGCTGCGCGGGTTTGGAAAGCATAAAAAGCGCACATGGTTTACGGCGAAAGACTTTCAAAAAGCAGATTATGCTGCGTTATTGTTTGTTGGTGTGGTGCTGATCGTGTCGCTAGTGATTACATTTGTTAGAGGAACGAGATTTTATAATCCGTTTTGATAGAAGGAAGCCTTCACAGGAGTGGGGGCTTTTTTTGGTTTGTGGATAAAAGGTGGAGGAAATGGTAAAAGACTATTAACATGTGAATAAATCGGTTATATTGGACAATGAGCGAAACACTTGTGAATAACCAGAGAACATATTGGAGGAATCAGAAACTTATGAACAAAACATTTTATGCGTGTGCAGAACACATAGAAACCGTATTAGACATGTACATAGATAATCACGAAACGCCGCCGGAATTCAGAAAAATCGAACATACACACAGTTTATCCACAACCTGTGAATTGTGCGATGAACCTGCAATATATATAGTGGGGAACGAATGATCGGACACAAAATACACAAATTTTATCCACAATTGTTGATAACTTATATGAATAACTTGTTCTTAAGGTGGGGATGACCTGTGAATATATCAATTATCACAGTAGGAAAATTAAAAGAGAAATATTTAAAGCAAGGCATAGCCGAATACACAAAACGATTACAAGCCTATGCGAAAATCGAGATCATTGAACTCGCGGACGAAAAAGCACCCGAGAATCTCAGCGATCAAGACATGAAAATCATCAAAGACAAAGAAGGCGAACGCATCCTAAGCAAAATCAACCCAGACGCCCACGTCATCGCCCTCGCCATCGAAGGAAAAATGAAAACTTCCGAAGAATTAGCCGATACAATAGATAAGCTGGCAACATACGGAAAAAGCAAAGTATGTTTCGTCATAGGTGGATCCCTTGGCCTAAGCGATGCCGTCATGCAGCGTGCGAATGAGAAACTGTCGTTTTCGAGGATGACGTTTCCGCATCAGTTGATGAGATTGGTGTTGGTGGAGCAGGTTTATCGGGCGTTTCGGATTGTTCGGGGGGAGCCTTATCATAAGTAGATGAGGTTTTTGACGAAATATATATAATCTGATGTAATAGAGTTCTCATTATAAGGGGGGATGAATATGGAACATGATATTCGTTTAAAAATTATAGATTTGAATTTGGGTTTTAAAATACTAAAGAAATTTGAAGATAATTGGATTTATATAAAGATGGTATCTCATACTTCTAAAAACTCGAGTAATTGTGCCTATTTTAAATTTAAGCTGAAGGATTTTATGCTCTTAGATGATGATATATTTTTTTATGGGAATGAGGATGAGGATAGGCTGTATTTAAACAAAAGCGGAATTGTTCAAACTGAATGTTCCCCTGAAGAAGATGAAATTCTTTTTAAAATAGCTTCCTCCGATGGAGTTATAGAGGTGTTTATAAAAAAATATCTTCCTATCTTAAACGTTAGGTTAGATGAATTAACTAATCCGAATAAAAATATTATTATTACAGAAGGACAAACAGACTGGAAACATTTAAGATATGCTTTAAAAAAGTTAAATGAAAATGGAATGTTTGAAAGCTTAGATATTGAATTTTTTGAACCTGATAAAAAAACTCAGATGGGGAACGATAAATTAAAAAAAATCCGTGATTATCATGCTTTATTAGAGAATGAATATTGTAAAATATTTATTTTTGATAGAGATGCTGATGATATTAATAGTGAATTTGGAGATGCTGAAGTATTATATCATGGGAACAACGTGTATTCTATGTTGTTACCAGTACCAGAGCATCGTAAAGACACACCAAATATTAGTATCGAACATTATTATTTCGATAAGGATTTATTTAGAGAAGATAGTAATGGAAGAAGACTATATATGGTAAAAGAATTTGATAAAATTACAAAAAAACATCTACTGATTCCTAATTTATATGCACTTAAGATAAATAAAGAGTCAAACGATATAGGTATTTTAGATTATAAAATTATGAAGTATGAAGAACAAGAAGTGGATTTATCCAAAGTAGCTAAAGATGGACAAAATATTGCATTAAGTAAAAGCAATTTTATTAAACATATTGAAAATGGAGAATTTAAGGGAGTTAATGTAGGGGCATTTTCATCAGTCTTCACAATGATTGAAGATATATTAAAAGATTATTTACAAAATAAAGCTGGAGAAATAGAGATAAGTAAGGGTGCGTATCTAAAAAAGTATCCTACAGGATTAAGTACATTATCTTTATTTGCAGAGGCTCCAAAAGAATTATTAACTCTTTATAAAGGTACAAATCTAGTAAGCGTTGGACCTGTATTACTAGAAAATCATAATAAATTGATACTCGAAATTGAAGCATTGATTAATGAAGAATGGCATCAAATTATACAATTTCCTTTAGATATTACTCCCTACTTAGTGGATTTTATAATGAAGAAAAATAAGAATAGATTTAATCGTATAGAGTTTCATTTGTTTAGCCCCGATAGAGAAATAAGGTCTTCAAGAGAAATCTTAAAAGATGAGATCTCTGGAACTATTCTATTAAGAGCGCTAAATTTGTAAAAAAATTCGTTAAATAGATCATGAACGTTTTAAAATGTCAGATCGACTCGATAGTTTTAATGTGAAGGATAAAGATATATTAGATACTCTGTACACAGATTATTCGAAATTAATTCATCATATTACTAGTACTCAAAGTGATTTGCTAAACTTTACACAACTAGCTAAACTAGATGCAAATTTAATTGAAAATATAATTGAAATTGTAGAACTTTTAAATTCTATATATACAAAAATGTACTTACATTTATTGTTAAAGATGGGAATTTGGATTTAGCATCAACATTAATTCTTGAAAAAATGTGCAAGACTCTTTTAAAAATGTGTTAAAGGGCGAGAGTTTTATCATATAAAGTATAAAGCAGTGACTATCATTCGAGATAGGAGCTGCCTTTATTTATTAGCCATCAATTTTATACATCCTTTAACCTTCTGTGGAAGATTTACAGATAAAACCTCACTTTGGTGTATTACGGAGAGCCGTATCATAAGTAGGTGAGGGATGAGAAGAATAAATTCATCTTTACAAGCCGCAAAAAAGTACTCTAACCCTTTCTCATCAAACATCTCCATTTCCAGCAGTAAAGAAGCTATAGGGTTTTTCCTATCCCCGCAAAAAAACGCGATTAAGCCTAAAGCGGCGAGAAATTACCTAGGAAAACAGAAAGTTGTAAGGGATCTCAAACAACACATGTTGACATATCGTTATTTATCGATATAATGGTTTGTATGGAGCCAATAGAAGTTTTCAAAGCCTTATCCAATGAATCCAGATTGCAAATTTTACAATGGCTAAAGGAACCTGATCGTCATTTTACGCCCCATGAAGGGATTGATATGAATACTACAGGGGTATGTGTTAGTCAAATAACAGATAAATTGAAAATGACGCAATCAACAGCATCTCAATACCTTTCAATTTTACTACGAGCTGGATTAATTACAACAGAGCGTATAGGTAAATACACGTATTATAAAAGAGATGAAAATGCCATAAAAAAAATTGCTGAGATTCTAGAAAAAAATATTTAATAAATGAACTGAATTCATACATCAGAATTCAGTTTCATTTATTAAATACAAATCGACTTATCGTAATATGTTTTTTTGTCCATACATATTAACAATTCTAGATATGTAAATGTATTATATATAAGGAGTGATCTACATTGTCAAACACTGTAAAGATTTACATTTTAGCTATTGTAAGTTTTTTAGTTGGTACATCAGAGTATATCATCTCTGGTATTTTGGATAATATTTCAGAATCATTAGGAATTACAATAGCTGCAGCTGGCCAGTTAATTACGATTTTTTCTCTTGTGTATGCCATCTTCACCCCAGTATTAATGGCTTTAACATCGGGAATGAATAAACGCAAGTTAATGTTATTTTCACTTAGCGTTTTTATTCTAGGTAATATTCTGGCATTCATCCTCCCTGGGTATCACTTATTTATTGTGTCAAGAATTATTATGGCTCTTGGAGCGGGGATGGTCGTAGTTACTGCATTAACAATTGCTGAAAAAATTGCACCAAAAGGTAAGCAAGGTACCGCTATTGCTACAGTAGTAATGGGATTTACAGCATCATTGATCATTGGAGTCCCACTGGGCAGAATGACTAGTGATTTCTTCGGTTGGAAAGCTGTATTTGGAGGAATAGCCTTACTCGGATTATTAGCCATGGTGATAATTTCTCTTACGATTCCAAAAATCCAAGGGGATAAACCTGTACCTTTAATTCAACAACTCGCTCTTTTTAAAAAACCAAAAGTAGTGTTGGGATTAGCCATCACCTTTTTCTGGCTCGGTGGTTATTCAATTGCCTATACCTACCTATCCCCTTACCTTTTAAATATATCAGGTGTAAGCAGCAAATTGCTGAGTGGAGTTCTCCTCGTATTCGGGATTGCTAGTCTTGTTGGGTCAAAGTTTGGTGGATTTAGTACCGATCGATGGGGTGTGAATTTTACTCTGATTAGTGGAATGACATTACATGTCATCATGCTCATATTGCTCTCACTAGTTACGCATTCTTATGTTGGAGTATTGCTCATTTTAATATTATGGTCATTTGCTGCATGGTCTTCTGGCCCGACTCAACAATATCACTTAGCTACAATGGAGCCAGAGTCATCAGGTATACTATTAGGTCTAAATCAGTCAATGATGCAATTGGCGATGGCTGCAGGTGCAGCTATTGGAGGTATCTTTGTAGAGAAAGTTTCTCTATCTTCCGTTACTTGGGCAGGGGCTTTAGGCGTTGCAATCGCGATCATTGTAACAATATTGGCTTCACGTGCTACTTCGAGTAATGAAATTCGCTATACTTAAACAGTAGAACGATGGGAAAAAACGTGATTCAATTTAAAAAATAATGACAGAAAGTAGGAAGCACCTTTGCACTCAATTAAAAAAATAGGTCGGAGTTTTTGGTACATCACACCAGTATCACTTACCGACCGCCCCATCCTAGGCATGGTCGTGGGCAATAACAAAACCTTAATGATCGATGCTGGTAACTCGGAAGATCATGCCAAATACTTTATCAAAGAAACCTTAAAACACGAGAACGCCATGCCCGATCTAGTTCTCCTCACGCATTGGCATTGGGATCATATTTTTGGTCTGCCTGCTCTGCCTGATACGGTTTCAAATGCTTCTGCACAGACAAGAAAGGAAATGGAGAAGCTTGTTCCGTTTTCGTGGTCAGATGAGGCGATTGATGAGCGGGTGAGGGAAGGAACGGAGATTGAGTTTTGCGCGAAGGCCATCAAAGAAGAATATAAGAATCATCGAGATATTCAGGTGGTTTTACCGGATGTCACGTTTGACCGTCGGATAGAGATTGATCTTGGCGGGGGCACTTGCATCGTGCAGCATGTTGGAGGCGATCATGCTGCTGATTCAGTGATCGTGTATGTGAAAGAAGAGAAAATCCTTTTTCTTGGTGATTGCATTTATCCGAAAATGTATGCCGAGAAAGTACATTATACGGTGAAGGAAACGTTGCGTCTTTTAGATGAGTTAGATGCTTTTGATGCCGATACGTATATTCCTTCACACCAAAGACCGTGGACAAAAGAGGAGTTTCGTCAGGAAACAGATAAGCTTCGAATGATTGCGAAACTCACTGATCAATGTGGTGGAGATCAGCAGAAAATCACAAAAGAATATCAAAATGACGTGAACAGAGAACTGAATGAAGATGAATTAGAAACCATTGCTTATTTTGTAAATGGGTATTAAATAAACACTAAAAAAAGTCTCATTTGAGTAATTTCCCTCAAACGAGACTTTTTTTGCATCACGTATTGTGACAGACTTATTTTGAGCATTGATCATAAAAACAATCCCCAAGTAGGCTTGAGTTTTCCTTATTAGGAGGTAAAAAACAGATGGGCAAAATAACTGACCCTTACGACACTTTCAAAACCAAAATATCCAAGTATCCAATCGAACAAAATCATTGGCAAGCCTTCAAAGATGGAACAATGATTAAACAATTAAAAGCGGGTACATGCATGATCAAGGCTGGCGATCAGGTGAAGCATGCTTATTTCTGCATAACGGGGCTCTTCCGTCTCTTCTATTTGTTACCGGATGGAAGGGAGTACAACGTGGCTTTTACGTTGGAAGATGATTTTGCTACTTCTTATGCAAGTATGATTAACGGGCAGCCATCTCCTTATTCGATTGAAGCGATGGAGGATTCTATCGTGATTGAAATTCCGTATGATCTGCTTCAAATGTTGATGGATAGAAGTCATATGTGGGAGCGGTTTGTGCGGGTTAGTGTGGAAAGGCTGTATACGAGAAAGGAAGAGCGTGAGAGGGAACTGCTATATTTGCCCGCAATTGAGCGATATCAGGCGTTTTTATTGAAATATCCCGGGTTACATCAACGTATCGCTCAATATCATATTGCCTCATATATTGGTATTTCTCCGGTTTCGCTGAGCAGGCTGCTCCATCCTGCTGAACATTAACCTATGTTAATGCACATTCTCTAGATCTGACGTACAATCATCACAAACATAGAAGAATCGGGGGTATGATGATGAAATATATGATGGTTGTTTTATTAGAGTTCTATCCATCTTGGCTTGCTTTGCCACGAGAGGAGCGAAGAACCCATGCGGCATCGCTGCAAGAGTTGATGCAGAAATATAAAGAACATGTGACGGTGCGCTTTTTTGATGCTGAAGCTCTTCCAGGTAAAGATTACACAGATTTTGTTATATGTGAAACGGATGACCTAAAATCCTATCATTTTATGTGGGAAGAGATTAGAGATTCTATTCCTTACACAAGTGGTTATGTCAAAATTAAAGAAGTCATCATGGGAATGGAAAATGCTTTTCAAACATATGAAAAAGAATCTCTGAAAATGAATCAGTAATCGAAAACCACCTGCTATCAGGTGGTTTTTTGTACATTCTATTTTTTGGTATAATCAGAGGTAATGTAAGAACGGATAAATTTTTGAACATAATCGGAGGTACTTATGAAACAGCTTTATATGAAGCAGAAAGTATTTAGTCTGAGCGGCAGATTTACGGTAAAAGATCAGCAGGAGAACGATGTGTATGTGGTCGAGGGCAGTTTTATGAAGATGCCGAAGACGTTTACCATTTTGAATACAGAACGAGATGAAATCGCTGTGATTACGAAGAAAATGTTTACCTTTTTACCGAAATTTTTAGTAGAAGTTGATGGTCAAGAGGTATTGACGATTAAAAAAGAGTTTACGTTTTTTAAAGCAAAATATTCAATTGATGCTGCTGGGATTGAAGTGCAAGGTAACTGGTGGGATATGAATTTCCAAGTGCTGCAGAACGGCGAAGTGATCGGTCAGGTGAAGAAGGAATGGTTTACTTGGGGTGACAGCTATAAGGTTGATATTTTGAAAGAAGAAATGGAGCCTGTGATGATTGCGCTCGTTGTTGCGATTGATTGTGTGAAAGCTGATGAAGCAGCGTCTAGGTCTTCGTCGTCGGCGACGACGAATTAGACAAATATATTCTTAAAGTATAATGAATGAAGAAGAGTGATAGGACATTACTCTTCTTCATTAAAAAGGCGAATCATGTTTCTTTACTTTTCAATGGGATATTTCTGTCCATTTTTTATTAATTTTTCTTCAATTATTTCTTTCACATTTAGATGAAGATCTGAGCAAAGCATTAGTGAATATATTAAGATATCGGCTATTTCCTCTCGGATGTTTTCTTCGTTCGCCTCAAGAGCTTCTTCATTACTTTTCCATTGGAAGTCTTCAAGCAGTTCAGCTGCTTCTATCGAGATTGAGATGGCCAAGTCTTTTGGGTTATGATATTGTCTCCAGTTCCGATCATCTCTAAATTGGTTAATTGAATGTATTAAATCTTTGATCTCAGTCATATTTTCCTCCCTCTTTTATCTCTTGTAATTTCCTTCTCAATTTTTCATCTGTTGCATAAATATAAAGCCCGTGAATGCCTCGCTTCATCAAAACGTTAATCGAGTTTAGTATAATCTTTTCTTTTGCCTGTTTGATTTCCTCGGGAGACATGTCACTTCTTGATGTGAATGCACCTGTGTCTTTATAATTTGATGTGTCTATGAGAAGTTCATCCTTTTTTTCATCATAGCTGATAGAAGGGCCAAGTATGACGCCGACATAATTTAAATCAAATCCTTGAACTGTATAGATTGAGCCCACTTCTCTAACTGAATCTGCATGTTCAGCCCATGTCCATTTATCATTTGTAAAATTCCATGGCATATTGATACCAGCTTCATCTACGATATAGGCAGCTCCATCTTTTTTATGTAAAAAGTCAAAGGTAGATACAATGCGGGATAGGCCTACCTCATCATCTTTCTGCTGAATGGCAGTTTTAAATTTGTCAGGCTCCTCAAAAATTTTAAGTTCGAAAGAATCCTGTTTTATAGGCAGAGGTAATAATTGTTTTGACACAAATTGGTCAATCCATTTCAACGTATCAGTATCAGCATGCATACGCATCTGTTCTGTGAGTTTTACAGTCTTGGCATGATATCTATTTGTAATTTCCTCGAGTAATTTTTCATTCCAGTAGCTTTTAATTTTGAGTACCTGCTTTGGATCAAAAATGACAATGGTTATTTTACTTCGTTTGATAATTTCTTCTAGTTGGTTTTGGTAATGGAAGTTATTGTACTTATCATCTTTTGTTAATAAAAGATGGGCTTCATCAATTAACACGATGTCAGCCATTTCACCTGACTTTGTCATCTGATTGATAAACGAGGTTGGTCTCATAATTTGTTTCTTTTTCAGGTTTGGCAGACTCTTTGCGATGTTTTGATATGTTTTAAGCATTTCCGCATGGTTTACAAGTAGATAATTGTTCTTTTTGTTTAAGACAGAGTCCATATCATTTGATAAATCTTGAATCGTATTAAAAAGAGAACTCAGTAAAACACTCTTCCCAGTTCCTGCATCACCTTCTATCGAAATCACATGGTAACCTGACTGGTTGATATGTTCTTTACAAAAAGATAAAATATCATGCTTAATTTCTACTTGTTGAGGTGATAATTCTTTATAGGGAGAAAGTTTATAAATATCTCTATTTTTTAAGGTTTCAATTGAATTAGTAACGATCTTTTCTTTTTGAAGTTGCTCCCATATCTCTTTAAAGACAGTTTCATTGTAAAAGTCTTTTTGATAATAATGGTGCATTTCCCTCGATCGTGTCTGACTAACATTTTTTAATTGGAAACGATTTTCTGCAATAAAGTAGTTTATGAGATTTGTCTCAATATTGTAAGAGGCGGATTGGTGAAATCGTTCATGTCCAATCAGAATTGTTTTAGTTAATTTGTTCTTTTTTGGGTCTTTCAAATGATCCTTCAAACGTCTGCTAGCTTGGACTGACTGACCGATATAAGCAGATGGTTTCTTCTTTTCATCATAAAGAATGTAGACAATAGGTTGATTATGGAATACGGTTGTTCGTAAAGAAAGAATTCGATCTGTAATAAAATCGCGTTTTTCAATAAAAAGTTCACTCATATAGCTATCCCCTGTAGTCTTTTTGACTATTATCGTATCATAAAATTAGCAAAATATCTCAGTCTTATAGGTTGATATTGAATCTCTCGACAAATTAGACATGTTGAGTTATTTTCCATAGAGAGATAGGTGTCTTTGATTTACTGGTAATGGGTGGAAGTCACTAAACCCAAATGAACTTTATAACTAGCATTATTTTTCGATTTACCATATGAACATACGAGGTGAGCACACTGATCACATTCCAATACAAAGTATTTCTAACAGTCGTCGAATGCGGCAGTTTTACAAAAGCCGGGGAGAAGCTTGGGTTGACGCAGTCTGGGGTGAGTCATAATATTGCGAAGCTTGAGTCGGAACTCGGGATTGTGCTGCTTCGGCGGAATCGAAACGGGCTGTCGTTGACAGATGCAGGTGAGCGGGTGATGCCGCATATCCGGCAAATCATGCGTCATACGGCATTGCTTGAGCAGGAGGCGGCGCTGATTCAAGGGATGGAAGTAGGGAGCATCAAGATTGGGACATTCCCCAGTTTTTCTTCAAATGTCCTTCCACGCCTTATTCATCGCTTTACGCAAAGCTATCCGCATATCAAGCTGGAGTTATATGAAGGCGGTTATGAAGAGATTGAGGAATGGATCGCTTCAGGTACGGTTGATGTTGGTTTTTTAACGCAGTCATCGAGGGAATTTGAGACCGTTCCACTTTTTCAGGATGAATTGGTGGTGCTGATACAAGAGAATCATCGCTTTCATACGGAAAAAGTGATTGAAGTGGACTTGCTACATGATGAAGCCTTTATCATGCCGAAAGCGGGCTGTGACATTCTCGTTAAGAAGCTGTTAAAAGAAAGAGGCGGCGTGAAGCCTCATGTTCTGTTTGAAATTGAAGACAACAATACGCTTATTTCTATGGTGCAAGAAGGTCTTGGGGTCACGATCATTCCCAAATTAGTATTGCCGCCGCACATACCTCATACGAAAGTCATTCCACTGGAGACGAGCGTCTTTCGTGAGGTCAACTTGGCGCTAAAATCATTCAAAGCAGCTTCCCCATCGGCCAAGAGGTGGATCGAAACGGTCAAAAATCATTTTAAATAGAATCAGCTTGAACAGGAAGTCCCCATTCAAGCTGATGTTTTATAAAGTCAACACGCCGCGGATCGTGATGACAGCTGCGCCTGCCACTTTGATCACCGGCTCTGATTCATTTGGAATGACTGTGATACGAAGCAAGCCAGGTCTGCCGATGGCATCCCCTTGGGCAATGTTCAGGTGAGTGATTTCTTGCTGAGAAATGATACCCTCCAAATAAAGATATCCAGCCAACGCCCCATTTGCTGCCCCCGTCACAGGATCTTCGGGTATACCAATCCCAGGTGCAAAATCCCTCGTATAAAGATCGCATTCTTTTGAGGTGTGGAACGTATAAAGGTGGGTTGTCGAGATGCCATGCTCTTTATTTATTCTAGCTAAAGCCGCTAAGTTCGGTACTGCTTGATCAATGTCCTGTTGGTGCTTCATCGGAACAAGAAGATGCCAGTTACCGGTGTTTGCTAATTTGATAGGATAGGAGGAATCAATGCGGTCACTGCTCACACCAAGCATGTCACTAAGCTCTTCTAAATCGATGACAAAATCTCGTGTCTTCGGTGTCACCTGCGTCATTTCCACATTAACGACCTTGCCATTTTCTTCGTGCCATACAACAGGCACATTGCCGATCTTTGTTTCTAACACAACCCCTGATCTCTCTTTAGCCAGTCCTAGCTCCGTCGCTAGAAGCCAAGTCAATCCAACAGTCGCATGCCCGCAGAAATTGACCTCTTCCGTCGGGGTGAAGTATTTAACGCGATAATCAGCTTCCTGATCATGGGCAGGAAGCAAGAAGACGGATTCCGGTAAATTCAACTCCTTGGCGATGCTCTGCATGTCATCCTCTGTTAAAAACTCCCCATCCAACACCACCCCAGCGGCATTTCCTCCAAATTTCTCAGTTGTAAACGCATCGACATGATACACTCTAATGTCTCTCATGTGACGAACCCTCCTTATACATTCTTGTTATGTTAATCATAAGTTTGTTTAATGCATTCGTAAAATGAATCTTTTTGATGGTTTAAATCGGAAGTGTTCATGTAAGAGAGGAGGGTTTTCGCAGAATAATAGTTTGAATAAAGTATAATGAAAGAAAAAATGAAGTGAGGGATGCGACATAGCTCTGGGTGGATACATCAATATCGGACTCGTTTTTTATGAGACCATTCATATACCAAATACTTTTCGTCAATTGATTGATTATCTAGCTCAAAAAGACATGTCTATCACGAAAGTAAAATTTAGTCAGGACCCTGACGGTGAAACATGGATAGAGCACAGTGTTAAAGAAAATATCATCAAAGAAGATGACTTTTCAGGTTATTATACGGAGTTTGAACTGTCAGGCTTAGGCTCAAAGCTAAAAGAAATGACCATCAACATACAAAAAGAAGCAGATTATGTAGGATTCGTTCTCTGTTTAAAATGGGCAGAGGTTGTTGCTCATGATGTTGTTCATTTTCAACAGGGGATCGTACGGTGTCTTGTGGAGCTTTATCATACGCTTCCGTTTGAGTATGCATTCATTGGACATGAAATTGAAGCCGAGATTCATCCAGATGAGTTTGAAAAGTGTCTGCAAGAACAGCATGCTTTTCCAGTTGCTCTAATTGGTAAAGGAAATCACATAGATATTTATTATGGTGATGTGGCGATTGATGGTCTTTCTTCTCAAGAAAGAAGGATAGAATGTTTAAAGGTTAAAAGCTAATAGTAAAAAAGCCTCCTGATACTCTCAGGAGGCTTTTTCAGTCCATCACCCATAATAATTATTCGCTTGAATAAAAAATTGGGATTGTGTGTAGTTATATGTGATTTTCGAAAAGTCGAAGGGCTGGCCGTTTGTGAGATGAAAGACCGTCTCGACGCGGAGGGCGGGATCGTCTTGTTTGAGGCCGAGGTGCGTCGCTTCGGTTTCATTCAATTTGCCTACTTGTAAGTACATATCGGAAAAACCGACTTTGAGTCCAAGACCTTCACTGACGAATTTAAAAACGGAATCGGCGGCAATTTCTGTGTTGAGATAAGGAATGATCGTTTTTCGGTAATAGGATTCTTCTAAACATAAGGTTTGTCCGTTGATGTAACGAATTCGTTTTAGATAAAAAACATCCTCTTCTCGTTCAATGTTCAAATTAAGTGCAGCTTCTTCGGTAGGTGTGATGGTGTCTAGCATTAAAACCTCTGATGTCAGTTGAAATTCCTCTAAATCTTTTTTAAACCCTTGGTTGGATAAAAGGCTGATGTAGCCCTTGCGCCGATGTCTTCGAACAAAGATGCCGCTGCCCCTCACTTGATAGATAATTCCTTTTTTTTCGAGTAATTCTAACGATTTGATAATGGTACTTTTGCTCACAGCAAATTGGCTCATGAGTGTTTCGAGTACAGGGAGCTTATCCCCTTGCTGCATCTCATGGGTGACAATATATTTTTCAATATCGCTCGCAATTTGTTGATACTTTAACATGGCTATTCCTCTTTGTTTTCACGATTTATTGTCTTTGTATTATAGCACATACCAAATTTCCTTTGATATGCTAATTGAGATTATATATGTATTGATAAATTGTATCGGTATAATTATAATGTACATATATTAGCAGAAAATGTCCCAACTTTAGCAGGCCATATTGATTGGTGTCGCAATTGCGCTGATCTTACCAGTTGTGCTCATTCAAATGTTTGGTTATGGGGAAGATACAGTGGAACAGACAGCCGGTGCAACGTCTAATAAAGATCAAGTTGGAGAAAAAATGAATGCTTCGATGAACAATGAAGAAACCATTCCTGCACCGCTTGCAGGGAAAGTACTCCCGTTATCTGAAGTGCCGGATGCCGTATTTAGCTCTGGGGCAATGGGCAAAGGATTTGCGATTGAACCGACGGACAACAAGCTGTATGCACCGTTTGATGGCAGTGTCGTCATGCTTGCGCCGACAAAGCATGCGATTGGACTGCGCTCAGAATTCGGGGTGGAGTTACTAGTTCATGTAGGAATTGATACGGTTTCCCTAGATGGCTCAGCATTTACTCTTCATATCAAAGAAGGCAGCAAGGTGAAGAAGGGTGACTTGTTGATGACATTTGATCAAGAAGCCATTGAAAGCAAAGGATTAAAAACAATCACACCAGTCATCATCACCAATACACAAGCATACGAAGATGTGATTGTAGAAGAACAATCGACATGCCAGTCAACAGACGTCATGATTACAATTGTGAAATAGGAGGAATGAATAATGACATTACCAAAAGATTTTCTATGGGGCGGCGCATTAGCTGCACATCAATTTGAAGGTGGATGGAATGAAGCAGGAAAAGGCCCAAGTGTTGTAGATGTGATGACAGCAGGTGCTCACGGAGTACCGAGACAAATAACTGAAACGGTAGAAGAAGATAAATTTTATCCGAATCATGAAGCGATCGATTTCTATCATCGTTATAAGGAAGATATCGCAATGTTTGCCGAAATGGGTCTAAAATGTTTACGTACATCAATCGGCTGGAGCCGGATTTTCCCTAAGGGAGATGAAGCAGAACCGAATGAAGCAGGGTTACAATTCTATGATGATGTATTTGATGAACTGCTCAAGCATGGCATCGAGCCTGTGATTACGCTGTCTCACTTTGAGATGCCGCTTCATTTGGCAAGAGAGTACGGCGGGTTCCGCAGTCGAAAAGTCGCTGAGTATTTCGCGAAATTCGCAGAAGTATGCTTCAATCGATACAAAGACAAGGTCACATACTGGATGACATTTAATGAAATCAACAACAAAATGGATGTCAACAACCCACTATTCCTTTGGACAAATTCAGGGGTATCAGTCAAAAAAGGCGAAAATGCCAAAGAAGTCATGTATCAAGCAGGACATCATGAATTACTTGCAAGTGCATGGGCAGTAGCCAAAGGAAAAGAAATCAATCCTGCTTTCCAAATTGGAGCGATGGTTTCTCACGTGCCAATCTATCCGTATTCCTCAAATCCAGAGGATGTCATGCTGGCAGAGGAGTATATGAGACAGCGCTATTTCTTCCCAGATGTACAGGTTCGCGGCTACTATCCGAGCTATGCGCTAAAAGAATTCGAACGCGAAGGCTATCATATTCCATTTGAAGAAGGCGATGAAGAAAGCTTAAGAAAAGGGAAAGTGGATTATCTAGGCTTTAGCTACTACATGTCGACAACGGTTAAAAGTGATACTGTGTCTGATCACAACGGAGACATTGTCAACGGAGCCCTGCCGCATGGTGTAGATAACCCTTATATCAAATCAAGTGACTGGGGCTGGTCCATTGACCCGACAGGCTTAAGATATACATTGAATCGTTTTTACGATCGCTATCAAATCCCACTATTCATCGTAGAGAATGGATTTGGTGCAATAGATCAAGTGGAAGAAGACGGTTCTATTCACGATCCAGAAAGAATTCAATATCTCGCTTCTCATATCGAAGCACTGAAAAAAGCCATTGAATACGACGGTGTGGATCTTATCGGCTACACACCTTGGGGCATCATTGATATCGTGTCATTCACAACAGGTGAAATGAAAAAACGCTACGGCATGATCTACGTTGACCGCGACAACGAAGGTAACGGCTCGATGAAGCGCCTTAAAAAAGATTCGTTTACTTGGTATCAAAACGTCATCGCAACGAATGGTGAAGAAGTGTAATAAAGGAAAATAGAAGCCCGGACGAGCGTGGTAAATGCTTGTTCGGGTTTTTGTTTTTCATTGTTTAAGTTTTATTAATGCCTGAATACAAAGAAAAAAGAGAGTAATAGCGACAAAATAGTTCATTGGATTGTGAAATATCTTAATGTTCAAGGATATTTGAAGAAGGATCCAAAAGCCGAATATCACCATAACAGCAGGAATGATTTTTTTATACATAATGATTCTCCTTTCGAGAGTAGTTTGTTTTTAATTGGCATTGTCTCATATCATTGCAGAGATTGAAATGAGATAAAGATATTCATAGGTTCTATTATATAATTTGGTATAATTGATCTATAAAAGCGATAAATGGTAGATAAAGAATAGGAGTGTTGAAATGAATCAAACTCTGCAAATGGGTGCCAATACCGTACTAAACTCTCCAAAGGGACAAGTATCCATCAGTTATGAAGTATCATCTGCAATTGATATTTCTTTAACAGCGTTTCTCTTAACAGATTCAGATTTAGTTCAAGGAGATAATGGCATTATTTTTTACAATCAGCCGGAGAGTGCCACGGGTGTCGCGACACTTTTACCAGCAGAGATATCTGGTCAGCTGAAAAGGCATCAATTGAATTTTGATATGAGCAAAGTGCCTGCTGGAATCACAAAGGTGGCGATTACACTAACAGAGGATCAAGGAATTGGCTTTTCTCAAGTGAAGAATCTGCAAGCAGAAATTCGAACAGGTGATGAGGTGCTATACCTAACACCAGTAAACTTTACAAATGAAAAAGGGATTGTCGTAGTAGAGCTATATATCAGAAATAGTGAAACGAAAGCACGATCCATCTGGCGTGGCTTCAATTCTGGATTGGAAGGGCTATGCAAGCTTTATGGGGTGGAGGTTGAACCTGATGAACAAGATGTTTCTTCACCTCCTCAAATGGCTTCTGAAAAACAAATTGATGAGCCTGCTCCAATGAAGACAGCCGCTAAAGAGAAAGTGGCTGCACCTATCAGCTTAGAGAAAGTTCAAGGTAAAATTAGTCTAGACAAAGGTCATAAACCGATCATCATTGAAAAAACGCCTGAGATTACAGCTACAGTATCCTGGGAGTCTGGAACGGATTATGATATTTATGCATTGGTCTATACGAAGTCAGGAAAACAAATAGATGTGGCCATGTTTGGCGCAAAAGGTGTTCCAGCTCTCAAAAGTTACGGTAACGGAGCTGTAGAGCATATGGGAGATGTCGGTAGAGACCGTGATTCGCTAAAAACAGAAGTCATTAAATTACGGTTAAATGACGATATCCTTGCTATCGTTCCGGTTGTTTATTCTGCTCAATCAAACGGAACAGGTTCCTTTTATAGATATAGGGTATCTATGAGTATCGATAATCACCAAGGAACGTCTGTGACAATTCATGCCAAACATGCGAATGATAATGATAGGATTTATTCTTGTGTGCCGGGGATGCTTCAAAATACAAATGATGGGGTGATCATCCGTCCGCTAGAGCTTTACAGCAAACCAAATTCCGAGCGCAGACCTAAATTAAAAATGAAGTCATCTAATGAAATTGATGTTTTGATGGATAAAGGACCGATCAATGATTATAAATAAAATGAATGTATGGCTGGACAAAGCAAAGTGCATTGTCTAGCTTATTTTATTTGACCTTTAAATAGAGAGTCTATTCCATTTTTTGTGTCATTTAGCCTATTTTTCCGTTTTGAAGGTCACGGTAAAATAGACTTTATGATCAATAATGGAGGGAGTGACTTCTTCTGGGCAAGATACTTGATGCAAAAGCACTAACAAGTGCCATGGACACAAGGGCAAAACACTATCAGGAACTCCGCGAACAAATGGTAGATTTAAAAAAGGCATTACAAGGTGTTGCCAACCTCGGTGATGATTTCACTGGGAAAGGAGCCGATAATATTAAAAGTTTCTATAAAGAGCTCGCTGGAAATGTAAACATGTTTATCAGCTTCATTGATAAGCAAAAAGCCTTTCATGAAGGTGTTTCTGGAACACTGGATGATACGAGCTTTGGCGGCGATACCTTTATAGAGGAACACTTTTTAGACAACGCAGTACATATGGGCATCAAGAATGCCAAAAGCATTGTGAAGGATCAAAAAAAGGCACTCAAAACGATTTTTCAAGACATTGATGACCTCATTTCTCTAGAGGTATTTGATAGCCAAACCTTTGATGAAAAAATAGAGGATGCGGAAGATGAACGAAAAAAGACGGTCAAAGAACTAAGAGAGCTTGATCAAAATTTAAAAGATGAATATGCTTTGTCAGAGACGGAGCAGCAAGCTACAATGGCATTGTACGCTGAAATGATGAATGCGACAAATGACGGAAAAGCGATTTCGCCTATGAATTTTGATAAGAAAGCGTATCAAAATAGCGAAATCTACAAGGCAAAAAGCGATATTGAGAAGCAAACTTCTGAATATCTGAAAATCAAAAAAGAACAAGAAGAAGCCCGCGAGATCGCAAAGGAACAAAAAGACCTCGCCAACCGTCCTTGGTATGAAAAAGCGCTCGATTATGGCGGAAATATTGTCAATGAACTAACGGGTGTGAATGATGCAAAACGTACCGCAACAGGTGTTGATCCAATCACAGGCGAGGAACTCACCGCAGGCCAGCGAGTCGCTGCAGGCGGCATGGCAGCAGCAGGTTACATCCCAATCGTCGGCTGGGCAGGGCGCATTTTCAAAGGCGGGAAAGCTGTCTATAAAACGACCCAAGCCACATCAGCCGCAGTCAGGGCGGTCGATATCTACAAGACATCACAAAAATCCTTTGACGCCTTAAAAACATCGCAAAAAGGATTATATGGCCTAACTGCCACCAACGGCTTCAGCGAAGCGATTACAGGCCGAGACATGTTTGGAAATAAGATATCCAAAGAACAGCAGGAAGCGAGTATGAACGCGACGCTTGGAATGTTTTTGCCGTTTGGTAAAAAGAGCATCAATGGTAGTCTGAGGATCGGTGAAAAAAAAGTTGCTGAGAAAATTATAGCAGAAAGAACCAAGGGATTAGATTTAAGGAAGCACCCTATACAAAGAAAGCAGTTAAGTGCTAAGAAGATGAAAGAGCTGAAAGACAAATTTGAGAATAGGACGATTACGAAATTAGAATATGAAAATTATAAATGGAATAAAAAGTTTGCCAAACATAGAAACACTGGTGTGAATGAGTTTTGGTATCAGGAACGTCAAAGGATTTTGAATAAAGAGGATCCAACCAGAAACTGGGATAAACAGCAATTAAGTGATATTCTAAATGGTAAGAAGCCTAAAGTAGATGGAAAAACTGTGCAAGGTCACCATTCTTACAGTGCATCACAATATCCACATTTAGCGAACAAAGGTGAAATTATATATCCAGCTACGCCAAATGAACATTTTAATGGTTGGCATGGAGGTAATTGGAAGAATAGTCTGCCTGGAGAAAGAATTAAACCTATTGACGATTTCTAACCTTATGGAGGAGAAACTAAATGCCTAAAATGAAAATGCGAATAGAGAAAGATGATGATCAAATCAAATATATCTCGATTCTAAGAAAACATACAGATAAAAGTATTTCTGAAATAAAAGAAGCAATAAATAAAAATGATTTTATTTTATCTTATAATTTATTAGATATTGATGAATTGAAAGAGATGAAAAATATTATCAGTTTACTAGAAAAAGCTGGAGCTAAAATGCATATTTATGAAGATAGTCGAGAGGTTAGTGTTGAATTTTTAGATAATCTTATTGAATCTTATTTAGATACAGAAAAGTATCTAGAAGAAGTTGATGAGCAAATAAATGAAGATTAAATTTTGTGGCTTTGAAACAGATGACGAGTTGGACTGTATAAATTATTCACTATAAACCTTTAATATGAAGGTGATTAACTTATATGAAGTATTCATATGAATTTAAGTAAGATCAATTTGGTAACTTAGCAATAATACTTCCAGAAGAAATAAGTATTTTCGCAGATTTTATACAAGATATTTCAACAGTAGAAGAAGAGTATATAGGATATATTCAAAATGTTATAGATGGAGAATACGAAAACTTTGAAATTACATTGAATACTACAAGTGTAATTATCAAAAAAAATGAAACAATAGTTGAACACAATTATAGGATTGAAGAACCTCTTGAAAATAAAATGGAAACGAAGGAATTCATAGAGCTGTTGTTGATTTGGAAAGAGAAAATACCAGAAATATTTGAAGATTAAATATTATTATTGACGAGTAGAAACATAATGATTCAGGCACTTGATTAGTCCTTCAGGCTACAAGTGCTTTTGTTTAATTAGAAATCTGAAGATGTTTGAATACAAAAAGTAAGTTAACCCTAAAATGGTGATTTCTATGAATAACAACAGAAAATCAAAAATCAAAACCTTAAAAAGAAAAAGCAGAGGAAAACACTTAATAACGAATTAAGCGATATGACACTTCCAGAACACCCCTTTTTAGACATCGAAGAAAATCAATTGTTTTGTCAGAAGGTATTTGCTTTCCTTCAATCGAGAGAACATAAAATCCAAATACATGGAGAACACTATCGAGAGCATGAAATTGCAGCACTTTAATTGAATGTGAAAAAAGCCTTTATTCTTTTAAATCGTCTTCTTGAGCAAACAAAATTTTTAAGTGGGTATGGGTATTTTATTTTAGTGGCAGAATATTTCCGTTTTGGATTATGCATCGAGAGAACGGAATATTTTTATGAGCTAAGTATTTGGGGGCTGCGATGAACAGAATTGAGACATCATTTAAGGAGTGGCAGTTAACCACTCCTTTTTTTATCGATGGTGTCATACGCTTGATCAATGAATTCCCTTCAAATTTAAGCAATTCACTATCTTTACCTTTCGCATTCGTATAAAATAAGAGCAGTGAAAAATTGAAGAAATGCTTGATACATGAAGGGCGTGTAAGCTGTGAGCTGCATGACATGATGAGATGTATGAACGTGAAGGCTGCAAAGCTGTTCTTCCTCACATATGAGATCTTGTAAGCGTAACCATTATTTGTCACTTCATTGCGATGGTGTTGAGGGGTGTGTCAGGATGAGGAATCCGTATGTGAGAACGGCTTCTAGTCTGTATATTAATTATTTTTTATTGGGTATGGTCAATATTATTTTGGCTTCAAATATGCCATTTTTAATCAAACAATTAGATACCAATAGTGCGGGAATTAGTTATATGATTTCGGCGCTTGGCATTGGCAGGGTGCTCACGTATGGTTTATCAGGCGTACTGTCAGATCGTTTTGGGCGAAAACCGGTCATTTTGGTTTCTGGTGTGCTGATGGCGGTGTTCCTCATCGGAATCCCATTGTCTCCGAATTATCAAATCGCGTTTGCGTTTGCGATTTTGGCAGGGGTCGCGAATTCGGCAATGGATGCAGGAACGTATCCTGCGTTAATGGAGGCGTTTCCGCAAAACTCGGGATCTGCGAATGTGATGGTGAAGGCCTTTATCTCCATTGGGGCAACCATTTTGCCACTGGCGATTTACTTTTTAGCAGAGCATGATTTGTTTTATGGAATGGCATTTTTTGTTCCTGCTCTGATCTATCTTGTGAATGTTTTGTTGCTGTGGACCTTGCCATTTCCGAATCATCGCAAGGTGGAGCAAGTCCAGGTAACGGAGCATGACGGACTTCCGCGCTTCTCGATAGAGCCTACATTTTGGAGAGAAGGGATCGCACTCATTGTGATCAGCTTTACGTCAAATGGACTGTATGCGCTGCCGCAAATTTGGCTTCCTACGTATGGTGAGGCCATCTTGGGGATGACATCGGGCAGTGCTGTGAAACTGCTCAGTTACTATAGCATGGGCGGGCTGCTGTCTGTCGTGATGCTCGCGTTTCTGCTACGCCGCTTTGTCCGTCCGGTCACTGTACTGCTGATCTACCCAATCATTACACTTGTTTCCATTTGTGTGCTCTTGGTCGTGAAATCACCAGTTATAGGAACCGTCAATGCGTTTGTATTGGGATTTTCAACGGCAGGAGTTTTTCAGCTGACGTTAACTGTGATGGCTGAATTCTTCTGGAAAAACAAAGGGACGATGACAGGGATTATCTCTACAGCGGGCGGCGTGTCGGCTATCGTCATCCCGGTCGTAACAGGTTTAATTCAGAGTCACGCGTCCATTTTACAAATCTTTATGTTCGATGCAGTGGTGGCTGTTGCGGCCATTATCGGCGCACTGTATATCCTGTATCGATACCGTCAAATCATGATACATGATTAAAAAAAGACGACCTCCGCAGGAAGTCGTCTCAGCGTGTAGACAAACCCTCACGCTGAAAAGAAAACAAAGGGCTAAAATGATCATCATTTTAGCCCTTTGTCTTTTTTATTTTAGAAACGGTCATTTTCAAAAAGAATTTGTTTTACTTGATCAACTGGCATATCTTCACCAGTAAAGAGTTTGTAAGCAAGTGCACCTTGCCATAACATCATTCCAAGACCGTTAATGGTTTTGGCGCCAGCTTCCTGTGCTTGCGCAAGAAGCTTTGTTTTTTGCGGGTTGTATACGACATCTGTCACGATCAAATCTTCACGAAGTACATCAAGTGTATCATCGATAATGCTGAGTTGATCCAGTGGTTTCATGCCAAGACTTGTCCCATTTGCCAGGATCGCACTTTCTGCTACTTCACGGCGGAATGCGTCTTTGTCTTCAAGTGGGAAAATGTTTGCTTTGACACCGAAGGATTTCATTTCGTTATTGATGTAATTTACATTTTCTTCTGCTTGAACAAAGTATTGATCATTACGAGCAAAAATGCTAATTTCACGAATGCCGGACTGTGCAAGCTGAATCGCAATCGGAGTCGCAGCGCCGCCAGAGCCAACAAGTGTAACTTTCTTGCCGGCTAATTCAACGCCATGTTCAATCAAGTTTCTTACATATCCAAGACCATCTGTGTTGTAGCCGATGAGCTTACCATCCTTGTTCACTACAGTGTTACTAGCACGTGTATATCTTGCAGAATCATCTAGTTCGTCTAAGTAATCCAGTACTTTCATTTTGTTCGGCATAGAGACGTTAAATCCAGCTGCACCCATTGCTTTCATACCATTTACGGCTGCTTCTAGTTCATCATTCCCTACTTCAAATGCAAGGTAAGCATAGTTGATACCTGTTAGTGTATAGCCAAGGTTATGCATACGTGGTGAAAGGCTGTGCCCGATTGGTGTAGCAAGAAGACCAACTAATTTTGTTTTCCCATCAATATTACGTTCATGTATGTTTGTCATGATTGACATCTCCTTTAATTATCTAAATAATTTTTTCATGCGTCCAAGAACAAAGACCGCTAGTAATACGCTAATAACTGCGATGATCATATCGAAAAATAACGTCATTTTAATATCGTACGTGCTGACCAATCCACTTGTAATGAGCGGCACGAGTATAAACGCTGAGCTTGCCGCAATGTTGACATAGGATGAAGCCGTTGCTTTGTTTGTCGGGAACAATTTCATCATAATACTCATCGCCAGCTGGAAGATTCCCGCTGTAAATAGTCCTAAGAAGAAGGTGCTGACAATGACAATGCTGTACGTTTCGATTTGGAAAAGAGAAAGCATTGCAAGGAATGCCCCAATTGGATAAATGATCGCCACCATAATCGGTGAAATGAATTTATCTAAGACGATCGAAAGCAATAGAACAGATACCAGTGCACCAATACTAAAATAAGATAGAAGCTGTGTGGCTTGTTCTGTGCCAAGTCCGATTAATTTTAACCCGAGTTGCGGAAGCCATGTCTGCCATACGACAAACAATGCAGTCGATGTGAATCCCATCAGTACAACAGCTAAGCCTTCGCCAAGCATTTTTGGTTCTTCTTTCAGCTGGTCCTGTACTGGAAGAGCCTCTTGTGAAGAAACTTGCTTATGGTTCGGGAATGGCATAAAGATTAAGTAAATCCCTACAAGTAAATAAAGAAGCCCTAGACCAAAGAACGCCCAGCCCCAGAAGATGCCATGTGCCACTAGGAACGCCAAGATAAATGGAAGAACAGTCGCCCCAATGGATACAGACGCTTTTACTAAAACAGAAGCCGAACTTGCTTTTTTAGGAAATGACTCTGACAAAGCAGGATAGGTTCCTGAATCAAGCAGTGAGTTGGCAATACCTGCTGATATCGCAAAGATAAATGCCAGTGTATAACTTGTTGTCGTTGGAATACCGATTAAGAATAATAAGTAAAGAAAATTTCCTGTAATAATGACAGGCTTACGTCCCCAGCTGTCGGCTAACCGGCCTGAGAAAAAGAGCGCAATAAGTTTACCAATTCCGATCGCCGATACAAGCAAGCTGATTTTCGGAATATCTACATGGTAGCGTTCAGATAAGCTGTCCATGTTGGAAGCTACAATAATATTGATCATGCCAAGCATGAAGTAGTTTAAATACATGCCAAGTGACGATTTTATATAAGGATTTTTCATGTTCCCACTCCTATATTTGAAACCCCATTTAAGGTCAAATTCTTTGTATACCCTTTGTTATTGTTTCCTTAAAAATGAATAATATGAAGCCCATCACAACACCCCTTATGTGATTGATGAAAAAATAATGAATATTCATCTGTTCTTCAATCAAGTACATCGTTCTACTAAAATGAAAAAAATAATAACAGCCTTGATTAGGAAGTGAAACTTCATGATTTGATCAGAATCATAAAAAACCATTTTTAACTGTTTTTTGATAGAAATGATGATATGACGAAATAGGTATAACGATATACTAAAAGAAGCAACGAGATAAATATACTCCTGCATTTTAAATGTGTCAAGTTTATGACTTTGTGATTTAAAAAAAGAAAAATGAAACAAAGAAATAGTTGACTTGATCAATAAAAAAAAGAGAATTGCTGTACACAATTCTCTTTTTCATGATGATGGAGAGGTTTCTCTAATATGAAGTTGAGGCTTTAAAATCAATCGCTGCAGCTCTTCGTCCTGTTCGTTCATTTTATGATATAAAAGGTTCGCTGCTTTTACCCCGATGGATCGGGGGAAAGAGGATACAGTGGTGAGCGGCGGATGATACATTTCCGCTTCAGGAACATTATCGAATCCAACCACATCGATATCTTCACCAGGCTGGATGCCCCGTGCTGTCAGTGCTTGAATGACCCCAAAAGCGAATAAGTCACTAAAACAAAAAATAGCAGTAGGGGGCTCAGGCTGATCCATCACTTGGGCAAGTGCTTCTTTCCCGCCTTCACGAGTAGGTTCTATATCAATAATAAGAGAATCATCAATCGTCACATTTTCTTCGTCATGAGCTCTTTTGAAACCTTTCATCCGCTCAATCCAAGTCGAAGAAGTCTTGATGCCGCCTAAAAAAGCGATGCGGCGATGCCCCTTTTGAAGAAGATGATGAACCGCCATCCAAGTACCTTGTTCATAATCAACACCGACATAGTCACATTGCACATCTGATAATTCACGATTTGCCAGTACTTTTGGGGTGCGAATTTGATTTAATTGTTTGACCGTTCGAGCAGAGCTTTTCGAAGCTGGGTTTAAAATAATCCCGCCCACTCGGTGCTCTACCATGGTGGAAATGAGCCGCTCCTGTTTATCCACACTGTCAAAGGTTGTACCAAGTAAAACAGTATAGCCCAGTGATTCAAGCGTGATCTGTACGCCAATTAAAAACTCCGAAATAAAGGTGTTAGAAATATCCGTCACAATCACACCAACGATATTTGAGCTTTTTGACCGCATGTTGGCAGCAACGCGGTCGTATACGTATCCTAAATCCTCCATGGCTTGCAGTACTTTGTTTCGAGTGGCTTCAGAGATTCTAGGATTATTTCGAACAACGAGTGATGCCGTTGAAGTCGAGACACCGGCATGCTTGGCGACTTCCTGTAATGTGACACGCTGTTTGTTCATTTTTTTCATTTATCTTCACCAACTTCAATGGATTGCCTAACTTTGTTCATCATCAAGAGGGATTTCTCTATCAGACGAGCCGAACATCTTTTGATTTATTATACATGAATCAGGGGGGATTGATGAAGTGAAGACATATGAGTAACGCCGTAAATCCATAAAAGATTACCATTGACAGCTTTAAGATTGAGGCGTAAAATATGAAATTATTCAGAAATAGCAACATTTTAATTAAATAACGAAGGCTATGAATGCTGTGGGTCACACTATAGCAGGAGCAGCTTCTGGAGAGACCGCATGTGTGTGCGGCGCCGAAGGGTTCACAATCTCAGGCAAAAGGACAGAAGAGTACGAAATATTGTATTTGTGATGCATGGATGATGCCGTGTATGACTTTTCTCTATTTTGCTATTCTTTTATGACCGTGAGATTGGAGCGCATCCAATCTCTTTTTTTATGGACTTTTTTAAAGGGTTCATTATTTCAATATAAGATCGTGTCGTAGGAGGGTGTTAGCATTGGCACAACAAGAATTAAAACGAGATTTATCAAACCGTCATGTGCAATTGATTGCCATTGGCGGAACCATTGGAACAGGGTTGTTTTTAGGATCTGGAAAAGCTATTCAATTGGCAGGTCCTTCAATCATTTTTGCTTATTTAATTGTCGGGATGGCCATCTTTTTTGTCATGAGGGCACTCGGAGAATTGCTTTTATCGAAGGCAGGCTATCAGTCATTAACCGATATTGCGGAGGACTATCTCGGCCCGTGGGCATCCTTTGTAACAGGGTGGACGTATTGGTTTTGCTGGATTATGACAGCGATGGCGGATGTCATTGCGGTCGGGGTGTATGTGCAGTATTGGTTTGACATCCCGCAGTGGATTCCTGCCATCATTTGTTTGTTGATTTTACTAGGGTTGAATTTGTTAACGGTAAAGCTTTTCGGAGAAATGGAATTTTGGTTTGCACTCATTAAAGTAATTACGATTCTATTATTGATCGGGGTTGGAATGGTTCTTTTAATCATTGGTTTTCAAACAGATGCTGGACCGGTGACAGTAACGAATTTATGGTCTCATGGCGGGTTATTCCCGAATGGTGTCACAGGTTTCTTATTGTCATTCCAGATGGTGATTTTTGCGTATGTGGGAGTTGAACTGGTCGGTGTGTCCGCAGCAGAAACAGCCAATCCGCAAAAAAACATCCCTTCTGCGATTAATAAGATTCCATTAAGAATTCTATTTTTCTATGTGGGTGCGATCTTTGTTTTACTATGTATCAACCCATGGACTGAGCTCAGTGCATCAGAAAGTCCTTTTGTGAAAACCTTTGGACTCATTGGGATACCAGTAGCAGCAGGGCTTATCAACTTTGTCGTCCTGACATCTGCGGCATCAGCTTGTAATAGTGGCATGTTCTCGACGAGCCGCATTCTGTATAATCTCAGTCATCAAAAGCAGGGGCCAGCTTCCTTCGGACGTTTGAACAAGCACGCTGTCCCAAGCAATGCCCTGTTTGTTTCGACGATTGTGGTATCGGTTGGAGCTCTTTTAAGCAAGCTGATTCCCGAGCAAGCTTTTGGTATTGTTACCACGATCAGTGCCATTTGTTTCATTTGGGTATGGAGTATTATTTTAATTTGTCATTTGAAATATAAAAAAACAAAGCCTGAACTGCATACAGCATCTACCTTTAAAGCACCGTTCACCCCTTTTGTGAATATATTTGTTTTGGTTCTCTTCGCTGCGATTCTAGTGATCATGCTGTTTGCAGATGCAACACGCCCCGCGCTCTTATTAACGCCGGTTTGGTTTGGTTTTTTACTATTGATTTATGCGCGAAAGAAACGCCGCGCGTCATAATGAACGGAAAAAGCACAGCCTTTGCATGAGGCTGTGCTTTTGTTCATTTAACGATTTCTAATCTTTAGCACATAATTTGCATTCAAAATGATTAAAACAAGTCCAATCACCATGATCGAGAACAGCTGAGAGTGATTGGCTCCAAGGGAATACACAATCAAAATAAACATGGCGCTGGTCAATAGGATATTCATCATTTGATACGTATGAAACAGTCCGCCAAGCATCACATGCTTTTCGCCTTCGTCTGAAATGGCGAGCAGCTTTTTGCTATAGTCTTTGTCGGATGGACTTGGCAGGTTCCGATTAGGATAGACAAGCTTTAGAACAGATATCGATATATACGAACTGATAACGGTGACGATAAATAAAGCAGCATTGACGAGAATCAGCCAAAGTGGCTGCTCGGTGACGATCGCGATACCGATGGCAACAATGGAAAAAATGGTACTTACCGTATTGGCTAAAGTCAAATCAGTAAAAGTCCGATATTGCTTTGCCTCCAGTTCATCCTCCTCATCTCCAGAAACCGAAAGAGATACTCTTTTCTTCATACGTGAAATCCCTGAAAAACAATAAATAATCAATAAAATCGTCAATCCACTGATGACAAGAGTCGCTTCAAATGCAACATCAAGAAGTGTCATCTCAAATTCGGCTGCCAGCAGACAGTAAGCGCCGAGAAAGCCAAGGAGAGCACCTAAGAGCATTTTGTATACAGTTTTCATGAGAGTTCATCCTCCTCGAATAGAAAAATACGTTCAATGGGTTCCTGAAAAATTCGTGAAAGCTTAACCGCGAGCAAGAGAGACGGCATTAACTCATCTCTTTCCATTAAGCTGATGGTCTGACGAGAGACCTTTGCACGCTTTGCAAGCTCAGTTTGGTTTAAACCATCACGCGCACGAAGCTCTTTTAACCGATTTTTCATTCTGTCACCTCAATTTTGCTTGAAATCTTTCCTTGATTGTAAAGCATTATATTCATTTTGACAAGTAAAGTTGTCAAAATGATAAAAATAATTGTCAGAAGGATCATCTTTATTCAAAAGGAGAACCATGATACGCTAAAGGAAAGAGAAACAGAAAACAGGTGATGTCCGTGTTCATTGATCAATTAAAAAATGACTTACATCAATCACAGCCGTTGTTCATTGGAGAAGAGACAGCGTTCAAAGCAGCAGTCCTTATCCCTTTGGTGCAAGTAAATGGAGAATGGCATATATTATTTGAGGTACGATCGTTGACCATGAGAAAACAGCCGGGGGATATTAGCTTTCCTGGGGGCAAGCTTGACGGCAGCGAAACTGCACAGGAAGCTGCACTGCGAGAAACACATGAAGAGCTGGGCATTCCGCCAGAATCGGTCGAGATCCTTGGACAGCTTAGTCCTTATATCGCTTCTCCATCTTTTGTGGTATACCCATATGTTGGTATCATTGATGAGCAAAAAGTGAAACACTCCTTTAATCAAGAAGAAGTAGAGGAGACTTTTACCGTGCCTCTATCATGGCTCAGCCAATATGAGCCGTACTTACATCATGTATCCGTTCAGCCAACACCAGGCGAGGACTTCCCTTATGAAAAAATCATGAATGGTGAAAAATACAGCTGGGGAAGCCGTTCGATTGAGGAATGGTTTTATGATTACGGAAACTACACCATATGGGGATTAACAGCCCGCATATTAAAGCATTTTGTGACCGTTGCAAAAAGAAATTCCTAGAGAATCGCTCTCTAGGAATTTGTTGTATTCAGACGTTCCTTCGCTGTTTGTTGTCCATTACTTATTGAAATAGGGGGTTTCGCTTGGCCCAGTCCGTAGGAAGGCATGTTCACATAGATGGATTCATACGAGCCGGCTTGAATTTGGTACGTTTCATGATAAATGCCGACCGCGTCATTATTTCGTGCTCTTTGGTTAAATTCTTTCCAAGCAGCCAAATGCTTCTCCATCTTCGCATAGGCAAGGAGGTCATCGGTTGATTTCCAATATTGAATCATCGCTGTCGTACGTAACCCGAAGTAATTCTCTGTCCCAAGAAACCCAAGCTCTTCTTGATGGGTATACAGCTCCTTGATCATGCCAGGCATTGCCATGAACACAGGCAGCCATTGATGAATGGCCCAGCGCTTATTGATCCTCATTCCGATGATGAACACAACAATCGAATCAGAATTGTCCGTTGTAAATCTGCCAGCACGTATGTCTTTTTTCATTCATTTACCCTTCCTTCTTCATCGAATGGAATGTGTCCACGCACCAATCAATTCCTGCTTGAGCCACTCTTTTTCCATAATCTAAAGTAAACAGCCAATACTTCGCATCCGCTTCATCTGGATAAAGCTCTTGAATGTTTTGTTCAATTGAAACATAAGTTTCATAACGAATACGGAGCTGCCGCTCATAATCCTGTAAAAGCACCAATTTTTTCTCAAACGAAAGATACTGACCGAAGAATAACTTTAATAACACTTCATTACGCTCTGTTGGTAACTGATCGAGCGGCTGCGCCAGCCACTCTCTTAACGTATCCAGACCTTTTTCAGTCAAATGATATTCCCGCTTGTCTGAGCGGCCAGAAGCAGCAGCAGGTGAAACTTCCGCAAGCCCTTCCTCGACTATTAACCTTAAAGCTGGATAAATTTGTCCATAACTGATTTTCCAAAAATGATGCAGGCTTCTATCAATTAATTGCTTCACTTCGTACCCCGACTTACAATCTGTCGTTAAAATACCTAAAATCGCATACGTCGTATCATTGTATTTTTTCATATCAGCACACCTATCTAAAAGATATATCATTTAGATACATAATATGTGATATCCATTGGTGATACAAGAGGTTTTAGAAAAAATCCAATGAAGGAGGTGAAGAGATCGCTGATTTTGTTTATGTAGGAGATGCATCACTCATATATTGATAGAAAAAATAAAAATCCGTCAAATCAATGATCAGAGGAGGTATGTATGAATAGATCAAAAATCTGGATCGTAGCAATTTTAGCGGTACTAGTCATCGTTGCTGTCAGCTGGATAGCATACCAAGCAAATGCAAAAAAGAGTGTATTGAACAACTCTTACGCCTTTGTATATAAGACAAAGGATCAAGTGAACTGGTTCAAGGTAACGGAGAGAAAAGGGAAAGTCACAGGTTATCTGAATGAAACCATTTTGGAGGAAAACCCAAAAAGACATTTTGATCCCAACCTATTTATCAACAAATATAAATTAACTGGTAAAACTGTTGAAAACGGTTACGAGTTTCAAGTGAAGCATGAGAAAGAGACGATCACATATAAAGTTCACCTTGATGAAAAAGATCTTTCTGTGAAAAAACAAGGTGAAAAGCAAAGCATCACATATAAAGCAGTTGATCAAACAAAACTACGTGCTGTTCAAAAGGACATTCATGACCGATATGATGAATTGATGGAGGACTCTGAGAATAGATTCCATGATTATGTAAGAAACTTTATTAAGAAAGTAACAGGCGCTTATGGTTATCTGTATACAGCGGAGGATGGTTCATACCAGCTATTTCTAAAAGTAAAACGGATGTATATGCAGTCTGAATGGGCAGGTTCTTTTTTGATGAGAAAGGTCCCAGGAGATAGTGGTGAACCATATAAAGAAACGAAACATACAGCCGGTGGTGTTTCAGATGGGATAATGTTTGATTTGAGTACCTATCCTGCAATTGAAAAGGGGTTTATTCTAGGGGAAACTGATCGAGATGCAACATCAATTAAATTTCCTTTTAAAATGGCAGGCGGTACAATAGAATTTAAAGCTGTCACGAAAGAGGAATATCAAGAACAAACGGAAGCATTCAAAAAGCAGGCTGAAGAAAAGAAAAAATAGATGATGATAAACCAGATGGGTCATTTCTAATGATGAGCTTACTTATCTTGCGGTACATATACACCGCCTCATATCTTATCAGCAACTAAAATAAACGTGGAACCACTTGCCTTGATGAGGCGAGTGGTTCTTTGTATGACCAATGTTTATATTAAGTTCCGATAGGTCGTTCTGTTGTACCAGGATTTCCATCATTTAATGAATTGAAAGCCCCTGTTTGTCCTAAAACAACGATGGTCAAAGTGATGATCAATAAACTCATTTTTTTCATTAGAATTCCCCCAGTCAATGATAGGATGTTTCATGCGATCAGCTTCCTTTAAAAAGAGATAGGCTTGATGAATTGCTCCCAGCTCTTCAAAGTGTTTTGCAGCTAATGCACTTAATTCACAGACTCCTTCAGCATCCTTTAATTTTTTAAGAATGCTGATTTCATCGAAACAGGCTTGAGCTTTTTGAGCCATATCTTCAGTGAAATATAGATGGTAAAGCAAATTCATTTTTGCTGTATAGATGGGGCATTTCTCTGATTCATGTTTTTGGTTCACCAATTCGAAATAATAGAGAGCTTGTGTCCTTTCATCGATAGAAAGCAGCTCTTTCATTAACATGTACATGGAGTGATGAAAGTAACACGAAGAGAGATAGTCTTCATCACTAAGAGCCTTTTCTAGGGCATCAATACATTTTTTTGATTCGCCAGCTTCGGCGTACAAAATGCTGATATTATGATAAAGCTGTGATGTTAGAAAATGATCGTTGAGACTGTCTGCGATGTGTAATGCTTTTTTGTAGTAGTCTTCTGCCCTTATAAAGTCACCAATGTCCATATAATTAGCAGCGGCGATGACAAAGGCTGCAGCTAGTCTTCTCTCATATCCTTCATGACTTTTGAAAATATCAATAGCATTCTGAATGTAGTGTAGAGAAATCAGGCTTTGACGAAGCAGCATATATAAGTTGGCGATTTTCGTATGGAATTCTGCTACTTCTATTTCATCAGGAATGTGTTGTAGTTTTTTCTCGGCAATTTTAAACAGTCCAATGGCTGATGCATAGTCTCTTTTATATGAAGCGTAAAGGGCTTTGTATAGGTAAAAATAGTATTCAATTAAGTCGTTTGTTTTAGAGGGGCAATCTGGTTCTGTCTGTTCCTTCAGTTTTGTACCTCTTCGTTCATATAACATGAGCTTATACTTGCCTTCTAGCAATGAGTAATAGGTCAAGACCTCCTGATTCTCTTCCATTTTTTGCAGTAATTCCTTTAATTCTGTATACATTGCTTTTGCACTGTGTACATCATGCTTGCGAATTGCAATTCTCCAATCATTTAAACGATTCCCCACCTGTTCAGCAGAAATGATATCCATGGAAATTTCACCTCTTTAAGATCCTTTCACCTGTTTCATAAAAAACGATATCACAATTTTTGGTAAAATATAATCGTTTCCGTGAAGTGATTGACAAGAGGTAATAAAAGGGACCTAAGGTCATGTGATGTACGATATTGTAAGGGTGATTGCTTGTTAGCACAAATGAATAAAATCTCTTTTTGGAAGTCTAAAAAAGGAAAATATACAATGGGTTTTATGATAATGAACGAAAATATCACTCGTATATTTGGAATAAAGAAGTTTTAGCTATTTCAGAGGGAAAATGGAAGGTCGATCTAGGAAAGAAAATCATGTATGATGTTGCTAGATCATGAGATAAGAAACTGATAGATGCAGCCAAAAGTAAGTATTAAACACAAACTCAGACCTTTAGAAAGGATGTTGAAATGAAAAAAAGGTTTCAAAGTTTAAATAGACAAATCACAGTCATTTTCGCGACTCTGTTATTTGTTTTAGTGACTGTTTATATGTCAAAGAGATACTTTTATAGCAAAGAAATTGAGCTGCTGACAGAATCTTGTCAACAAGCTGGCGGCAAAATCATCTTAGAAACAAATAGTTTGTCTATGGATTACTCGTTTGAGTGCCAAAAAAACTAGAACAGGCAGTTTCCTGCCTGTTTTTACTCAAATTAAAAACCTAAATCTTGCAGCCATTGATTTAATCTCATTTCTCGTTTCTCGGCAGTTGAATGGTCATATCTTCCTAATTGTAAACTGTCTGCAATTTCTCCGTCATTCATAAACATGATTTTTTCAGAACGAAGAGCCACCTTAGGGTCATGTGTGACAAGCAGCAGTGTTGCTCCTTCAGCGTGTACTCTTGAAAAAATATTCATCACTTCCTTCGTTGTACTGGAATTAAGAGCACCTGTTGGTTCATCAGCAAAAAGTATGTCTGGTTCATTCATGAGCGCTTGGCAGATAGCGGCTCTTTGAAGTTGTCCTCCCGATACTTCTGTCAAATATCTATTTGCCAAATGATAAATTTCAAGTTTTTCCATTAAATATTGAGCTCGTTCATTCAATTCTTGTCTTGGCTTTTTCTTTGCTAAATAAGCTGCAGCAATGATGTTGTCAAATAGATTAAGATTTTTTAGTAAGTGGCTGTGCTGAAAGACAAACCCCATCTCTGTTAAGCGCAGAGCAGTTAACTGTTTGTCTGTCATTTCTGATAGTGATCGGCCTTTATATTTGATCTTTCCTGTTGAAGCTGTTTCTATGCCGCTAAGCTGATAAAGTAAGGATGTTTTCCCGCATCCAGAAGGTCCCATAATGGTCACGAATTCCCCACGCTTTATCGATAAATGAATATTCTTAAGAATCGTTTGTTTCTGTCCTTTTAATGAATCGATATGCAATGACAATCGCTTCGTTTCAATCAAGTGTTCCATGTGAAACATCTCCTTATAAAAGTGTATGCCTTGTCGTTTGACTAGAAAAAAACGCCTTCAATAACCAGGTGGTCAAAGCTAAATTGACAATAAATAGTGTAACGGGGTACACAACTGACACCCATTGCGGTGACAGCCACTGGAGGCTCGACGCCCCTAATGTTGCTCCACCTATACTCATCAAAGCAGGACCAATGGTATTGACCGCGATTGCTCCAATAAAGGCGCCAAAACACAGAACAACGATAAAACTCGTTATATATTGTGCTGTTATATCTGTTATAGAAAATCCAATTGTTCTTAGCATGTGGTTTCGGCTCGAATCTTTTGCCTTTAACATGTGCAGAAACATGAATAGCATTAAGCTAGCGGTTCCAAAGGCAGCTAATGCAGCAAAAAATGCAATGACTTTTACAATAGATGCTGTGCTGCCGATCGTTTGATGAACGTATTCTTTCATATCTGTCACTTTTGCAGGAGATACCTTTTTTTCAAATATTGTCTTTTTCTCTGCAATATTTACTCCTGGCTTTAGTTGGATTTGAATGGTTTGCCAAAGAGCTGGTTGAGGAAATGGCTGTGATATTGCTTTTGCTGTTTTGCCCCCATTGGTTACGTCCTGATAAATACCTGTCACCGTTCTTTGGATTTCATGCCCATTAGTTACGAGAGTGATTTTTTCTCCTATCTTTTTCTGAAGTGAATCTGCATTTAATACGGATAAGGCAATTTCTTCATTCTTTAAAGGCTGCCGTCCTTGTAAATAGTTGAGGGGAAATGCTGAGAGCTCACCTGTTTCTAAGTAGAGCGTATCTAATGTGTTCTCCTTTGATTTCACCTGAAGAGAAGTAGTTTTATAGATGGCTGCTGTTTGTATGCTCTGATCTTGACGAATCATTGATTCTATTTCGTTTGTATTTTTCGCTAGATGATTTCCTTGGCGTATATCCATTCGAAGGTCACTTTTACCAGAGCCAAGGTATGTGATGAAATCCGGTGATTGTAAGGTATGCCATAGCTGAATAGGCATGAGCATTAAAAATGTACAGAGTGCAATAATACAAGAAATCGTTGTGTACAACTTCTTTCGTGATATCAGATCTTTTAAACCAAGCCAAATATTGATTGGTATGAACCTGCTTTTCTTGAGGTGCATAGGTATTTTTTTCTTATGATTCGGTGAATTGATAACGCCTTGAAGTGCTTGAGCAGCTGATATTTGACCAAACTTTCTTAGGACAGCATAGCTGCAAGAGATGACGATCATTGCCGTCGCAATAGAAACAAAAAGCGGGATTAACCAATGAGCAAAAGAAGGCTGGTTCCCCATGTATCGGTGAATATTGGCCGTAAACATATCACCAAATATAAGCGTTAACACATATCCTGCTATACACCCTGCACAAGCAAGCACGGCATACTTACCAACGTATAATTGCTTGATTCTTGTTAAAGGGATCCCAAGCACCTTCAGTATGCCAATTTCACGTTCATCCTCTTCTATTGAAGCCGTCATAGCAAGATGGAGAGAGAGAAGGGCTATACTGATGAGCAGCAGACAAACAAGCAGGAGAATGGCAATGACCATTCCATCTGTCAATGCATTCAGCATACGCAGTAAAGGTAGTGTGACAGCTGGACCTTGTTGTGGCAGTTGTGATGATTGATAGATTGCTTGAAAAGTATCTGTCTGCGCGGCATCATGTAGTAAAAATTCGATTAAGTACTCTTTGTGTTGAAACACTTGATTTATTGCATCCCAATCCTCGTTATGAAGAAGAAATCTTTTTGAACTGACAAGACTGGGGTTCATTTGTGCATCTCGCAAGAACGCTTTGATGCGAAAGGTGAATTGATTAGTTCCTTTCTCAATCAGTAATGTTTCACCTATGTTGAGCTGATACTTTTGTTGAAAATAAATTGGGACAGCCACTTCACCTTTATTGATAGTGAGCTTTTCGTTTTGTTCATTTAAAAGAAAATCAAAGTTGCGATTTTGCTTCACAAATAAATGATCCATCACACCTGCTTTGGCAGGCTCATGTCCGAACCTGATGTTTGCATGTTCAATTGGTATCATTGGGACGATTTGATGGGCTTTTACCATGGATTGCTTGTTTGAAAATGCTTCAATGTCTTTTTCATTTAGGTCGCCGTCATGCATTTGGACAAAGTCTGGCGCTTTGGCAGAATGGAGCAGGTTAGAAATGGAACCATTCAGCTGTACGATCATTTGAGCTGCACTTGCTGCGAGAAATGAAGTCATCATGATGCAAATGGTTAAGCCGATTGCAATAAGGCGGTGACGGGTTAAGTCTTTCTTTATAAACGCTAATCTCATGAGGCTGATTCTCCTTCATGCTGAAGCATATTTTTTGTTAAGCAGGCTAGTGCAAACATGAAAGTACTGACGATGAGCACCGTCACATACACGGTGGCTGAAAACGTATTGAACAAAAATCCATACATCATTTGGCCAAGCGGAGCAGCACATTGAGAAACCATTGTCAGATTGGCCATCACTTTTCCCAACTGATGATTTGGTGTTTTCTTTTGAACATGTGAAATCACAACGATTGAGATCATAGTCAGCAGCATAGCAATTGGAAGGCATCCTGCTAAAAAGAGAAAATAAGCTGGATAAGTGCCAAATTGAAGAGCTGTTTTGGATGTTGAGAACGCCACAGGCAGCAAGATGACTGCGATGACAAGAAGCCAGCGATATAAAGTAGGAATGCGCCAATGCTTCGCTACAAGCCCCACTAGCAGAGCCCCTGCGATGACAGCGAATTCAATCAAGCCCATGCCTATTCCATACATGATGTCACTGCTCTTCATTGTGACCCTTAAAATGATTGGTCCCCCAACAATAAAAAATGGTGTAAGGATGAAATTTAACATTGCAGCAAGCAGCATGGCTCTGTTTAAAAATGGCTGGCTGCCAATATAAGAAAATCCTTGTTTCATATCTTTTATGAGCACTTTGCCCATAGACTCTGTCAGCGGGCTAGGGGAGAAGGAAATGTTTAACCTTAAAAGCATGCAGGCTGATAGGAAAAATACGATGGCACTTGCACCGATGATGGATTGGCTTCCAATCATTCCGTATAGAACTCCTCCGATAATAGGTGCGAGAACACCTGAAAGCGCCTGAACGCCATTGACAATGCCGTTTGCTTGTTCTAATTGCTCTTGTTTCACTAGCTGTGGAATGCTGGACATGACAGCGGGAGCATAGAACGTACTCATCACGCCAAGCAGTATCATGACAGCTCCGATCATATAGAGTGAATCGTTTCCTGAAAATAACCAAAAATAAAAGGCAAGAATCATCATGCCGGTGAGGACATCAAATAAAATCATTAAGTTCCTTCTGTTAAACCGGTCAGCGATTGCACCAGCTAACGGTGAGAGAAGGAGTGGGATATTGGATAAAGCGAAAAGTAAGGCATATAAATCAACTCGATGCGTCATATCCAGTACGTGTAAAGATAGAACAAACCGAATGAGAGAAGATCCGAAAACGGAAATAATCTGTCCGAGAACGAGGTAGATAAAGTGGGATGATCCTCTTTTGGATAACAAAGACATGAATATCACTCTCCTTTTAGACCGACCGTCAGTCTATAATGTATGCAGGATTGGTATTGAAGTGACCAATCACTGATTATTTTCATCCAGCTCTCCAGATAATCGCTTCAGCAGGAATGAAAAGCTTCCCTTTTTTGCATGCAATGAGGATTCGAGTATATCAATAAAAGCTAAAGCGCGTTGTAGACTTTCTTCGGGTGACCATTGAAACAGGCCTTCATCAAATATGACCTGTGCAGAAGCAAGAAGGAATTCAACCGTCTCTTGCGGATATTTCGTTTTAAATGTCCCTTCCTCTACACCTTGCTGAATGACATCTGCCAACACGGGTGATAGTTCTTTAATGGCTTTGATTAAGCTTTTTTGATGCATTTCTGCATTAGAAGGCTGATGAAACTGATCAATCATGCCCTGTTTATGGCTTCCTTGCTGAGGTGATTGCGCCATGATGATACGAAATAGTTTGTCAACGACTGGAAGGTCTGGCTCAGCCGCAATACGCTTTGCCACGATGATATCTTCTTTGATGATCCTGTCAATAATGGCATCCATTACTTCTTCCTTGGATGCAAAGTAGTAGTAAAAGGTGCCTTTTGCAATGCCAACGGCTTTTAATATGTCAATAATCGTTGTTTTCTGATAGCCTTTGGTTGAAAAAAGCGCTTCGGCTGCGTTTAATATGTCATTTTTACGTTCCTCAGGATGTTTAACGGTTCTCATAAAGCCATCCTTTCTTTTAACTAGACTGTCGGTCGGTTCTTGATTTGATTAAACACTTTTCAGGGTGTCTTTGTCAATGGCTCGTTTTTAAGCACTTTGCGTTTATTGTTCAAAGACACTATGATACATTGAATGAAAAAAACTTCTGGGGAGATGGCAAATGCAATTTTTGACCAGTGAATTGGCTCAAGAAATGGTTGAACGTACGATGCATATTTTACATAAAAACATCAATGTGATGAATGCAGATGGTGTCATTATTGGTTCTGGTGAACGAAACAGGATTGGCCAGAAACATGATGGTGCACGGCTTGTGCTGACAAGCGGGAACAGTGTGGAAATTGACCAGGAGACCTCTTTGCGCTTAGAAGGGGTGAAACCTGGGATTAACTTGCCTATCTGCTTCCATGAAAAAGTAGTTGGTGTGATTGGAATTACTGGTGAACCAGAGGACATTCGGCATCATGCCGAGCTGGTGAAGATGGCAGCAGAACTGGTGTTAGAGCAATCTTTTCTGCTTGAGCGGGTTCAATGGCGTCATCGAATAGAGAGTGAAATTGTCAATCAGTTGATTTCATATTCTGATGCTGGGGATCATCAGCTGAAAAATCGAGCGGCTTGGCTGGGAATGGATTTAGACAAGCGCCGAATGGCTATTGTTTTTCAGCCAGTTCCCTCCTCAGAGGATGCTGTTCATAAATTGATGCATGCGATTCAATATGATAAGAAGGCAGATGATTTACTTGGCATGACCTTTTGTCATGAATTGATTCTTTTAAGTCAGCCCATACCTGATCAAGTAAAGCAGGCGGCAGGTCATCTGCAAAAAACAATGCAAAGAGCAGTAGGAAGCCAAGTGTTAGTGGGGATAGGGACTGTCGCTGAAGACATCAGCCAGCTGCCAATTTCTTTTCAGCATGCGAGAGAAGCCCTGAGGTTAGGGAAGGCTCTTGATCCGGAGGAAAGTATGTATTTCTTTGAGTCTTATCAACTGGAAAGCTTATTCATGATGGCGGGAATTGCTGAAAAGAAAAGTCGATGGACTGACTTTTACAAGCCTTTGACACAAGAAGCAGAGCTCGCCCATACATTAAGGGTTTACATTGAAGAGGGCGGTGATTTGCAAAGAATTGTTGATCGTTTATTTATTCATCGAAATACATTGCGTTATCGTTTAGACAAAATTCAAGGATTGACCGGAAAAGACCCTCGTCATGTAAAACAGTTAATCGAGCTTTATATGGCGCAGCTAATGACTCAACTTTCTTGATTGTGCAAATGCACAATTCGGTAGAGTGGTCAGTGAAAAAAGTTCATCCAGATTCACAACACAATCCCCTTGGGTAAACGCTTACAATTGGAGAAAGATATTTTTAGGGGGATTGAGAATGGGTGGAGATGTGACGGTAAGTACTCTGGGAGCCATGGCGGCGCTTGTGATCGCGATTGTTCTCATTCTAAAAAAAGTATCACCTGCTTATGGCATGCTGGCAGGTGCATTCATAGGCGGATTGGTTGGCGGTGTAGACATTGTTCAGACCGTCAACGTTATGATGGAAGGTGCTAAGGACATGATTCCGGCAGTCCTTAGAATTATGGCCGCAGGTGTACTGGCTGGTGTTCTCATTGAATCAGGTGCAGCGTTATCTATCGCTGAGGCCATCGTGAAAAGGCTTGGTGAGACGAGGGCACTATTAGCACTCGCTCTTGCAACGATGATTTTAACAACAGTGGGCGTTTTTGTAGATGTTGCGGTTATTACGGTAGCGCCAATCGCACTTGGCATTGCCAAACGTGCAAAGCTCTCAAAAACGGGAATTCTCCTTGCTATGATTGGAGGCGGGAAGGCAGGAAATATCATGTCCCCGAATCCGAATGCTATTGCCGCTTCAGACGCTTTTGGTGTACCTCTGACTTCAATGATGGCTGCAGGTGTTATTCCAGCTGTGTTCGGGTTGGCGGTTACATATGTATTAGCTAAAAAGCTTGCAAACAAAGGGACACCCGTTCTTGAAGAGGAAACTGGGCAAAGTAAAGTTCAAATACCTTCTTTTTTTCGAGCACTGGCTGGTCCGCTGGTTACCATTTTATTGTTGGCTTTAAGACCGCTTTTTCAAATCAATATAGACCCAATGATCGCCTTACCGGTTGGAGGGATTGTAGGTGCTCTTTTCATGAGAAAAGGGAAATTTCTCAATGATTATGCGATGTCGGGTCTCCATAAAATGTCGGGTGTCGCGATTATGTTATTAGGGACAGGTACACTAGCAGGAATCGTATCGAATTCTTCCTTAAAAGATGTGTTTATTCAAGCACTGAATGCATCGGGTTTACCTCCATATTTACTTGCACCAGCTTCAGGGATATTTATGTCAGCCGCGACCGCTTCGACAACAGCAGGAACAGCGGTAGCGAGTGGTGTGTTTAGCGGAACACTGATTGGGCTTGGTGTATCTGCTCTTTCAGGGGCAGCCATGATTCATGCTGGCGCAACAGTGCTTGACCATATGCCGCACGGGAGCTTTTTCCATGCAACAGCAGGAAGTGTTCAAATGGATATTAAAGAGCGTTTGAAGCTCATGCCTTTTGAATCGTTAATCGGTTTGACGTTAACCGTTGTATCGACCATTATTTTTGGCGTTTTCCAGCTGTTTGGCTGAGGACATGATAAGAAAAGAGGGGCTTTAGGATGAAAATTGTGATCGCACCAGATTCATTTAAAGAAAGTTTGTCTGCTTATGAGACAGCATGTGCCATTGAACGAGGATTTCGTTCTATTTTGCCAAACGCAGAGTATATCAAACTGCCAATGGCAGATGGAGGAGAGGGGACCGTTCAATCGTTGGTTGATGCGACGGGTGGGCACATTGTCAATCAAGTGGTCACGGGCCCGCTTGGTGAACCCGTGGATGCTTTTTTTGGCATGTTAGGAGATGGTCAGACTGCTGTCATAGAGATGGCTGCAGCCTCTGGTTTACACCTTGTCCCGCGAGAAAAACGTAATCCGTTATGGACCACATCAAGAGGAACTGGAGAATTAATACTTGCAGCGCTGGATAAAGGAGCGAAGCATGTGATGATTGGGCTTGGCGGAAGTGCAACAAATGATGGCGGTGTTGGGATGATGCAAGGATTAGGTGCAGCTTTCCTTGATCAAACAGGACGAGACCTAGCGCCAGGAGGCGGGGCACTTCATCAATTAGCTTCAATTGAATTATCTGGGCTCGATCCAAGACTGCAATCCGTCCGTCTGGAGGCGGCTTGTGATGTGGATAATCCTTTAACAGGTGAGAGAGGAGCGTCTGCTGTCTTCGGCCCTCAAAAGGGAGCAGATGAAGAAATGGTTCAAGTGTTAGACAAGAACCTGGCTCATTTTGCACAAGTAGCTGAAAAGCAATTCAATGTATCCTTTGGAAAAGCAGCAGGGGCAGGAGCGGCAGGAGGACTTGGTGCGAGTTTATTAGGCTTTTTACAAGCCGATTTGCAAAGAGGAATCGATATTGTGCTGAAGGCTGTTCATTTTGATGACGTCATCAAGGAGGCAGACCTTGTCATTACGGGAGAAGGCCGAATTGACCGTCAGACCATTTATGGAAAAACGCCCATAGGCGTAGCCAAAGCAGCAAAGAAGTATCATTTGCCCGTGATTGGCATCGCAGGCTCTCTAGCAAAAGATAGTGCAGTCGTACACGATCATGGAATTGATGCACTGTTTAGTATCGTTCCAGGTATTACCTCTCTTTCTGAGGCGATACAAGATGCGAATCTTCATGTAGAGAGAACGGCTCGGAATATCGCGGCTGCGTTAGAAATTGGAAGAAAGAAGTAAACGATGAAAAATGTTTCCTTTTCTATCACATTCCTTCTATAGAAATGTGGTAAAATCAATATAAATGATGTAGAAAGTTGGAGGAAACAAAAATGTCTAATCTACCGAATTGTCCTTCGTGCAGCTCACCTTATACATACGAGGACGGCAGTTTGCTGATTTGCCCTGAATGTGCGCATGAATGGTCATTTGAACAAGAACAAGCGTCAGAGGAACAGCTTGTTGTCAAAGATGCGAATGGGAACCTGTTAAGTGATGGGGACACGGTCTCTGTCATTAAAGACCTAAAAGTAAAAGGTTCTTCATCCGTTTTAAAAATAGGAACGAAGGTCAAAGGCATTCGTTTAGTTGAAGGCGACCATAACATTGATTGTAAAATTCCTAGCTTCGGCGCAATGAAATTAAAATCAGAGTTTGTGAAAAAGATATAATGTATGAAAAGAGGCTGTAAGAGGCCTCTTTTCTTTATTTATAGGTGAAAGGAATAATCTCAAACAAAATTCCATACATATATACCTGTTGAAAAAGGTTCATTTTTTAAAAAATCAAGCCTCTTTTCACATAAAAATCCGCAGTTTTCTTAACTCTACCTTAAAAAAGGCAGATGATTCTCTAAATTTCGGCTAATCCCCTTCACAACTTTTGGGCATTGCTGTACCATATGGAAGTGTTCTTCTATTTTTGACGGATCATGGAGTTTATCAGGAAATAGAATGATAGATGATACTTAGACACAGAAGGAGAGGTAACGTGACGAACGTTTTAGAACTGCATAATGTATCTAGGCATATTCACGGGAAAAAGATTGTTCAAGACTTGAGCTTTTCTGTCCAAGCGGGCGAAGTCTTTGGCTTCTTAGGACCAAATGGTGCAGGGAAAACAACAACCATTCGTATGATGGTCGGTCTTTCTCCCATTACATCTGGTGACATTCTGATTAATGGCCATAGTATTCAAACCTCCTATCAGCATGCTATCCAACATGTCGGTGCGATTATTGAAAATCCAGAAATGTATAATCATTTAACGGCAAGACAAAATCTTGTTCACTTTGCCAGAATGAATGGGAAAGTGGATGAAGCGCGAATTGATGAGCTGTTAGAGCTAGTCAGCTTACAGCATGTGAAACATAAACGTGTGCGTACATTTTCATTAGGGATGAAACAGCGATTGGGCATTGCGCAGGCACTCATACATAGACCGAAACTGCTAATCTTAGATGAGCCGACCAATGGACTTGATCCTGAGGGAATTCGAATGATACGAGATTACTTGAGAAGGCTTGCGAAGGAAGAAGGGCTGGCTGTAATTGTTTCAAGTCACCTCATGTCAGAGATGGAATTGATGTGTGATCGCTTTGCAATTATCCAAACAGGAAAGCTGATTGCGATTGAGGATCAGCGTGCTGAGACGAAGCAGGATGATTTGGTTAATTATCGAATGAAGGTGGCAGCAGGGGAGCTTGAAGAAGCACAGAAGCTCATTGATGCATTTGAGGAAGGCGTCACTGTAAGAGAAGAGGAGCAGTACTTATTTTTCTCTATGCCAGAACAAAAAATGCCAGAATTAATCCGTCATTTGAGCAGCGCGTCTATTCATTTGTACGAAATCAAAATTGAAAAACAAACCTTAGAAGATAAGTTCTTAAGCTTAACAGGTAAAAAGGAGGCAGACGTATGATTCGCCTCATTCAAAACGAGTGGATGAAAATCAGTTATCGTGTTGGAACTTGGATTATGGTTGGGCTTCTTGTATTAGGTATGGTTGCCACGCTGATCTTTGTAGTGAAAACAAATGACAAAGATCAAGCTTCAGGTGATTGGAAAACCCAGCTAGAAATGATGAATAAGGAAAACAAGAAGGAGCTCAAAGAGACAGAGAATGGTTTCTTTAAAAGAGAGCTTGAAAAAGAGATCACTATTAATGATTATCGAATCAAGCATAACTTGCCGCCGGCTGATCAGTTTAGCGACAGTGTATGGGACTATGTGAAAACAAACGCCAATTTACTTCAACTAGTCGGTGTGTTTGTGATCATTATTGCTTCCACCATTGTATCGGCTGAATACAAGCATGGTACAATTAAATTATTATTGATTCGTCCACCATCAAGGCTAAAGATCCTAATATCTAAATATATTACGGTGCAGCTGTATGCTCTTTTACTTGTTGTGGTGCTATTTATCTTGTCATTCATATTGGGTGCTATTTTCTTTGGACTTAACACTGATTATGTGAATTTGGTGTATCAAAATGGTGAAGTGATTGAACGTTCACAGTTTGCCAATATGGTCTATTATTATCTCGCTCATTGTGCAATGTTTGTCGTTTTGGGAACCCTTTCGTTCGCCATTTCTACAGTGTTTAGAAGTGAGGCTATCTCCATTGCCATTAGTGTGTTAGCGTATATTGTGGGTGGATCAGTCACAGGTATTTTAATGCTCTTCTTTGATTGGTCAAAATATCTGTTATTTGCAAACGATCCATCCCAATACTTTATGGAACAGGTTACTGTTATCGAAGGTATGTCCCTAGGATTCTCACTAACCGTCCTAGTCATCTATTGGGCTATTTTCTTAGCTATTGCCTTAATCGTCTTCCAAAAGCGAGAAGTGAAAACAGGTTAATTTAACTTTTTAGGAGGTTTACACATGATTAAACGTAAAGGTGAAAAAATTATGGGGATTATTAGTATTGTCCTCAATGCCATTGGTGTTGGCTTTGGGGCATTAATCCTTTCTGTGGGTCCATCTTTTTATGATGAAATCAATGAAGTGTTAAAAGAGGAAGGGGAAACATTGCCGATTGAAACGCTTCAGGCTTCGGTTCATGCATTTGGTACTCAGTTCATGGTCGTTTCCGCAATTGCGGCAGTGCTGTCGATTGTAGGTGTGATTTTCTTGAAAACCGACCGTCGTGCCGTGCTTTCAGGTATTCTTTTCTTGGTTTCTGCTGTGACTCTTTTAATTGGAACAGTTGGCCTTGCATTCGCTCCAATGGTTCTATTGTTTATCATTGGATTAATGTCTCTTATTAGAAAGCCGAATTCAGATATTCACACAAGTGAATATCCTTCATAATGAAAAAAGACATGCGTCGCTGTGCGCATGTCTTTTTTATTTAAATAATGCCTATCAGTTTGGCAACGATCAATAAAACAATACTGAATCCCCACATCCAGAAGAAAGAGTAGCGAATATGTTTCCCCATATCGACTCCTGCAAGACCGATCGCAAGCCAAACGGCTGGAGCGAGAGGACTGACAAAGGTTCCTATGATGTTTCCGATCATCATGGCATACGCCGCAGAAGTGCCCGTCACGCCGACCTCAGATGTGATTGATTCGACAATTGGCAGAAGGGCGTAATAATAAGCGTCTGTACTTGTCAGCATATCCAGTGGTACCCCAAACATCCCGACAATGATATGTAAAAATGGAAGCAGGAAAGCAGGTAGAATCTGAATGCTGTCCACAGCGATAGCTTTTAGCATTCCCGTTCCTTCGAGAATTCCTAGAAACGAACCTGCGGAGAAAATAACGGCGGCCATCATGAGTGCACTAGGTGCATGCGCCTTGATTCTCTCCATTTGAACATCCACTTTCGGATAGTTAATTAATAGTGCGAGAGAAAGACCAATCATAAACATATAACTAGCCGGAATCACGTTGAGCACAAGAAGGACAACAACAGCTATAAACAGAATGAAATTCACCCAAATCAAGTGATAGCGTTTTAAAGCGGCATCACCTGTCTCGCTAATGGATTGAATAGCCCGGTCCCAATCTGCGCCTTCTAATTGAACAGCAGCGATTTCATTTGCGGCGATTTTGACCCGAATGCGTTTTTCTTCTCTTTTTCCTAAAATAAATGCCATTCCTAATACGAGAACGACCCCAATGAGCTGAATGGGAATGAGCGGTACCCAAAGTTCAGATGGGTCCATATTAAGGACACTTGCTGCCCGTCCTGTGGGGCCAGCCCACGGCACCATATTCGTTAAGCCAGCACTTGTCCCGATCAATAACAGCAATAAGTACGGACTCATATGTAATTTTTTGTAAAGTGGAAGTAGTGCAGGTACAGTTAATAAAAATGTAGTCGCTCCTGCTCCGTCTAAATGAGCGATGACTCCTATTAGAGCTGTCCCCATCGCAACCGTGACAACATTTCCCTTTGTCAGTTTAATCAGCGTTTTTATTACAGGTTCAAAGAACCCTGTATCTTGTAAAATGCCAAAAAATAAAATGGCGAAGATAAACATGGTCGCCACCGGCAGTACTTTAATAATCCCTTCTTCAAAGAATGATTGAATGTCATTAATCCCAAAGCCTGCGATGAATGCCCCAATTAAAGGCACCATGACCATGGCAACAATTGGACTTGCTTTCCCCCAAATCAGTAACACAACAATCGTTAAAATAATCATCAATCCAACAAACGTTAACATAAGCCCCTCCCCTACAAATAAACCGTTTACATTTGTCTGTACTTTTCATCCAATGCATTCCCACAGGTGCATTGAAAAAAAGGGTATCAAATTTATGAGTATTAAGCAACCGCTTTCATACCTATACAATGGTAAAAAAGGATGGAGAGACCAGTCGTGTCGCGGCATCAAATATTGTAAAAAAATTTAGATAAAAATAACGATTAAAGTTCATAATAATTAATATGGGTATTTAGACTCATTAAATTAAAAAGCGCCCAATAAATGGACGCTTCTTTCAACGATTTCTCAAGATGACATACTCGTAAGGGTCAAGTTGAAGCTGCTCAGGCACTTGCTGTCCAGTCAGCATATTCTCATAGCTTGCCTCTGAATCTAGTGACATGTTCTGCTGCTCTTCTGTGAAATTCATCAAAAACACATAGTCCTGCGTACCGTCTGTTCGTTTTTGTACACTGACTCCTTCTGGAATTGCAGTGGATAGGACGGGCTGTATGCCAATACCTGCGATAAGGTCTTCGTAAAATTCATCATAGAAACCCTGCTCATTTTCTGAGGCCATATAGTATGCTTTCCCTTTTTCTAATGAACGGACAGTCAGGGCCGGCTGTCCTTCGTAGCAGCCATTCTCAAAATGCCCTAACACAGAGGCCGTTTCAGGATGTATAGATTCGCAATATTGTCCGACATGATAGGTGCGTCCATTCCCTGTGGTCATTAACACATGTTCATCTGGCATTAATGTGTTGATTTCCTCTGCCCAAATGCCAAGTACATGGCGGAGAGGACCAGGGAAACCGCCGAGGAAACAGAGATCATTTTCGTCGACTATGCCGCTCCAGTATGTGGCGATAAAAATGCCGCCCGCTTTGACAAAGGCTTCAATTTTTTCTGCAACGCCTGGTTTGATCATGTAGAGCATTGGCCCAATGAGCACACGATAGGATGAGAAATCCTTTTCCATCCCGACAATGTCAACAGGGATGCCTTTTTTCCAAAAGCTTCGATAGTGAGTTTGACAAGCCTCTACATAGCGTTTGTTTGTGTTATTTAAGCCTTGCGCATCATCAATGGCCCAGTGATTTTCCCAATCGTAAATGATGGCGACCTCTGGCTGAACGGATGTGCCCGCAATTGGCTGCAGCTGCTCCAGTTGTTTCCCTAGATCAGCCACTTCTTGGAACACGCGCGTATGTTCATGACCAGAATGATCGACAACGGCACCGTGGAATTTCTCAGAGGCGCCTCGGCCTTGCCGCCACTGGAAATAAAGCACGGAGTCTGATCCGTGGGCAACTGCCTGCATGGCAGAAAGGTGTGCCATGCCTTTATGTTTGACCTTGTTCACTTCATGCCAGTTCACAAGGCTCGGCGTACTCTCCATGACGAGAAACGGCTGTCCGTCCTTTAAGGAACGATACAAATCATGTACAAAGGCAACGTTTGATGCTAATTCGGCCGTTGTTTCTCTGCCGCTATGCCAAGCTGGATAGCTATCCCATGAGATCACATCGACCTCTTTTGCAAATTGATGATAATCCAGACCAAGGAATGGACGCATATGCGGGTAGTCGCCCATAAAGTTCGTGGTGACTGGGATATGAGGTGTTAATTCCCGCAGCGGCTCAATTTCATTTTGATAAAAATTGATCGTTTGTGCTGTGACAAAGCGTTTCCAATCCAGGTTCATGCCGTGAATCATGTGCTCCCCGTGCGGTGCAGGTGACTCGATTTGTGACCAATCGCTATACGTGTGGCTCCAAAATCCCGTCCACCATGCTTGATTCAAAGCCTCAAGATCGTGGTTGTATTTGTTCTTCAAATAGTCTCGAAATGCTTCCTGGCACAGGTCGCAATGACACTCGCCGCCGTACTCATTCGAAATGTGCCACATGATCAGTGCTGGATGATCCTTGTAGCGTTCCGCAAGCAGCCGGTTGAGTGTATTCGTTTTTTCTCGATAAACCGGAGAGGTGAAGCAATGATTATGGCGCAGTCCATGTAAGTTACGCTGACGATTCGCTTCGACGCGTAAAACCTCAGGATAAGCTTGTGACAGCCAAGCAGGTCTTGCTCCGCTTGGCGTTGCGAGAATGGCGTGTGCCCCCTGCGCTGCCAAGCGGTCCATGATGTCATCCAGCCATGCAAAGTCATACTGACCTTCTGCTGGCTCTAGCTTACTCCATGCGAAAATGTTGATGGAGAATGTTTGACAGTGTGCAAGCTTCATTAATCGAAAATCTTCGTCTATGATCTCTGGCATATGGAGCCATTGATCTGGATTGTAATCGCCACCATGCAAAAAGCCTTTCACATTTGGGTGAACGAGTGGGTAACGCTTTCCCATTTTGTCACGTCCTATCCTTTTAGTTACGGTGTCATTTGTTTAAATACATCAAGAGATGGCAGTGCTTTTCCGTTGAAATCAAACATCGCTTGATTTTCCCACGCATTTCCGACAGTCCCGGTTGTTTGGATATAAGCGAGCCCGTATTGACTAGACCACGGAGCACCTTTCGCTGGAATCCAAAGCGGCTCCCAATAAAAGAACCCCTTCCCGCGGTTGTTGTTTACTTGTGAAATCTTTTCCGATAGATCTCGTATAAAAGATGCCTGGCCTTGAGGTGAGGCTGGATAGCCGGCTGTATTCACAGAGTCTTGGTTAAATGAGTTATCTAGGTTGTCACCGTTTGCTGTCGTAAAGCCGTAAGCAGTTTCTACCACGATGACGTCTTTATTATAGCGGGCACTAATATCATTCATATTGGATGTAAGACCGCTAAAGCCGCCGTCCCAATACGGGTAATAAGATAAACCGATCGTATCGAAGGAGACGCCTCGTTTTGTGATTTCATCAAACCACCAGCGGGATGCACCATTGTCTCCGCCATGTGCAAGGTGAAGCATGATTTTGATGTTTGAATCGACAGAGCGGACAGCATTTGTGCCAGCTTTTAGCAGAGCAGCGAGCCGGTCAAATTCACCACCGCCTTCACCCCAGCTTTTTCCGTTGGGCCATAGCATGCCTGAGTTTAACTCATTCCCGACTTGAACCATGTTCGGCAAGGCATTTTGCGCTCTCATCGCTTTGAGCACATCGCCTGTGTAAGTGCCGACCGCTTTTTCTAAATCGCTTTGTGAGAGGGAAGCCCACGCTTTCGGTTTGAATTGTTTACCAGGGTCAGTCCAGAAATCACTGTAGTGAAAATCAAGCAGCACTTTCATGTTTTGTGCTTTTGCACGTTTCGATAAAGCGATGGCTGTATTGAGATCATTTGTGCCGCCGTTATAGGCACGGCCTTGATTGTCATATGGATGGTTCCACAGTCTGATACGCACATAGTTGACGCCTTTATCCTTTAATAGCTTGAGCGGATCAACCTGCTGTCCGTTCTGGTTGTAGTATTTGCCGCCGCTTCGCTCCACTTCTGCAAGCATGGAAATATCGGCTCCTTTGATGAAATCACCTTGCAATCCATTGATCGGTTTCACCGAAATCGTATCAGCCTTTGCTTCAGGCAGAATACCTAACCCCATTAGAAAGAAAACGACAACAGTGACAAGCAACCATTTCTTCATCAAATCTCCCCTTATCCTTTTGTCCCGCCTTGTGTGAGGCCGGATACAAATTGTTTTTGTAAAACAAGAAACAATAGAGCAACTGGAATCGCAATGAGTAAAGCCCCGGCTGCAAAGGTCGTGTAGCTGGCACCCATTTTGTCTGACACAAGATTGTACAGACCGATTGGGAGCGTATACATTTCGGGTGAGCGGACAATGACACTGGAAATGATGAAATCACCCAGTGGACCTGTAAATGAGTTGATTGCGACAACAGCTAAGATGGGCTTGGCGAGCGGCATAATAATTTGGATGAAAATCCGGAAATGCCCTGCGCCATCCATTCTGGCTGATTCATCGAGATCCTTTGGAATCGCATCAAGATAGCCTTTCATTAAATACGTATTCATCGGAATTTGTCCGCCTGCATAAATCAAAATCAATGCAAGGTGGCTGTTAATGAGTCCAAGCATTTGAGCAAGAACAAAAATCGCGATCAGTGCTGAAAATTGAGGAATCATTTGCAGCAGCAAAAAGAGCATCAGCCCATTTTTCCGTCCTTTGAAGCGGAATCTGGAAAAGGCATAGCCTGTAAAACTGACAAGAACCAGCGTTAAAACCATTGTGGCAATACTGATCTTCATTGAGTTCCAATACCATTTTGCATAAAGTGCCCCCTGCCCAAAGAACAGCTCGGTGAAGTGGCTGAACGTTGGATTCTTCGGAAACATGCTTGTACTCATGAGGCTGTTCCCAGGGTTAAAAGAAGCACCGATCGTCCAAAGCAGTGGATATAGAATACAAATGGAGGCAATGAAAAGGATAAAATAAGTGAGGCTCAGGCGAATGAGCTTGTTTTGTTTTGATCCCATATCACATCATGTCCTCCTCTTTGAATGAATTCGTTCTCTTAAACTGCCAGAGTGCAATGGCGATGACAAAGATCGAAAGTAAGATCGTGACAGCGGCAGCGAGTGCATATTGAGAAGACTGCATCGTGAGTTTGTAAATCCAAGAAACCAAGATGTCCGTTCCCCCAGCAGTTGAGCCAGCGACAGGCGGTCCTCCGCCATTAAATAAGTAGATGATATTAAAGTTGTTAAAGTTAAACGTATATTGCGTGATTAATATAGGCGCAATGGAATAAAGGACAAGCGGTAACGTGATGGACCGGAATTTCTGAAAGAAGTTTGCCCCATCAATGGTCGCAGCTTCGTATAGATCCTCTGGAATTGCTTGCAAAACACCGGTTGTCATAATGAAAACAAAAGGAAATCCAAGCCAAGTCTGCATCGCAATGAGGGCAATTTTGCTCCAAAATGGATCTGTCAGCCATGGTTTTGGATCAATTCCAATCGATGCAAAAAGTGTGTTGTTAATGGCTCCAAATGTATCGTTGAACAGTCCGGCAAACACCAAAATGGTCACAAAACCTGGAACAGCCCAAGGAAGAATCAAAATCGTTCTAAAAAACCGTTTGCCTTTTAAATCCTTCTGATTGAGCAGAACCGCTAGAAAGATGCCGATGGCACATTGAAGGGTCGAAGCAGCCAACGTCCATACAACGGTCCAGCCAAGTACATCAATGAAAGTGTCTCTCCAAATATCAATTGAAAAGATATTTTGAAAGTTCTTGATCCCTACCCAATCGATCAGATTGGCAGGAGGCGAGTGGTATAAATCGTAGTTCGTAAAGGCAAGCGCAAAGCTGAACATAATAGGAAAGACAACAGAAAAAAGAAGTAAAAAGAAAGCAGGAGTGCTCATTAAGTAAGGAAAGCCTTGGTCGATCAGCTGATGATATTGAGCTCGGATGGAATGGAGCGGAACTCCTTGATCACGTTTCTTTCCGTTCATAAAAGCATCACGCATCATGAGTACGTAAAAGCCGATACCAAAACCAGCTGTTAACAGCGCAATAATCCCTTTTGCCAAAAGAAAAACAGAGTTGTCACGAGGCAGCATCGTACCAAGTGTGAACAGCCCCCAGAAGCCAATATTGAATAAATCATAAAATACGATGAAAAAAGAAACACCGAACAGGAAAAAAAGTGCCCCTTTGCCGTACTGCTTGTTGTAAATCTGCCCCATCCCGGGTATTAAGGAGAACATTAGCGCCCGTCTCCGGTGTGTCTTTGATTCCACTATGTGTGTGCGGTCTAGTTCAAGGTTACCCGTCACGTCTAACACCTACTTCATATGAAATTAGCTCAAATACGGGCAGCTTGATAGACTTAAAGGCTACCCGTGTTTGATGATTATTTAGAATGGTTTGCTTTAATTTGAGAGTCGATTTGATTGACGGCATCATCAAATGCCTTTTTCACATCTGTCCGGCCTGTTGCAATGAGACCTAATGCGCTGTCAATCGGCTTCCATACCTCTGCCATTTCAGGGGTATTCGGTGTCAGCGTGGCATATTTTGTTTGTTTTGAAACAGCATCCGCATTTGCGTTTTTAGTAATGATTGGATCTTTCATCAGCTTTTTCACTGGTGGAATTTCCTCTGTCACTTCGAATCGCTTCTTCGAATTTTTTTCATTCGTGATAAACTCAACAAATTTCTCAGCAAGGTCTTTATTTTTAGAATAAGAGGAGACGTTGTAGCTCTTTACACCTAAGAATGAGCTCATATGCTTTCCATTAGGGAGTGTTGGCAGCTCTGTTACGCCATAGTCAATTCCAGCTTCTTTATATGGACCAAATGACCATGGCCCAGAAATGACAGCTGCCGCCTTTTTCTCTGTGAATAAGGAGTTGAGGACATTGATTCCTTGTTCACCAATGATGCCTTTAGGGAAAAGTCCTTCGCTAAAGAATGTTTGAATGTATTTTCCGCCTTCAACCGCGCCATCGTTGTTCAGTCCAATATCATTCACATCATAGGAGCCATCGCTTTTCTGTTTGAAAATATAGCCCCCTGATCCTCCTAATACACTTTGGGCATAGTAAATTTCATCCCATTTCGCAACAAAACCGTATTTCCCGTCTTTTGTCAGCTTTTTCGAAAGGTCATACCAGCCATCAAGTGTAGTCGGTGCCTTTTTGACAAGGTCTTTGTTATAGAAAAGCACTGTCGTTTCAACGGATTTAGGAAGGCCATACAGCTTGCCGTCTACCGTTTGTGATTGAATGGATTCGTCTGTAAAGGAATTGATCACTTTTTGATCAGGCTTGATTTCCTGTAACAGTCCCTCAGTGACAGCTGATCCAATTTGATCGTGAGGCATCGTGATGACGTCTGGGCCTGTCCCGGCTGCTCCATCAAGGCGGAGAGCTTCGATTTGGTCGGCATACGCTTTTTCGACCACTTTGATTTTCACATCGTTTTGTTTTTCAAATTCTTTTACAGCGTCTTGAATCCCATCAGACTTTTTGACATCCTCCCATACTAGCAAGGTCTTTGTACCTGTAGATGCTGGCTGTGTCCCGCTTGAATTGTCATCTCCTGGCCCGCATGCTGAAAGCAGAAGCACAGCAGTACCAACGACTGCTGATAATGTCGCCCATTTTCCCTTTTTCATTGGTAATCCCCTCTCGTTCTTTTTTCACAGATGATAAGAAAACGCTTTCTTAATGTGAGAATATCAACTTAAGTAAAAAAAGTAAACATATTTTATTAAATTTATTAAGTAAAATTTTTTACTCGTATAGAGAGAAAAGAAGCCCTCCACTTTGGCAGGACTTCCAGTTTGTTTATATGGTGCTTTTCCGAAAGACAGGCTCTGAGGCAATCAGCACAGTTTTAGGCAATGTTCTGCCGTCCACAAGTCTTTCTAAAAGTAAATCGATCGCTGTCTCACAAAGTAATGACGTATGGATATGATACGTGGTGAGCGGCGGCGACACATATTGAGACACATGAATATCGTTGATACTAAAGACGCTGACGCGGTTCGGCAGAGAAAATCCTCGCTCATTTAATGCTTGTAAGCAGCCGATGGCAAGAGGGTCACTAGCGACACAAAAAGCGGTGGGCAGATCATCACCAAGCTCGTCGATCGCCTTCATCATCAGCGAATAGCCTTCATCTACTGAGAAATGGTGGCCGATATAGACCAATCGCTCATCAAGCATATGGCGGGCCAGCATGTATTCACGGAAAGTCGTTTCACGAATATCTGGAATGTGCACGTTCGTATTGAGATCAAGGTCTGTACCGCCAATGAATCCAATGGATTGGTGCTCTTTTTCGATAAAGGAATCGATGATCTTTTCAACAATTCGTTTCAGGTTCGGTTTTACAGAATCAAAACGGTCTTCATCAGGCGTTGTATCAATAAAGACAATATGCGGAGTGATCGCATATAATTGGTCAAGCTCTGACGTTTTAAAGCGGCCGATGGCGATGATTCCTTCTGTAGCAGAATCAATGGAATGTAGCCCATCAGACGGATTGTAAGCGGTGACATTTAAGCTCCGAGTATTGGTGAGTTCCTCAATACCGAGTCGAATGGATTTAAAATAAATATCTTCAAGCTCTTCCTTTTCGGTCATCCAATAGAGAAAGGCGATTTTTTTTAATGAATGTTTGAATGTCTTCTTTTGGTAGGACAAAGCTTCTGCGGCGGCATATACTTTTTCGCGTGTTTGATCGGTGACAGATAGGTTGGGATCTTGGTTCAGTACGCGAGATACCGTTGCAATGGATAAGCCTGCTTTTTCTGCAATGTCCTTTATTTTAGCTGCCAAATCAGCACCTCCTATAGAAAATATCTCCTCTTAGTATAGAGTCTTTAAAAAAATTAGTAAATATTTTTATTAAATTGTTTTCGTTTAGGCGGTTCTTTACGTGCTGGAAAGGAATTAGTAAGATATATATAGGTAAGGTGTTGGATTAAGATTTCTGATAGGAGAGGGACCGATGTATTACGATGCACTGAAGACATTTGTGACAGTGGTGGAGGAGAAGAACTTTACAAAAGCAGCCCAAAAGCTGCGGATTTCTCAGCCAAGTGTCAGTCTTCATATTAAGAACTTGGAGCAGGAATTCCAGACCGTTCTGCTGAATCGTTCACCAAAGCAATTAACCGTTACACCAACTGGGGATATGCTGTACCATCGATCAAAACAAATCATTCGTCTCTATGAACAGGCGAAGCAGGACATTTATGAGCATCATCACCTGGCAAGAGGAAAGCTGACCATCGGGGCGAGCTTCACAATTGGTGAGTATGTGCTGCCGCAAATATTGGCGGAGTTTCATCAGCTCTATCCGCATGTTGATATTGAGGTGGTCATTGATAATACAGAGGCAATCGCCAGACATGTCCGTTTATTCCATGTCGACATCGGGTTGATCGAGGGACAGACCAATGACAGGGAGCTTTCTGTAGAAACTTTTCTAGAGGACGAACTTTATATTGTGGCGCCATTAGATCATCCTTTTGCCAAGAAAAAAGATGTCACCATTGATCAATTACAAAACGAAACATGGATTACGAGAGAAGAGGGATCAGGGACAGGAGAATATTTACAGCATGTCCTAAAATCAAATGGACTGAAAGCACGAACCTTTGTAACCTTTAGCAGCAATCAAGCGATTAAAGAAGCTGTGATCCATGGAATGGGTCTTTCTGTTTTATCTAAATATGTCCTCCAGCGAGGCAGCATTGGCGGTGAATTGGCTGTTATTTCTGTGAGAGGCATGGATTTCAAACGAAAGTTCTCCTATGTCGAGTCACCGATGACCGGGGGAAATAAAAATAAGGAATTGCTCGTTGAATTGTTAAGGAAAGAGAAAGAAGAAGCTTCTCCTCAGTAGGAGAAGCTTCTTTTTTATAACCCTTTAATTTTGATTTCATCGACTGGAAGGAAGATCTCACCTGTATCTGTGTATTTCATGGTGACCTGATCGTTCTCTTTTAAATAAATGACGAGAGGTTCTTTTTCAGATGACATAGTGTAGCTTTTCCCATCGTCTAGCAGGAAGGTGACGGTTGTATAATCACCGGTTTTTTCTTTGTAGACTCGTTTGACCTTCCCTGCCGCTTCTTTCTTTTCTTGTTTAGAGGAACTGTTAACAGTACCGCCGCCTTTTTGAAGAGCTGTCTTATAGGCTCTCAGTGCTTCATTTGGTGTAGAAGCGTACGCAGCGATTTCTGGATTGGCTGCAGAAACGATAAAATAGTTTTGCAGGAACCCATTTGAATCGAGAACAGGTGTGAGCCAGCTGGCTTCCCCATAGAAATTATAGAGAATCGGCATGCGGCCTTTCCATTTCTTCTCGATGAATCGTTTCTCAATAATTTGCAGAGCGCCCTGAGAATCCATATAGGATTCTTCAAGATTTCCGGTATAATAAGTCGCTTTTCCTGTCCGGGCATTTGTCAGGGCATATCCGAGCATGGAATCAACGCCCTCTTTCGGACTTGTGAAATCTGTGAAGTAATACATATCTCCTTTTGAATCAAATACCGGGCTCACATTGGCTTCCGTTCCTTCATCGGAAGGCAGCTTGACATCTGACTTTCCAAACATACTATTCCAGAATCCGTGAATATAGTTTCCGAAATAGCTGTTTTGCAGACTGACCGCCTCTGGTGAAACAGCACCGTCGATAAAGGCAGGTACTTGATCTAGAGCATATTTCTTCGTCGCACCTGTTTTGGCATCAACAACGACGACACCGGAAGCTTTAAAGCCGTTTCGGGCAGAGATGAAATCGCCATATGTTTGAATGTAATAAGGCTTGCCGTCATCATTGATTTCCAGCTGTGTGCCGCCGTAGAATATTAAATCTGGGTACTGGAGACGGATATGCCGCTCAATTTCTTTGTTGAAATAGGAGGAAGGCGTATAGACCATCTCCGTCTTCACGAACTTTGGATTAGCAGAGGAGTCGGTCGCACTTAATGTAAAGTAACCCGGCGTGCTGCCTGCACGAATCCATTTAAAGAAGTCCGAGAACTCCACTGGAGCGATGTATACATACTCACCGTTGACCTTCTGAATTTGCAAGTTGCCAAGCTCATAGTAGCTTGTGTTTGGCACCTGTCCGAACGATTTCTTCATTTTGTTCCGAGCAAATTGAGGCGGCACACTCGCAGGTGTTTCTTTTTCATCAAATGCTTTGATTTCTACTTTTTGCTCCATTTTGGAGACATCGAATTTCTCATTCGCATTGAATAGAAAAGCTGTCGCCATGTAAACACCGAGCAGCAATAGAATAAGAAACAGCACGCCTTTGATTTTACGCTCCAATCCAACTGACAAAAAGGCGCCTGCTGCTGTTACAACAAGTCCAATCAGCCATAGAGATGAAGGGTTACGGTCTAAATTGGTAATGTAATAGAAAACAAAAATACCGATCATAAACAGCAAAGCAAGGCCTGCAATCCACATGAGCGGCACCTGCTGCTTTGTTCCTTTCTTTCTAACGATCAACCTGAGCGGTGTGAGCAAAAGGGTCAAGACAAGACCGATCACAACCGAAAATAACAAAATATATCCCACAAACAGATCTCCTTTCAAATCAATCACTCTTTTAGTATATACGAGTGAAGCGGGGAAAAGATTCAGAAGAATCATACCATTTCGATTTTATGAAAAAATGAGTTGAAAAGGGCCTTTTAATATTTCGGTAGGTTAAATGATATTGTCAATTGCGCTAGATTTTATTCATTACTTTATGAATTTATATTGTAATAAATAAGATTTTAAAAGATAGAGATATCTTTTAAACAGTATAAAGATTCATTTTAATTTTCTACAGAATGAAATAGTTATAACGTTCCTAGTATGTTATATTGTGTTTTATATAGTTAATATTAGGAGGTAATTTAAATTGAAAAGACGTATTCCTTTTCTCATTATTTTTACTTTAATTGTATCGTTATTTTCACCGTCTATAACATTCAATATTAATCGAGAGGCTTCTTCAAGAGACAAAAGTGTCCAAATTGGTTATAAAGAAGCCGATGCTGTATGGGGTCTTGTCATCCGGACTATTTTTGTAAACGGGGTGAAAGCAAGTAAACATTTGTATAAATCAATAAAATATGCCCCTAAATATCCTGCTGGTTTTAAAGCTGTTCAAAATGGAACTAAAAAAGTTACAGTAAATAATAAGAAGTTGTTATCTGAGTTAAAACAGATTGAAGGAGGGACTTGGAAAAAAGTATATAAAGATGGCTATAAAGACGGAAAAAAGGTTTCTGTACATTATTTTCAAAGTAAATCTGGGTTGGTGTATGATGTGAAAGTTAAAAAAGGTTGGAGTGTGAAATGATTTATGAATAAAATAGAACTAAGATATTCTTCACATGAAGATTTAGATAGGATTATTGTTATAAATATCATTGGTATAATCATATCGCTAAAAGAAGGTTTAATCACTATAGAAGAAGCGGAAAAGCTCATGTTCAGTCCACGAACAATCGATGTTTTAAAAAAGAAAGGGATAAATGAAGAACTGATAAATATACTTCATTTGGGAACAGAACTTGAAGATGTAGAAAGTTTAATACCACATGAATTAAGTGATAGTTTAGAAGAAATAAGGGTAAAATGCTTAAGATTCCTAGAAAGAAATACAGAAAATGAAGTTAAAAATAATGTGGTAGATTGTTGAGCTAAAAGTGTATATTATAAAATTTTGAGTAAATCTTTTTTGATTTATTGATCAAAACGATGAATTCATAAAAAGAGAAGTCTGTGCAAACAGGCTTCTTTTTTATAAGATGGGAACATGAGGAAATGTATACGCTCACATGAATAAGGAAGGAGTGAAGTCAATTGGCTTCTGTCAGTTTAAGTAGTATTGAAAAAATACGAGCAGCAAGCAGAGGATTGCCGCCAAAACTGAAAGGAATTGCAGAACATATTACGAGTGAACCTGGCGACATTATTCATTTGTCTATTGTTGAGCTTGCCAAAAAAACAGCGAGTTCAGAGGCAACGATTTTTCGTCTTTGTAAAAGGCTTGGATTTGAGGGCTTTCAAGATTTGAAGATTGCAATTGCCCAGGAAATAGATCAAACAAAGCCTGATTATGTAGATGAAGAAATGAGTCTTGATGATGATACGGCCGTTTTTATGCAAAAGGTTTTTCAGGCGAATATATCTGCATTAAAGGATAGCTTTCAATTACTGAATCCAGAGGATGTAGAAAAAGCCATTCAAATCATTCATGAAGCAAAGCGCTTAGAGTTTTATGGGAGTGGCGGGTCCGGACTCATTGCAACAGACGCTTTTCATAAATTTATGAGGACAGGCATCAACTGTATTGTTCACACCGATTCTCATTTTCAAGCGATGTCTGCCGGTCTTCTCGACCAGCACAGTACAGTAATTGGTATATCTCATTCTGGCCGTAATAAAGATTTACTCGATGCAATGAAAACAGCAAAGGAAAAAGGAGCGAAAACCATCGGTATTACAAGCTATCAGCGCTCTCCATTGAGCCAGCTTGCCGATGTCACATTGTATACTTCGACGCAGGAAACGGCTTTTCGAACAGAAGCGATGTCTGCAAGACTTGCTCAGCTCACTGTCATTGACGTACTATACTTTGCACTTGCTCACTTAAGACAGCAGGAAACTTTAACCAATTTAAAACAAATGAGAGAAACCATTTCACAAAAAAGGGTGTAATGGTTTCAAAAATAAATTTTTCTATTAGTGAAAAATGCCGTTGTGGTAACGATTTTGAGCTTTTAAGTGAAAATAATTTTCTTTTTAGTCGTTGAATGTCGAAAAAATTATTCCTATAATGGGATTTAACAGGTATATCAAAACAATAAAATATGATTTCAAATCAATGATTGGGCGTGATACAGATGAAGGGAAACCAGGCGGTAATTGGTTTGGATATTGGAACAACAAGTACAAAGGCGGTTCTGTTTGGACCACAGGGGAAAGTGATAGCAAAGCATTCGGTTCCTTATGATCTCATTCAGCCCCAGCCAGCATGGGTTGAACAGGACCCTGAACATATATTAGAAGCCGTCATTGCAAGTGTCAGAGGTGCGTTGACGAAAGCAGCATTTGATGCAAAACATCTCATAGGCGTCGGGATTAGTACAGCGATGCATTCCTTGATTGTGATGGATAAGCATGGCAAGGCGTTAACGAACAGTATCATTTGGGCAGATAACAGAAGTGCAGAACAAGCGAAGCGAATCACTTCAGACATGGACGGCTTCCAAGTGTATAAAAGAACCGGTACACCGATCCATCCAATGTCACCGCTTTCAAAAATACGGTGGATCAAGGAAATGGCACCTGATGTCTTCAAGAAGGCAGCGAAATTCATTTCCATCAAAGAATATATTCTTTATCATTTCTTCGGTCAGTATGTCGTCGATTATTCAATCGCTTCAGCAACGGGACTGTTCCGTTTGGAAACGCTTCAATGGGATGAGCAGGCGCTGCGTATTGCTGGAATTGAAGCTGATCAATTGTCTGAACTTGTTCCCACGACATATCAGCTGAGAGGGATTCAGCCAGAGATCGCCCTGCGAATGGGCATTGCGGAAGATACACCATTTGTTGTTGGTGCGAATGATGGGGTTCTAGCGAACTTAGGTGTGGGAGCGATTGGAAAAGGTGAGGTGGCTGTCACGATTGGGACAAGCGGTGCAGTCCGTACGGTCGTGGACAAACCAATAACAGATGAACAATCAAGAACGTTCTGCTATGCGTTGACTGATAAGCATTGGGTGGTTGGAGGACCGACGAATAATGGCGGGATTATGCTCAGATGGCTGAAGGATGAATTTGGATCCTCGGAGGTTGAGGTAGCAAAGCGTCTTGGAGTGGACCCTTACGACCTGATGATTGATATTGCGAAAAAAGTTCCAGCCGGCTCAGAGGGACTGCTGTTTCTGCCATTTTTAACAGGTGAGCGTGCACCTTATTGGAATCCAAATGCGAGAGGCACTTTCTTTGGGATCGGTCTTCAGCATAAGCGGGAGCATTTTATAAGAGCTGTGTTAGAAGGCGTCATTATGAGTGTTTTCTCAATCGGTGTTGCCTTAAGGGATTTAACCGGTTCAGCAAAGGATGTCAGGGCGTCGGGCGGATTTGCGCGATCTCCGCTGTGGCGGCAAATTTTAGCGGATACGATGGGCAGGGAAGTACTTGTCCCAGAAAGCTACGAGGCATCAGCACTTGGGGCGGCTGTCCTCGCACTTCATAGTTTAGGTTATATGGAAGAGATAGAAGAGGTCCAAGATTGGATTCGAATCTCTGCCCGTCATGAACCAAATATGGAGAACAATGAAACATACATAGAACTGTTTTACTTATATGAGCGTCTCTATGACAAACTCAAGGATGAATTTGATGTCATTAGTGCGCTGCAATTAAAACAAAATCATTAAACATCAGGGAAAAGGTGGGAGAGCATGCTTTTATTCATCGTGATTGCCGCAATTGTCCTTTTACTCATCCTCATAACAGTTGCTAAGTTGAATCCGTTTGTGAGTTTAATTATTACCTCTATGTTAGTCGGCTTTGCCACAGGGATGGACCTGCAGGAAATTATTCAATCCATCAAAACGGGGTTAGGCAATACGTTATCATTGCTGGCCATAGTTCTAGCGCTTGGAACCATGCTTGGGAAAATGATGGCTGAATCAGGTGGAGCTGAGCGGATCGCTCACACATTAATCGGCCGGTTTGGGACAAAAAATGTGCATTGGGCGATGATGTTTGTTGCCTTTATTGTGGGAATACCTGTCTTTTTCCAGGTCGGATTCGTTCTTCTCATTCCTTTATTGTTTACGATTGCGATTGAAACGGGCATCTCGCTCGTGACAATTGGGATTTCGCTCATTGCTGGCTTGTCTGTCGTTCACGGTCTTGTGCCGCCTCATCCAGCTGCCATGGCAGCTGTCGGCATCTATCATGCCAACGTGGGGAAAACCATTTTCTTTTCCATTATTGTCGGTTTGCCGACAGCTATTATTGCTGGGCCGCTGTATGGAAAGTGGATTGGAAAGCGGATTCATAAACCAGTTCCAGAGCTGCTGAGAAAGCAATTTACTGAACGCAATGAAGATCGAAAACTTCCCGGCTTTGCAAATACGATGTTTACGATTTTGGTGCCAGTGATTCTAATGCTTCTTGCCACACTGGCGGATATTATTTTACCAGAGGACAATATTTGGTATCAGGTATTTAAGTACATTGGAGATCCAATTACAGCACTGCTGATTGCAACGGTGTATTCTTTCTTCAGTCTTGGCTTTGTGCAAGGGATGAGCCGTGACCGGGTGCTTTCCTTTAGTAATGAGTGCTTAGGACCGATTGCTTCTATTCTGCTTGTCATTGGAGCAGGCGGGGCTTTCAATAATGTGCTCATCGATTCGGGTGTTGGTGATTATATTGCAGATTTAGCCAAACACTCGCCGATCTCGCCAATTTTGCTTAGCTGGCTGATTGCTGCGGTTATTCGTGTGGCAACAGGATCTGCTACGGTCTCCATGATGACCGCAGCTGGTATTGTCGCACCGATTGCTGCATCTATGCCGGATGTGAGCAGAGAGCTCCTAGTGTTAGCTACAGGGGCGGGTTCATTGATTTTGTCTCACGTCAATGACTCTGGTTTTTGGCTGATCAAAGAGTATTTTGGTATGACCATTAAAGAAACGTTTTTGACATGGACGGCTATGGAGACGATCATTTCTGTTAGTGCCATTGCATTTATTATGATCATTAATATGTTTATATAGTGAAACGCAACAGCCTGATTCTTCGGAATTGGGCTGTTTTTGCTTTTGACAATACCACCTCTTTCAGATTGGGGTAAAATAAAGATATTGAGAAGCGGGAGGCGGACACGATCGAACCATTAAAACACGTTTATCATGAATTATTTATTGAAGAATTAGCGGAGAAACTTGCACAAGCGTCGACTGGGTTTGATGCTGGAGAATTCCAGCGGCTTGTGTTTCAAAAGGATTGGCAGCAGCTTGAGTTAAAAGGCAGAATGAGAAGAGTCACTGAATCGATGCATGCCTGTCTGCCTAAGGATTATGAGCAGGCCATTGAGGTGCTGCGTCAGACAGCCCTGCATTTTTCAGGACTTAGTGCGCTTGTATTTCCAGACTACGTCGAAATGTACGGTCTAGCACATTGGGATATCTCGATCAAGGCGCTCGAATTCTTTACGCCTTTTTCCACTTCTGAATTTGCCGTTCGGCCTTTTCTGATTCAGGATCAAGACAAAATGCTGGCGCAAATGCTTGTATGGTCACAGAATCAAAATGAGCATATTCGGCGGCTGGCTAGTGAAGGATGCAGACCACGTTTGCCATGGGGATTAACTGTTCCTGCACTTAAAAAGGATCCTTCGGTTACGCGGCCTATTTTAGAAAACTTGAAGTCGGACCCAGCGCGCTATGTGCAAAAAAGTGTAGCGAACCACTTAAATGACATTTCAGCGATTCAGCCTGATCTGATGAAGAAGACGGCTAAAAGCTGGTATGGAACGAATGAACATACGAACTGGATCATCAAACATGCATCTCGTACCTTACTAAAAAAGGGTGATCCTGATATCATGGCTTTGTTTGGCTATGGGGATGATCCATCTGTTCAAGTAACAGATTTGAAGGTAGTGCAAGACCCTATTCGTATTGGAGAGAAAATGACCTTTCAATTTACACTTCATGCCGCTAAGCCACTAAAGCTGCGTATAGAGTATGCCATAGACTATGTCAAAGCTCGGGGTACCCGCAATCAAAAGGTATTTAAAATCACAGAATTTGAAACAAGTTCAGCGTTACATAGAGAATTCGTCAGATCACAGTCCTTTCAAAATATGACGACGAGAAAGCACTATGAGGGAACCCATACTTTAACGATTATCATCAACGGCATTCCAAAAGCGTCGATTGATTTTGAGGTAACAGAAGATAGCAGCTCATAAAAAAACCCGCCAATTCGGCGGGTTTTGGCGTTTAAGCCTTCTTTTTCATTAAGAATGAAGCGATGATGGCAGCGACTAAGAAACCAATGCTGATAATGGAGCTAGGCAGGTTTTCTTGTCTGAATAGGAACAAAACAAAGCTCAAACTGAGTACAAGACCTGCAAATAAAGTTAGATACGGAAACAGCCACACCTTGAAATATGGCTCCTGTGGATACTTTGGACGCAGTTTCAGATGTGCCATACAAATGCTGATCCAAATGAGTGAAACAGCAAAACCAGGAATAGCCAGCATGTAGCTGAAAATTTGGTCTGGATATAAGTAAGCAAAAAATGTTCCGATGAGAAGAAATAGAACGGTAACCCATAAACTTAAAATGGGTACGCCTCTTTTGTTGACCTGTGCCAGTTTTTTCGGACCGCCATCTGATTTAGCCAGAGAATGAATCATCCTCGTCGTTCCATAAATTCCGGAATTCGCCGCAGATAGAACGGCTGTAATCAAGACGAAATTAATGAAGTGAGAGGCGCCCTGCATACCAGCAGCAGAAAAGACTTGGACAAAAGGACTGTTATTTGGGTCAATTTGATTCCAAGGAATAAGGCCGCAGATAATCAAAATCGGCAATGTGTAAAATAAGATAATCCGCCACATCATACTTTTGACTACTCCAGGCAGAACCTTCTCCGCATCCTTTGTTTCAGTAATGGTCAGCCCAATCAATTCAGAGCCTCCATAAGAGAAAATAACCACTAAAAGTGATGCAAAGATCGCACCCCATCCATTCGGGACGAAGTTTTGATAGTTGGTAAGCGCTGGTGTGCTTTGTTCGTTTGGAATGATCCCAAATAATAATGCTGCACCGAGAATAATAAAGACAATAATAACGAAAATCTTCATTCCAGCGAACCAAAACTCAATTTCACCAAAGTATTTTACATTATTTAAGTTAATTCCGATGACTAAGAGTGAGCAAAGTAAACATAGTGACCATAGCGGCACGTTCGGCAGCCAGTATTGAAGCAGACTGCCAGCTGCAATAATCTCAATGACACATACAGTGAGCCACATAAAACAGTAAACCCAGCCGACGACAAATGAAAAACGTTGACCAAGCGCAATTTGTATAAGGTCGCGAAGATTATTTCCCGGATACACAATGGCCATTTCGGCTAATGCTGCCATCACAATGAGGAGCAGCAATCCGGCAAATACATAGGAAAAAATGACCCCAGGACCTGCTAAACCAATTGTATCGGCACTTCCTTTAAAGATTCCTGTACCAATGACCCCGCCCATCGCAATCATGCGAATGTGACGCGGTGATAAAAGCTTTTTTAATTCTTGTTGCTCCTGATTCGCGCTCATGACGTTCTCCTTTTTTAAAAATGCTTATGTTCCATTTTCTTTTTTCAAGACGTCAGTGTCAATATAAAAAAAGAGATTTTTCAGACAAAAATAGAGGTTGATTCTATCAAAACATATATTTATATCCATAATTCCCTTATTTCATCCATATTCTAAAAACGAAACTTCAAATAAATGAACATTTGCCTTATTTATGACATAAACAATTTTCAGTTTTTGTCGATATATCATTTGTATTACTAAAGTCCTAATAAAGAATTGTTTATAACTGTAAAATATTTCAAGAACGTTAGAGTTGAAAGGAGTTATGAAAGATGTTTAAGAGAAAAGCAAATGATTCATCGGCTGAAATCCTTCTGAGTGAAAGCAGCCAATTAATAGAAAGAATCGAAAAAGGAGACCTTTCAGCAAGATTAGATACTGCTGCATTTTCTTCTAGCCAAACGATTGAAGCAGTGGCACAAATCAATGAAGCTTTGCAAAAGATGCAGGAAGCACATGAAAATATTCAAATGCGGGTGGAATTAGTGACAAAAGCCATTCAAGTTGGCTTATGGGATATGGTCGTCATCGCTGGAGATCCAGTCAATCCAAAAAATGAATTCACATGGACGGATGAATTCCGCAAAATGCTCGGCTTTCAAAATGAGCAAGATTTCCCCAATCTATTAGACAGCTGGGCATCTCGAATACATCCGGATGAACAAGAATATACATTAGATGCATTTTCTTCGCATTTATTGGATCATTCAGGGCGTACGCCGTATGATATCGAATATCGCTTAAAGTTAAAAAACGGAGATTATCGCTGGTTCAAAGCAACTGGAACGACCGTTCGTGATCGAAATGGTGTCCCTCTTCGTGTGGCGGGAGCTCTTTTTGATATTCATGATCAGAAATTGAAAGAAGAAGAGCTGCAAGCATTTGTCACAAGATATGACTTAATCAACCGTGCGCTTGTCGAAGCTCCTTGGGACATGGTGGTAGAGGCAGGCGATCCAGTCAATCCAAATAACGAATTCTGGTGGTCTCCGCAGTTCAGAAAAACGCTTGGCTTTACAGACGAAAAAGATTTCCCGAATGTACTGAGCAGCTGGAGCGATCGTCTGCATCCTGAGGATCAAGAAATGGCTCTCCAAGCTTTTGCAGATCATTTAAATGATCACTCTGGACGTACACCGTTTGATATTGATTACAGATTGCAGCGCAAAAATGGGGAGTACCGCTGGTATCATGCCGGTGGTGAAACCATTCGTGATGAAAAAGGTGTGCCTCTTCGTGTGGCAGGAACCATTCGTGATATCACGTTAGAAAAAAACAAAGAGAAAACAGCGAATGAAATGGCTTCACAAGTAGAACAGCTTTCAAGTTCTATTAGTGAGATGGTATCGGGCATTAGCTCTGTGACAAATCAAGCACAGGAGCTTGCTGTTGCTCAAGAGCAGTCAACGTCTGCCGCAAATCTAGCAAAAAATAGTGCTGATGAGACGAAAAATATTTCTGACTTAATCAAAGAAGTGGCGAACCAAACGAACCTGCTTGGTCTAAATGCTGCAATTGAAGCAGCTAGAGCTGGTGAACAGGGCCGCGGATTCTCTGTTGTTGCAGATGAAGTACGGAAGCTGGCGCTACATAGTGCCAATGCAACGGAAAATATCGAATCTAGTTTAACGGAAATGAAAACACAAATTGATGAAATTCTTGAAAATATCTCGAATATGACAGCTCTTACGCAAACTCAGGCTGCTTTAACAGAGCAGGTGAATGCTTCAGTCGATGAAGTGAATCACATGTCTCAGCGTCTTGTGGCGTATTCAAAGAGTATTTAATCGTCAAAAACCGCCCTCTCATAGAAGGCGGTTTTTTCATTAAAATTGATCTGCTGGGAAAACAATACCTGCATCTTTTCTTGCGGCATCAAGAACTTTCATCACGGAGAGACTTTCATCAAGCCATGCATAGCACTGTTCATGATTTTTTGTTTCAATGATCTGCTGGAAAGCTTCTGCTTCATAAAACAGCCGATTTGGATTCGTTTGTGCATTGAGTGAGATGACCCTGTCATCAACATGCAGCAGCACTTCCTCGCACCCATTCGCCCCATTTTTCACATGAATGAAGCCTTTTTCTCCTTGAATCAATGCAAAGTTCATGCTGCTTGTATCCTTACTGCCGACACTTGTCGCAATAAAATCATTGTAAGTGAACGTCAAAACACCAGATGTGTCAATACCGTTTGGATGGCGGTTTGCCTGATATCGGACTTGCTCTGGTGATCCAAAGAGGTTCATGATGAAATGGACATTATAGATATTAATATCCATCAGCGCTCCTCCAGAGAACTCAGGGTTAAAGACATTTGGCGTTTCGCCGGCTAGCAGCTGATTATATTTGCTTGAATATTGACTATAGTTGCATTGAACCAGTTTGATTTTACCTAATTGATGAAGGTGCTTTTTGATCAAATGATAGTTTGGCATATGAACGGTCGTAATGGCTTCAAATAGGAGAAGCTGCTTTTCCTTTGCGAGAGCGATTAAGGCTTTCAGCTCTTTCACATTAGAGGTGAAAGGCTTTTCGCATATCACATGTTTTCCGTGTTTCAATGCTTTCGTTGCATGCTCGCTATGTAAACGATTCGGTGATGCGATGTAAACGGCTTCTACGTGAGGATCTTCTAGCATAGCAGTTAGATCCGTATAAGTTGTCTGCACCCCAAATTTGTCTGCGAGCTTCTTTGCCGTTGCTTCCTTTCTTGAATAGACAGCGTGACAAGAAGCACCGTCGAGCTGTTCAATCGCTTGCAGGAAGCCTTCCACAATGATACCTGTTCCGATGGTTGCGATGTTCATTCTCAAAACCCCTTCCACTCGTTTAAGCTGACTCTAGTATAACCGATGTTTTCATTGAACGTGTACTGAGATACATGAGCGAAGTGTGCCAGTGATCAACACCGGCACACCTTTGGCAGCCCTTACAATCAGCTGATGTTTGCTAATGTTTGCTTTGTTAACAATTGAATGGCAGCCTTCCTTTTTTTTAACTCTTGAATAGAGTGCTGGATATCTTCGACTTTTTGCTCGAGCAGCTGTTCAGCTTCTGTTTTTGACTGTTTTTCGAAAAGTGATTTGATAATTTCACGAATTTCTTTAAGGGAGAAATCTAGCTTTCTCGCTTCGGTGATAAATGATAGCATGAGTACATATTTTTTATCATATAGACGATAGCCGTTATGTGCTCTCTTTGGCTCTGGGAGCACTCCCTCATTTTCGTAAAAACGAATGGTTTCAATATGTACACCAGACATTTTTGACAATTTACCTCTCGTAAACGTAATCATTCCCTGCACCTCCTTTCTTTGCTATTCATCATACAATTAGATTTACTCGTTTCAAAACATTCTATAGTGGTGGACAATTGTTCTGTTTTACTTGTTTCAAATGGGTGATCAGCACGATGAATAGAATGCGTTATAATAGAGTAGACTCATGTGATATTTGTTACAGATAAGAACAAGTAGACAGCGTGAAGAAAAAACGATAGGCTAAAATAGGTAAATAGTAATGAAATAACCTGTCATCATCGTAATGGTGGCTCAAAATAGTGACAGCACGTTTTTGCTGAGAAAAGGGGACCAGTGAATGTATAAATTAGTCGCAATTGATATGGATGGTACGTTATTAAATGATCAACATATGGTGCCGGATGAAGTGTTTGAAGCCATTCAACAGGCTAAGGCAGAAGGAATTAAAATTGTTTTATGTACAGGCCGGCCAATTGGCGGTGTAAATCGCTATTTAGCTGATCTTCAGCTTGATCAAGAGGGAGATTATGTGATCGCCTATAATGGAGCGCTTGTTCAAAACAGCCATACAAATGAAGTGGTGTCAGAGCTGACATTATCCTATGATGACTTAACTTCGTTATATGAATTGAGCCGTCAGCTGGACACGCCGATGCATTATTTCGATTCAGCCAATTTATACACACCGAATCGCGATATTAGCGAATACACAGTGCTTGAATCCTATTTAACAAAACTGCCGCTGAAATATATGCCTGTTGAAGAGGCAGATTCATCGATGAGACTTCCCAAAATGATGTATATTGATCAGCCAGAACGTTTGGAAAAAACGATACAAGCCATTCCATCTGAAGTGAAGGAAAAGTATATGATGGTGAAAAGTACAGATTTCTTCCTTGAAATCCTGCATCCTGATGTGAGTAAGGGAAATGCCGTGAAGCTTCTAGCGAAGGAGCTGGGAATTCCTCGTGAAGAAGTCATGGCTATTGGGGATAACGGGAACGACGTCTCAATGCTAGAGTTTGCGGGCTGCGGCGTCGCTATGGGAAATGCCATTGATGATGTCAAAGCCGTAGCTGATGTTGTAACAAAATCTAATAATGAAGCCGGAGTAGCACATGTCCTGCATGAGCTGGTTTTAGGAAAATAAGAAAAGAGCGGTCTGCCAGTGCGGCAGCCGCTTTTTTATATATTGGAGAAAAAGTAAACAAGCATACGTCTGCTGCTTAAATTCGTCTTTTGCAGCATCGCTTTCACATGATCATGAACGGTATGGGGTGAAATATATAACGTACTCGCAATTTCCTTTGTCGACTGGCCCTTTAATAAGCAGTCGAGGACGTTCATCTCTCTTTCTGTCAGCTTGTACGTTTTCGCTGCATAAGGAAGAATATCATTTGTTTGGGCTCGTTTGATGTGAATCATGACAGCCTCCTCCTGCCTGTCAGCCTGCGCCAATCGAAAGGCTTGAAGGGAAAGAAAGACCCCCGTAGGCATTCTTGTGATGCTTGCTGCTGTTTGATCGGTGCCGCCGTATAAAAGTTTAGCGCCTAATGCTCTGAACGGGCGGGGCATGACGGCTTGGTCATGGATTTGCTCAAAGGCTTGAAATGTACGAAGCCAATGGAGCCCTGTCTCATTTCCATAAAGAAGCTTGTAATGAGTTGAAAGAATGAGAAATCCTTGCTGCTCCGCCGCATCATCATCTTCAGTGTCCCTTTTTTTGAAAAGCTCATCTCTCAGCTTGGCTGCAAGTGACGGTGTTAGATCGATGACTGCTTGTATATCTCGCTTCTGAAAAGGTTCCTTGCCCTGTTGACGATAAAGGCTGGCGATACCCCAGCATTCTCCTTGAATCACAAGGGCTGCCCGCAATTCATCAGACCAACCGTTAGGTATCAAAATATGCAGATAGCGCTCGCTGCTCAGATATTCTCCGCTTTGGACGAGACTCGCAGCATGAATAGGGCCTTTGGCTAGAAACTCATGCTGATGCACGTCCTTTTTTAAAAATTCATTTTGAAAGAGCTGGTCATGAATTTCTTCAATCGGTTCATCAGTGTAGGAACCTGTCGAGAGGAGAGTGGCTGGATCGATGGTTGTGATACAGGCGGCATCAAAATCAATGACAGCAGCAAGCTCGTCCCGAATGTGCTGCCTTAGCTGCTGAAAATGAGTGGCTGGATTGACCACATGATCTCCTCCTCAAAAACCCCCACTTTTAGGGATCGTTTTTTCTGGTGCCTCTTTTTACAATAAAGATGTCATATCGTTAGTGTACAGGAAACGATGGAAAGCGGAAAGGAACTGGAGGAGAATCATATGAAAGGAAACCAGCATTGGCACGACCCTGTTGCTGAATCATACGAAGCAACGATTTCACATAAAGTACCCGGCTACCACCTTTTGCATGAGTTAACAGTAGATGTACTAGAAACTGAAATAAAGGGAGCGGCCTCTCGTATTCTAACTGTCGGAGCGGGTGGGGGCGAAGAGATCATCAACATGCTTCAGAGAAAAGAAGACTGGCTCATCACAGGAGTCGATCCGTCTGCATCTATGCTGGATATGGCGAAACAGCGGGTTTCACAGCTCCATATGGAGGCGCGTGTCACTTGGTATGAGACCGCATTAAACAAGGTGTCTGCTGAAGCCGTTTACGATGGCGCAGTGAGCCTGCTCGTGATTCATTTTGTAGAAAATCGGCTGCCATTTTTACAGGAGATTGCACAAAGGCTTCAACCCGGGGCCCCGCTTGTACTCGCATTTATACAAGGGGAGATGAATTCCAGCGCATTTCAGCAAGAGCTTCATATGCTGTCTCTTTTCATGAAGCGGCAAGGTCTAGGAAAAGAAGTGTTTTCGTCCTTTCATGACAGACTGGGACGTGCGACATATCCTGTACCTGAGGAGGAGATGAGAGAACATTTAATTGAGGCGGGGTTTCGAGACATCAGACCTTATTTTCAGGCAGGAATGATCAAAGGGCTTGTTTGCAAGCGAGGCCGTAGAGAGGCGGATGAGAGATGAGATCACAGGTAATGGTAATTGGCGGCTATGGACATGTCGGACGGCAAATATGTCTTCAGTTAAGTGAAGTGTATACAGGGCAAATTGTTGCGGCGGGCAGAAGCTATGAGAAGGCCGAACAATTTTCACAGCAGACCAAAGGCAGAGTCCGTCCTTACAAACTAGATGTTAGTCAGCCATTACATTCTGACTGGATGAATGAAACAAAGCTGGTGATCATGTGTCTCGATCAAGAAGACACGTCATTTGCTGAAACCGTTCTGCGGGCAGGCATTGATTATATCGATATTTCTGCAAAGGGGGCGTATATGGAGCAAATGGCACAGCTGGATCAGCAGCAAATCAGTGCAACGGCTTTGCTCAGTGTAGGTCTCGCGCCCGGTCTTACAAATTTATTAGCTGCAAAAGCGGCATCTATGCTTTCATCAGTGGATCAAATAGATATTGGGATTATGCTTGGGTTGGGGGATCAGCATGGAAAAGCCGCGATTGAATGGACGATTGATCATGTCCATACTGATTATGAACTTACTGAGCATGATCAGCGGAAAAGAGTGAAAAGCTTTACTGGAGGCAGACAGGTCAACTTTGGTGAACAGCTTGGAAAGCGGTATGCCTATCGATTCCCCTTCTCTGATCAACAGACATTGCCTTCCACACTTCATGTGCCATCTGTGACGACAAGGCTTTGTTTTGATTCACGTCTCGCGACGGGTGCATTGGCTCTCACAAGGAGCCTTGGGCTGACATCGTTCCTTACACTGCCGAAGATGAAGGACAGAGCCATTTCAATGATTCAATCTTCTCAAGTGGGAACAGATCAATATGCAGTCAAAGTGGAAGCGGCAGGGACGGATGGGAAAAAGGTTCATCATGCAGCGCTTGGAATAAAAGGGCACGACGAGTCTCAAGCAACAGCTCAAGTCGCCTGTGCTGGGGCCCTGCATTTATTGAACAGGCGGTTTCAGCCAGGGATTTTTCATATTGAAGAATTATTTTCACTAGCATATGAGAACGGGCATTTTGCTTTGGTGGATCAAAAAGCAAAGGAAGAGCAGACATTAGCGATAAGGGCCAGCCTTTTGACAGCATAAAAAAAGACTAGCATTCTGCTAGTCTCAGCGTGTAGACAAACCCTCGCATTCGGGGTCAGGTCTGCGCTTCGGTGCTCACGAATGTCGAATTCGCTCCGCTCCGGTGCTCGCCCTTCCTAGACTGCAAAGGTTTTCTATCACGCTGAATAGAAGACAAAGGGCTAAAATAAAGATCATTTTAGCCCTTTGTCAACAATCTGAGACTAGCATTCTGCTAGTCTTTTTATGATGAAGTCGACACATCCCCTTTTTTCTTAATGCTTGCTGTAATGAGCTGTGTCAGTGTGTCAGAACCTTTTTTTGAAAGGTGGACACCATCGGACTGAAAATAGGATGGCTGTCCAGTAGCGGCTGAATGCCAATCGACCAAGGTGACATTTTGATCTTGATCAGCCACTCGCTGAATTACCGCATTCACATCATTTTCCCATGACCTTGGAACCCTCGTATTCACTAGGAAAATATGTGCCTTAGAAAAGTTTTGAATGAATGCTTTCAGCGTGTCCTCAGTAAAATAACCATTTGTGCCAAGTTCAATGATAACAGCGGCATCAGATTGATTAAATGATTTGTATTGAGGGGCGATGCTGATGGCTTCGTTCATCTGTCTGCCAACTTTCCCATCGATGGTGATTTGTTTATATGCTTTTTCAAGATTCGGCGCAATGTCTAGCATGACAGAATCACCAATGGCAAGAACTTGGTGAAATTGTTTTTGATCAGCTGCTTTTTTCTCGTGCTTTTCTTTCTTTTTCTTCGCTTTTGATTCCGATGGTTCGGCTGTTTTTTTCGGTGTTGTCTTAATTTGCGTCACTTCCTTCACATGTGGGGAGGAAGTGGACGAGTTAGACATGCCAATGATAAATAAGATCAAAAGAGCTGCGGTGATTCCAAGGAACACCTTATTAGATGTAGACCACTGTTTGATTCCTTTTTTCCAAATAGACCAAGAGGAAAAATATTGTCTGAAGCCATGCTGGCGGATCGGTTGTTCGATGAAGCGATAGGAAGCCTCAGCAACTAGTAAAATGGCGATGAGCTGCAATGTGACACGCGCTATGGAAGGCTGTCCAATTTCAATGACCGGTGTGGTCAGTACGATAATGGGATAATGCCACAGGTAAATACCATAAGACCGTTTACCAAGCCAGACGAGCGGCTGAAAGGACAGCCATTTCCCTATAAGACTTGCAGGGTGGCAGACGCACGCAATTAAGATGGCCGCATTCAGACAGAATAAAAGCATGCCGCCCTGATAGAGAAAGGCATCGAAATCGTCCACTGCATAAACACAAAGAAGGAAAATCGCAAACGAACCGAACCCGGCAATATGTAAAATACGTCTGCCAACAGGAAGTAATTTTTTGCTGGACAGTCTTTGCATAGGCCACACAAATGCCAGGGTGCATCCAATCAGGAGCGCAAATGCACGAGTATCTGTTCCATAATAAACCCTGCTTGGATCAGTATCTGGTGAATAAAGAATCGCCATCCATAAGGCAGAGACAAGTGCAAGTCCAAAGGTGATCATAGGCAGATGGGATCTGTTTTTTACCCATTTCAGCCCTGCAATCAACAGTACCGGCCAAATGATATAAAATTGCTCTTCTATTGCCAGAGACCACAAATTTTTCAGTGGAGATAGGGCATTGAAGCTATCAAAATATGAAAGCTGGTGAAAAATGTACCACCAGTTACTGACATAAAAAAAGGACGATATGGCATCGCCACGAATGGACAATAATGCGTTTGATCCAGCAATCGCGCACCAGCTGACGGTTATAAAAATCATGATGTAAGCGGCTGGAAGAAGCCTCCTAATCCGTCCCATCCAAAATGGCAAAAGCTCTTGATAGCCTAAATCCTGCTTATGTAACAAGATCGTTGTAATCAAGTAACCAGAAATGACAAAAAATAAATCAACGCCAAGAAACCCGCCGCTTGCGGGTCTGATATGTAAGTGATAAGCAATAACTGCCAATACAGCAACGGCTCTTAGTCCATCTAATCCTAAAATATAACGAAAACGATTTTCCTTGCTGTTCATGAAAATGAATCCCCCATCAATTGTAAAAGAACCTTTATTTAATAAAGGTTACTCATATATTGTATATATAATAGACGTCAACGCATAATATTTAGTTTGAATTTATTCAATAAATTTTTATTGTAAACCACCATATATTAATATATAACATTTTTGGTTTTATATTGACTCAAAACCATAATATAGAATAATATATGAAAAAAGGAGTGGTGTTGAATCAATAGTTTGATAAAAAGATTTTTGATAATATTAATAGTTCTTTTAATTTATTTTAAGTGTTTTGAATTGCACTCAAAAAATTTAAACTTCACTAATAATATTCATCAACAGATTCCATGGAGCATAAAGCTAACAAAAAAATATGTGGAAAATAATAGAGGAGGAGAAAGTGTACGAATAGCAATAATTGATAGTGGGATAGATGGGACTCACCCTGATTTGGTAGGTAAAGTTAAAAAAGGACTTAACACAATTGGTACAGGAGGAGAACAAGAGGACAGTTTAGGGCACGGTACTGCTGTAGCTGGAATAATCACAGCTAATGATAATGAAATTGGACTTGTGGGTATAACGCAGAATGTAGAGTTATATCCTGTTAAAATTCTAGATTCAAAAGGCAAGGGTTCAATAAAAAATTTTGTTAAAGCTGTTCAATGGTGTATTGATAATAAAATTGATGTTATCAATGCTAGTTTTGGATTAATGAAAGATGATCCATCTGTTAAGAAAATTATAGACAAAGCAATACAAAAAAACATAATTATAGTAGCTGCTGTTGGTAATAAGTATGGAAGGAAAATGGATTACCCAGCTGCTTATGAGAATGTTTTTTCTGTAACCGCTGTGGATAAGCATAAGAAGGTAGCTGAATTTTCATCTAAAGGAAATTACAATTTTGCTGCCCCTGGTGTGGATATACCAGTTCTAAAGCCTCATAACAACTATGCGATTGAAAGTGGTACCTCTTTAGCGAGTGCCCATATTACAGGTGTAGTAAGCTTAATTTTACAGTACCGGGAACGTTTTAATATTAATTCTGAAGAACGTTTAAACCAACAAATATATAAAGTTTTGAAAAAATGGTATTGATGATTATTTGAATAAAATTGTTTTTTAGAACAAGAAACTCGGAGGTTTAGTTTAGGATGAATAAAATAAGTAAGTTAATCTCAATTGTTATATGTCTATCGCTGGTTATAACTTTGTTTTTCCAATTTCCAAATAAAACAGAGGCTGTTACCACAAAAGATTTTCATGTTTTAGAAGATAGTAATGAAAAATATGTAATTTCACAGGAGCAAGACGGAGTAACTGGTATTCTAACTCTAAATAAAAAAACAACAGAAATCAGTTATCAAACTGAAGAAATTGGTAGTGAAGGTGAAAAGGTTTCAAAGGATTATGAAGTTGACTTGCAGACACTTTTAAATGATAATTTAGATGTTACATTTAAAGATACAAAAGATGATAAAAAATATGAAGTGAATTCTGAAGATATTCAAGCATCTTTTGCATTTGTTATCCCTATTGGTATTGCTATTGGGGCAGTTCTATTAGAACATTTATTAGCTTTGGGACTTGCAGTAACAGTAGTAGGTGTTACCTATATTGCTTATTCTGAATTTATAAAAAGGAAAGACAATAAACATAATCACTTTATTGCTTATCGAGACAAAGATAAACCTCATTTATTTATTGGAAAAGGCGTAAGTCGTGCAAACGCTGTAAAAAGATTAGCTCAGAAAAAAGATACATGGTCTACTTCCAAAAGCAATGCACAATCTATTGCTAAAGCAGCCAGTCCGATTGGAAAAGTAATAGGTGCAGAAATTGACAAAAAAGGAAAAAATAAACATTATCACTATCATCCAGTTTATAAATTAAAAGGTAAATATGAAAGAACAGGAGCACATGCTTTTTTTGGCGCCCCTAGATAAGAAATTGAGATAGAGGAGGTTTTCGATGATTGTTCTTAATCGTGAACCAAGAAAGAAGGAATACAATGCGCTCATCGATTTATGTTGTGAAGTATGTGATGAGTTCCAATTAGTTTTTAGAAAAGATTTTGCTGATTTTGCTGATTATCGTGAAATTCTAGATAAACTTTCACCATCTCTTAAAGAAATGAAGGAAGAGTCTGAATGGGCTACCACGATTCTAGGAGATGGTCAAACAGCATATGTTTATTATTATTATGCCAATGAACACACAAAAAATCTTTTGAAAGAACTTTCGAACTCTCTATACGGGTGGGTTCACCCTAATTTACTGGAGGATTTATCATTCTTCAAAAATGGGAAAGAGTGGATGGTTTCAAGCTCACATGAAGAGGAGAGCTATATTTTTCCTGAAAACGAAGAAGAAATTGAGAGTTTAAAACAAATCAAAGGTCTTAGATGGACTATAGAAGAAGATGATGAATAAGTAATTTAAACGGCTTTTCCCTAGAAGGGAGAAGTCTTTTTTATTCTAACTAACTCTTTTATACTCAAAACCAAAATCCCTGTCATAATAAAAGTAGAAGGAAAGGGGATGTGTTGAATGAGAACGATCGAAAATGATCAGTTATTGGTTCAGATTCATGAAAAAGGAGCGGAAGTCAGGGAGGTGCTTGACAAGGAAAGCGGGCGTCACTATATGTGGTCTGGTGATCCAGCTTATTGGGGCAGGGTGTCGCCTGTCTTATTTCCGATTGTTGGGCGATTAATGAATGACCAATACAAGATTGACGATCAAACCTTTGAGCTCACGCAGCATGGTTTTTTACGTGATGTCAATTTTGATTTATATGAAGAAACGAAGCATACGGTGACCTTTCAATATGAATCAAGAGGCCGGCATGTGAAGCAATACCCGTATGAATTTACAGCGCGAATTCGTTATGAACTATTGGAAAATGGACTGAAGATTTCCTGGGAAATTGATCATGACGGAGAGGATACGATGTATTTCTCCATTGGAGGGCACCCAGCATTTCGTGTTCCTCTTGTTGAAGGCGAGCAAACAGCAGATTATTCACTCACATTGACACCTTCCACTGATCATCTCCCTGTGCAATATGAACTGCGGAATTCACTTGTCAGAGAGAAAGAAAAAGGTATTGAGCTTGAGTCGATCCAGCTTCGACCGGAGCTTTTTCAGCTTGATGCGATGATCTTTAGCCATATCAATCGAGTGTCATTGACTTCAGGTGCAGGTCACGGAGTTGAGGTCGATCTCACAGGCTTTCCTTTCGTTGGCATTTGGTCGCCTTATGATCAAGAAAAAGGAACGATGGCTCCTTTTGTTTGTATTGAGCCGTGGTATGGCATCGCCGATATGGAAGGGACGAATGGACAGTATAAAGAGAAGTTTGGGATTCAAACATTAGAAAAAAATGAGACCTTTCATGCCGCTTATACGATTTTCTTCAAATGAACATTTGTGCATGATGAGGTGAACAATTTGTTATGATAGAAGAAAAAGGGGGCGTATGAATGGATCGAGAGAAACAACAGCTGAGTATTGAAGCGGCAAGGCTTTATTATATGTCTGATTACAGCCAGCAGGAAATTGCCAAACAGCTCGACCTGTCGAGACCGACTGTATCTCGGCTGCTTCAATATGCGAAAGAGAAGGGGTACGTCCAGATTACGGTGATGGATCCGTTTGAGGATTTAAATGAGCTTTCTTCATTGCTCAAGGAAAAATATGACCTGCTCGAAGCTCATGTGGTGTTTTCGCCAAAGGACGACTATCCAACCATCACCGATTATTTGAGCCGATTTGGTGCAGATTACTTGCAAGAGACGGTGAAAGACGGCGATATCGTTGGCGTGAGCTGGGGAACGACTATGTATCAAATTGCACAAAAGATGCAACCTAAACAGGTAAAAGGTGTAGAGGTTGTCCAGCTCAAGGGTGGAATCAGCCATTCTCATGTGAATACATATTCAGCGGAAACCATCCAGCTGTTTGCTGAGGCCTTTCAAACAGCACCGCGCTATTTGCCGCTTCCTGTTGTATTTGATAGTGCTGCCGTCAAGGAGATGGTTGAGCAGGACAGACATATTCAGCGAATTATTGAAATGGGCAAGCAGGCGAATATCGCTGTGTTTACTGTTGGAACGGTAAGAGATGAAGCACTTTTGTTTAGACTAGGTTATTTCCGTGAAGAAGAAAAAGCGCTCCTCAAGGAATCCAGTGTCGGAGACATTTGCTCGCGTTTTTATGATCAAGATGGACGCATTTGCAGTGAAGCCATTAACAATCGCACAATTGGCGTGGAGCTAGATGATTTAAGGACAAAAGAACGATCCATTCTTGTCGCTGGCGGTCATCGAAAGGTGGCTTCTATACACGGTGCACTAAGAGGAAAATATGCGAATGTATTGATCATCGATCAGCACACAGCGAGGGCTCTTTTAAATGTCACAAAATAGATGAACAAAATTTCATAACTATGTTTACAATTGTTCACTCGTCATATATGATGAAAGTATCATAATTAAAAGGAAGTGTGAAGCATGACGATAGCAAAGCTCATTGATCATACAGCACTAAAACCAGATACATCTAGAGCTGCAATTATGCAGTTACTTGAAGAAGCAAAGACTTATCAATTTGCATCTGTTTGCGTAAATCCAACTTGGGTATCTCTAGCGTCGAAAGAACTAGCAGGAACAGGTGTTGATGTATGTACAGTCATCGGTTTTCCGTTAGGCGCAAACACAACAGCGGTGAAAGCATTCGAAACAAAGGATGCCATTGAAAACGGTGCAACAGAAGTGGACATGGTCATCAATGTTGCGGCATTGAAAGACGGCGAATATGATGTGGTTGAACAAGATATTCGTGCAGTTGTAGACGCAGCAAAAGGCAAAGCATTAGTGAAAGTCATTATTGAAACATGTTTACTTACTGATGAAGAAAAAGTCAAAGCTTGTGAGCTTTCAGTGAAAGCGGGCGCTGATTTTGTGAAAACATCGACTGGATTTAGTACAGGCGGTGCAACGGCTGAGGACATTACATTAATGCGTAAAACAGTAGGACCTGACATCGGTGTGAAAGCATCAGGCGGCGTGAGAACAAAAGAAGACGTTGAGGCAATGACAGCTGCAGGTGCTACCCGTATTGGCGCAAGTGCAGGCGTTTCCATTATCAAAGGGGATCAATCAGCTCCTTCGAAAGACTATTAATTCATACGATCCTATGGTAGGATAACATTCATGACTCATAAATGATGAAAAAGTCATATGCGGAAGGAACTCGCTTCTGGGAATTTCTTCCGCGTTTTGTTTGCGAAATAGGGTTTGTTCCATACAAGCGCATTAATGTAAACGAATTCATTCAAGGAGGAAAAACATGAAATACGTGATTGGTATCATCGGTTTGCTAGTGATTCTCGCCATTGCATGGCTGGCTAGTAATGGGAAAAAACGAGTGAAATTCCGTCCAGTAATTGTCATGATTGTACTGCAATTTATTTTAGGTTATATTCTGCTCAATACAGGTGTTGGAAACTTTCTAGTCGGAGGCTTTGCAAAAGGATTCCAAATGCTTCTAGGCTATGCCGGCGAAGGAATCAACTTTGTATTTGGCGGGTTAATGAATGATAATGCGTCCACTTTCTTCATCAACGTCTTACTGCCGATCGTCTTTATCTCGGCGTTAATCGGTATTCTGCAGCATTGGCGTATTCTTCCGCTTATCGTACGCGGAATCGGATATTTGCTTAGTAAAGTAAACGGTATGGGGAAACTAGAATCTTACAACGCAGTAGCGTCTGCGATTTTAGGTCAATCAGAAGTCTTTATTTCTATTAAGAAACAGCTTGGATTATTACCTCAGCAGCGTCTTTATACATTATGTGCATCTGCAATGTCGACGGTATCGATGTCGATTGTTGGTGCATACATGCAAATGATTAAGCCAGAGTACGTGGTTACAGCACTTGTGCTGAACCTATTTGGTGGATTTATTATCGCATCAATCATCAATCCATATGAAGTCTCTAAGGACGAAGACATGCTTGAAGTCGTTGAGGAAGAAAGACAATCCTTCTTCGAAATGCTTGGCGAGTACATTATGGATGGATTCAAAGTAGCGATTGTTGTTGCTGCAATGTTGATTGGATTCGTTGCATTAATTGCGATGATTAACGGTATCTTTACAGCAGTCATCGGTGTTTCTTTCCAAGATGTACTTGGATATGTCTTTGCTCCATTTGCGTTCCTTGTCGGTGTACCTTGGAGCGAAGCAGTACAAGCAGGAAGCATTATGGCAACCAAAATGGTATCGAACGAATTTGTTGCGATGCTCGCTCTATCTGGAGACGGCCTGCATTTCACTGCTCGTACAGAAGCGATCATTTCTGTATTCCTTGTATCATTTGCGAACTTCTCTTCTATCGGTATCATTGCTGGAGCAGTCAAAGGCTTAAACGAAAAGCAAGGAAACGTAGTCGCACGCTTTGGATTAAAGCTGTTATTCGGTGCAACTCTTGTCAGCTTCTTAACAGCAGGCGTTGTCGGTTTGATTTACTAATTTAAAAAAAGGAATGGTGAAAACAATGAGAATGGTAGATATCATTGCGAAAAAACGTGACGGAAAAGAATTATCTTCAGAGGAAATTTCTTTCTTTGTCAAAGGTTATACGGACGGAACAATTCCTGACTACCAAGCAAGTGCCTTGGCTATGGCGATTTTCTTCCAAGATATGACGGATCAAGAACGTGCAGACTTAACACTCGCTATGGCGAACTCAGGAGATACAATTGACCTGTCTGCCATTGACGGTATTAAAGTAGACAAGCACTCAACAGGCGGTGTAGGTGATACAACAACGCTTGTACTCGCTCCTCTTGTTGCGGCGCTAGATGTACCTGTTGCGAAAATGTCAGGGCGCGGTCTTGGGCATACAGGCGGTACAGTGGACAAGCTTGAAGCGGTCAAAGGCTTCCACGTAGAAATTACAAAAGACGAATTCATCGAGCTCGTGAACCGTCATAAAGTAGCGGTCATTGGCCAATCAGGCAACCTGACACCAGCTGATAAAAAGCTGTATGCTCTTCGTGATGTGACAGGAACTGTTAACTCAATTCCGCTTATTGCAAGCTCCATTATGAGTAAGAAAATTGCTGCTGGTGCAGATGCGATTGTACTTGATGTGAAAACAGGCGCAGGTGCTTTCATGAAAACACCAGAAGACTCAGAAAAGCTTGCAAAAGCCATGGTACGCATCGGAAACAACGTAGGCAGACAAACAATGGCGGTTATCTCTGATATGTCTCAGCCGCTAGGATTAGCGATTGGAAATTCCCTTGAAGTGAAAGAAGCGATTGACACACTCCGAGGCGAAGGTCCTGAAGACTTAAACGAGCTTGTGCTCACATTAGGAAGTCAAATGGTCGTTCTTGCGAAAAAAGCAGACACACTTGATGAAGCAAGAGAAAAGCTGATTGAAGTGATGAAAAACGGCAAAGCACTTGAGAAATTCAAGGAATTCTTAGAAAACCAAGGTGGAGACAGCTCAATTGTGGATCAGCCTGAAAAACTGCCGCAAGCACCTTACAAAATCGAAGTACCTGCAAAAGAATCAGGTGTCGTAGCTGAAATCGTCGCGGACGAAATCGGTGTTGCAGCGATGATCCTCGGAGCAGGACGCGCAACAAAAGAGGACGATATCGACCTATCTGTCGGCATTATGCTGAACAAAAAAGTGGGCGATCGTGTTGAAAAAGGAGATTCACTTGTGACTCTGCATGCGAATCGTGAAGATGTTGCAAATGTCATGGAGAAAATTTATGACAACATCCGCATTGCTGATCATGCCGATGCACCAACATTGATCCACACAGTCATTACTGAATAAAGAAAAAGGACAAAAGTGATTCGTCGCTTTTGTCTTTTTTTATGGTCATTTTAGGCTCATTTTTTTCTATTGAAATAAAAAAATTCACTTTATGAAACAAACCTCTTGCAATCATCAAACAATGGGTGTATATTAATTGACGAGTCAATGATTGATATATCAAGTAATTGATTTCTGAATAGAAAAGAGGGGATAGCATTGACTGCATTTTGCTCTGAAGAGGCAGAGGTATTATATCGTTTGCAGTGCGTTAACCGTATGATGGGCGTGAAGTTCGAAGCATGCACGGGCATCAGCCAATCAAGACTTGAGTTGCTATCGCTGTTATTCCAAGCCGATGAAATCAGCCAATCAGATTTGCAGAAAAAAGTAAATATTGATAGTGCAGCTGTGACGCGTCATTTAAAACAGCTGGAAACAAAAGGAATGGTCACACGCAGAAGAAAACCAGAAGATAATCGAGTCACACTTGTCCGCTTAACAGAAGAAGGCAGAACGAGAATCGAAGCTTCTAAAATAGAAAAAGAACGATTTATCTCAGAAATGCTTGAAAACGTAAGTGAAGAAGAACGAAGGCTTCTCACTGATGTGCTCATCCGTATACAACAAAACATCGAAAAGATTCAAACAACCTAAAGGAGTGTTACACATGGCTACAACATTAAAAACAAACGATTTTATGGAAATTATGAAAGGGCGCCGCTCTATTCGTAACTATGATCCATCTGTGAAAATCAGCAAAGAAGAAATGACAGAGATTTTAGAAGAAGCAACAACTGCACCATCATCAGTAAATGCACAGCCTTGGCGCTTCATGGTGATTGACAGCCCAGAAGGAAAAGAAAAGCTTGCACCACTTGCAAAATTCAACCAAACTCAAGTGTCAACATCAGCAGCTGTCATTGCAGTTTTTGCAGATATGAAAAACAATGAATACTTAGAAGAAATTTATTCAAAAGCAGTAGAAAATGGCTACATGCCGCAAGAAGTGAAAGAAAGACAAATTGCTGCATTAACTGCACATTTTGAAGCTCTTCCAGAACAAGTGAACCGTGAAACAATCTTAATTGACGGTGGACTTGTGTCTATGCAGCTTATGCTTGCTGCACGTGCACACGGTTATGATACAAATCCAATTGGCGGATATGATAAAGAAGTCATCGCTGAAACATTTGGCTGGGATAAAGAACGTTATGTACCAGTCATGCTTCTATCCATTGGGAAAGCAGCTGACGAAGGTTATGCATCTTACCGTTTACCGATCGACCGTATCACAGAGTGGAAATAATTTTTAAAAAAAGGGAGACGATCACATGATCATTATTCATGCAGGGATGACCATTCATCCAGAAAAAGAAAACGTATTTTTAGAAGAAATCAACGAGTTAATGAAAGCTTCACAGGCTGAAGAAGGCAATGTTTCCTACAAGCTGTTCAAGGATACAGAAAAGGAAAATACCTTTTTAATGGTAGAAGTGTGGAAAGATGACGCTGCGGTTCAGAGCCATAATGCAAGTGCTCATTTCCAGGCTTTCGTAGCGAAGGCAAAAGAATTCTTAGCCGCTCCACTTGACGTGGTTGCCTTTCAAGGCCAGCAGCTTTCATAGAACAACAACAAACACCCTAGGCGGTTATCGCCTAGGGTTCTTTTATTTTCGACATATGGTTCCACCCATTTCATTTACGTATTGTGCATTTCCCACAAAATTTCTGAAAATAAAATGTTTTTCGACTTAACTATATTGGAATATGCTAGAATTAGATATTATTTATTACCAAAATAGGGAGGAACCAATATGAAAAAAGGGAAATGGACGAAAATTGCACTAACCGCTGTCCTAAGTTTAGGCACATTGACAGCTTTCAGCACCCCTCTATCTGCCCACACCACAGAAAAATCAACATCCTCAGATGGCGGTCATTATTCAGGTATTCCATTTGACTCAAGTGTCGTGAATGAAGACCGTCTCGTCAAAGCCTTGAAAAAACAAGGAAAGATCAAAAAGAATGCCAATGAGGCAGAAACCCAAAAAGCATTAAAGAACTATCTAAAGAAAAAAGAAGAATCGGCAATGAAACAAAGTGCCAGCACCTTAACAGAAGAGCCTGAATTCCTGAAAGAATACAAACAAGAGGTACATAACAAACTTGCCAAAAAGAAAAAATTAAAGAAGCATAAAGGAAAAGAAAGCAATCAAGTAAAACCGGTCAAAAAGGAAAAGTATAAAGGTGACGTCCGCAATGATAAAGTATTGGTTTTATTAGTAGATTTTAAAGATTATAAGCATAATAGTATCAAAAAAGAAGAGACTGATATGTACTATGACAAGTACGATCGACAGCACTATCAAGATATGCTTTTCGGAAAAAATGGCTACATCGGTCCAGATGGGAAACGGAAAGTATCCATGAAGCAATATTATGAAAAGCAGTCTGGCGGCAGTTACACAGTAAGTGGAACAGTTGCAGGATGGTATACAGCGAAGCATGAAGCAGCTTATTACGGCGGGAACGTACCTGACGATTCAGGCAGTGACGGCAGACCGCGCGAATTGGTGAAAGAAGCACTCGAAGCAGCAGCAAAAGATCCGAATATTGATCTCAGCGAGTATGATCAATGGGACCGCTATGATATTGATGGCGACGGTGTTTATAACGAGCCAGACGGTATCATTGACCATCTGATGGTCGTTCACGCCGGCGTAGGTGAAGAAGCAGGCGGCGGACAACTTGGCGCTGATGCGATTTGGTCACACCGCTGGTCACTTGGTGATGTATTTGAAATTCCGGATACTGAATCTGAAGTTGGTCAAGGCGGGAAATTAGGCGCGTTGGATTACACCATCGAGCCTGAAGATGGCGCAGCAGGTGTGTTCACACATGAATTCGGACATGATCTTGGTCTTCCTGACGAGTACGATACACAGTACACAGGCAGAGGAGAGCCCGTTTCTTACTGGTCGATCATGTCAAGCGGAAGCTGGGCAGGTAAAGTTCCTGGTACGGAACCAACAGGCTTTAGCCCATATGCGAAAGAAATGCTCCAAAATCTGCATGGAGGCAACTGGCTTTCTGGACAAACCATCGATGGTAAAACATTAAAGAAAAGCAAAACAGTATTAATTGATGAAGCAGCAACAAAAGGAACAAACCATGATGCCGTTCGAGTCGATTTACCAGATAAAGAGATTGTCGTCACGACACCTGCTCAAGGGAAATATTCGTACTTCAGCGGAACGGGTGACAATTTGAATGCAACCATGACGACAACAGGTATTGATTTGTCAAAAGGAAGCAAAGCAGAGCTGACATTTAAAGCATGGTACGATATTGAAGAAGAGTATGATTATGCGTATGTCGAAGTGCGTGAAACAGGGACTGATCAATGGAAGACCATCGCGGGTAACATCACGAATGATCGAAATGAAGCAGATGCAAACGAAGGCAATGGCATCGACGGAAAATCAGACGGCTGGGTAGATGCAGCCTTTGACCTGTCTGCTTATGCAGGGAAGAAAATCGACCTGCAATTCCGTTACACAACTGATGCAGGCTATGCACTCCCAGGCTTATTCGTAGATGACCTGAACGTCACAGCAGATGGAGCGAAAGTATGGTCAGATGATGCCGAGGGCACGTCTACTTTTACCTTTAATGGATTCTCAAAATCTAATGGAAAACAATATGCAGCACAATACTATTTACTAGAGTGGCGCTCTTATGCTGATGTCGATAAAGGCTTAAAGCATATTAAACGCGGGGCAAGTCTGATGAGCTATAATAACGGGTTGGTCGTTTGGTATGTCGATCAATCATACAGTGATAACTGGGTAGGAAAACATCCGGGGAACGGCTTCCTTGGCGTAGTAGATGCAGATCAGCAAGTATTAAAATGGAGTGACGGTTCCATTGCCGCAACAGGGTTCCAAGTACATGATGCAGCATTCTCTTTGAATCCAAGTACGAAGCTGAATATAGATTATACAGCCACAACGGGCTTAACTTTGCAAGATCGCTACATTCGCCCGGCTCGTACATTTAGTGATAAAAAGAACTATGTGAATCCAAACAACCCAGATGCAGGACGCGATGTACCGACATATGGGTTATCCTTTAAAGTCGTTGGACAAAGTAAGGATCGTTCTGTTGGAAAGGTGTTAATTTCGAAAAGTAACTAAATAGAAAGCCGGATTCTATCATTGAATCCGGCTTTTTGATATGTGAGAAAAGGATTGTGAGGGCACGATTGTTTTTTCAATCGAATGTCTGTTCTTTTTTATTTTGATATCCGAATGAAACCATTATATAATAGACACTGGAAGGTTTTTCTTTCAACCATGATTCTTTTTAGCTGTTAAAACAAAGGAAAGGATGAGCGTTACCAATGAGTTGTGTCACTGCCAAGCAATTAAAGGTGATTCGAGGGACGATGCAGACTTTTTGCAGCCATTTGGAGTATGATGGCCACGGTAAGCTTCATATCAATACCATCATGGCTTTTATTAAAAAGGAATTCGGCGTGAGAAAAATGAAAGACATTCCACAAAGTCGCTTTACAGAAGCGCTAGAATTAATACAAGACTTTGATTTATACACGGACAAAATAGAGATTCGTGACCGTCTATCAGAAAGGAATTAACTAAATTGAATATTTTAGCAATGATTTTAGTAGGAATTGTCGCATTAGAACACATTGTCATCATGTTATTAGAAATGTTTTTTATGGAATCAAAGATGGCGAAGCGATCTTTTAAGCTGCCAGAACACTTGCAAAAAGATCCAAATGTCAAAGTAATGTTTGCCAATCAGGGGCTTTATAACGGGTTTTTAGCTGCAGGACTCATTTGGGGGCTCATTCTTGGATCGAATACCGTTGGATATATGATTCAGCTGTTTTTCATTCTTTGTGTGCTCATCGCAGCAGTATTTGGCGGTGTAACATCCAATAAATCAATTATCATCAAACAAGGAGTACCAGCACTGCTTGCACTCATTGCACTGATGCTGGCGATCTAATCTTAAATAAAGCCGCCCCTAGTGAGGGCGGCTTTTATCTTTTTCGAAGACCCATTAAACGAATAATGGATGTTAGACAAAGGGCAACGGCAACGGCCAAAATGATTTTTCCGTACATGACCCCCGTTAGGTTCATCAAAAAGACGGCCAATATAATACAGAGCGTGATAATGATCATCACAATCGAATAGGTTTTCATCTCTTTTCCACTCCTTTAAAAATCTCCTCTTGTGACGAGAGATCTGTCAAACTTTCCTCATATTATATCACTCAATGACAATTTTACATGAAATTCCCTACCAATAGAATGTGACATATTGATTAGATTTCGAGTCATACCATATTTTTTAGAAAATCGGGTATATCATAATGAGCTGGCCTAAAGTCATATTGCTTGATATTTAATTGCGCAAAATATAAAATAGCCACAGGATATATCGAAAGGATGATCAAGATGAGTAAGAAAGTGTTATTAGTATCGACAAGCAGCCCGGAAATGAATAGACATCCAACAGGCTTATGGCTAGAAGAGTTGGCAGAGCCATTTCATATTTTTAAAGAAAATGAACTAGAAGTACAAATTGTCTCTATTCAAGGTGGCACTGTACCAATTGACAAAAATTCAATTCCTGAAGGTGTCCCAGCGCAATATCAAGATGTGTATGAACTACTTCAAGACACAAAGGCGCTTACAGATGTGAATCCCGCTGATTATGACGGAATTTTCTTTGCTGGAGGACACGGCCCTATGATCGACTTTGCGTCTAATCAACTGGTAGCGGATGCGATCTTAGCGGTTTCAGAGAAAAATGGTGCGATCGGAGCCGTTTGTCATGGCGTTTCAGCATTCGTTGATGTGAAGGACCAAAATGGCAAATCATTTATCGAAGGCAAAAAAATCACAGGCTTCACAAATGAAGAAGAGGAAGCCGTGCAGCTGACATCAAAAGTTCCATTTTTATTGGAAACAAAACTTCGTGAGCAGGGGGCAGCGTTTGAAAAAGGAGAGGCCTTTGCGCCATTTGCTGTCGTTGACGGACAAATCATCACTGGACAAAACCCGGGATCAAGTGCAGAAACAGCACGCTTGTTTGTCAAAACCATTGCATAAAACGATCAAAAACCAGTCGTGACTCATGCGGCTGGTTTTTTTGTTATAAAAATGTCCCAAAAAAGACCAAAACAATAATTAGAATAATGGTAAAATAATCACAGGGTAAAAAACCCAAATGAGGAAAAAGGGGATGTTCCTGTGAGAGCATTTTATGTCAAAATCACCGCAGCTTTACTATCTGTTTTACTCGTCGCAACAGGTTTGTTTTCACCAGCATTAAAAGCAGAAGAAGCACCGAAATCAGAAGGGAAAATATCACCACTGACGGAAAAAGCGATTCAGCAAGTGCAAGAATCGTTTGAAAAGCAGGATGAAGGAACCGCTATTCAACAGAAGCAAGTGAAAAAATCATTTAAAGTGAATAAGAAGAAAGGAATCAGTATCAAACGAAAAGCTGCTAAAGAAGGCAAAATGCGCACGTCTGCCGTTCGCTCCATTGATGGACTAGCTATTAATCAATCGGCTGTCTTAACAGAGGACGACCCAGTTGATTTATGGTTTTTAAGCACATCTTCACCTCAGGCACTCATCAGCCGGATTACCTCTTCAAACCCTGATTATTTTGTTCAATTATTTGTTGTTGATTATGAAACAGGACAAGCCTACCCGACAGATTTGATTCAACCGGCAGGCAGCCTGCTTGGATTGACCAATTTACCAGCAGGTGATTATGCATTCGGTATTACAAGCGGCGGAGAATTTGGAGACTCCTACACGATACAAGTGAATGCAAAAAACCCGCCCAATTTCACGGGGGCTGTATCCCTTTCGTCCACCTTGCAATATTTTGTAGCTGAGTATGCAAACGGTGATGTATTTGCAAATGGTACAAAAGTGTACAATAAGCAAACAAAGACCGCCGATTATAAATGGGAGCGTGTGTTTTACTTCTCATATGATGGGAAATATGAACAGAGAACTCATTCTGTTGACAGTGTGAAAGTGAAAAGTATTTCGGCACCAGTGTCGTACTCCGCTCCATACGCAAGTTCCTCTGAGGCCATTCTCGTCTACTTAGATGTGGAGACTTTATTTATGTATCATGAATCATCGTTTGCTAGCGGGCAGTACTACCATAGTAGCTTTGTTGATACACTCGGGAAGACAACACCAAGACGCTTAGATATTGATGATATGACAAATTACGGTGATCATATTTTAGCTGTAGATTTAAAAACAGGAAAGCCGATTGATTTCTTCAGTGTTCTGAATTTCTACTATGCTGCAGGGATCGAGAAGCTGCCAACAATCAGAACGTTGAATTAAGAAAGGCGGTTGACATCAAATCGCCACATGTGTAGAGTAAAGATAATTAAATGACAAAAGTCCACTAGGGGAGTCATGTATGACTGAGACAAGAGAAAATCTTGGACCCTTTGAACCTGATCTAGTTCGTACTAGCGGAGGGAAGTGGAGCTGGACCTTGTCTTATTCATGATTGAATCGATAAGAAGGCCGCTCCATTTGGGGTGGCTTTTTCATTTATTCAACTGAAGAAGAGGAGGCTTTTTTTATGACATTTTCTACGCAATTAAGGAAAGAAGCAGAACCGTTATTTGAAGCCATTTATCAGCATCCGTTCGTCAGAGGCCTGGCAGCAGGAAAGCTGGAAAAGGAACAAATCATTCATTACGTCAAACAAGATGCAGAATACTTACAAGCATTCATTAAAATTTATGCAGCAGCGCTCAGCAAATGTACAGACAGAGAGGATATTGCGTTTTTTCATCAGCAGATTGCGTTTGTACTAGATAGTGAGACGCACCCTCATCAAAACCTTTGCCGAGTGGCAGGAGTAGCATATGATGAGCTCCAAGGTGCTTCTTTGGCTCCGAGTGCTCACCACTATATTCATCATATGCTGCAAGTTGCGCAAGAAGGCACGCTTGGTGAAATCATCGCTGTCCTGCTTCCATGTCCTTGGACATATTGGGAAATAGGGAAACGAATGCTTACAGATGTGCAGCCAGACCCGTCACATCCGTTTTATGAGTGGATCACGTTTTATGGAGGATTAACTGATTCTGTCACAGGTGAGCTTTGCAGGCGGCTCGATCAATTGGCGGAAGCAGCAAGTGAGAAGGAAAAGGAAAAAATGAAACAGCATTTTATCTTAAGCTGCCAGCTCGAGTACAAGTTTTGGGAAATGGCCTTCACTGTTGAAGAGTGGCCAGTTCAACTGGAGGTGCATTCATCATGGCATGGAAGATGAAAGAAGTCGTCCTTGCGGTGATTTTATCCGTTGCGTGCGGTGTGATCTATTTAGGGTGGTCCACGCTATACTTACCGATTACAGCACTTGTGGGTCCAGCAGGAGGCAACATCATGTTTGGAATATGGGTCATTGCCAGTCCAATCGTTGCATATATCATTCAAAAGCCGGGGGCTGCTCTGATTGCAGAAACAGCCGCCGCGGCTGTGGAATTATTGACAGGAAGCCACTTTGGACTTTCAGCTCTGCTGATTGGTGTATGCCAAGGGCTTGGGGCAGAAATCGCCTTTGCTCTTTTTGGTTATAAACGATATCGCATGTGGACACTGATGCTCTCTGGTGCCTTTGCCGCTATCGGAGCGATGGCGTACAGTCTCGTGGCAAATGGCTTTGGTTATTACACGCCTCAAGTTTTACTTATGACCCTTGTGACTCAAATGATCAGTGGAATGATACTTGGCGGCTGCCTTGCAAAAGTGGTGGTGGACGCACTATCCAAAACAGGTGTACTGAATCAATATGCCATCATGAAAGAAAAAAGAAACAAAGGTGAACAGCATGAATTCATTTCTCGCGTGCAATGAACTCACTGTCCGTTTTTATGAACAGCCTAAGCCCGTTTTGCATCAAATCTCCCTTACGATTCAAAAAGGGGAAAAGGTCCTTATTTTAGGACCGAGCGGAAGCGGGAAATCCACGCTCATTTCGGTTCTGGCTGGAATCATTCCAGAGCATGTGGAAGCAGACATGCAGGGTGAAGTGGTGCTGCAAAGACATACAGGCGTCATGTTTCAAGATCCAGACTCTCAATTTTGTATGCACCGCGTCAATGAAGAAATTGCCTTTAGCTTAGAGAACCGTTCCGTCCCTCGTGAAGAGATGGATGACATCATTCGGCAGCTCATGCAAAAAGTCCAACTGAATGTCGATCCGCATACAGAGATTCACACTTTATCTGGCGGCATGAAGCAGCGATTGGCACTTGCTTGTTTACTCGCATTACAGCCGGATGTTCTATTCTTTGATGAACCGACAGCACAGCTTGACCCGGCAGGTAGAATGGACATATTTCAACTGCTGCAGCAGCTTGCAGCCGATCAGCAGCAGACCATGATTTTTGTAGAGCATGTGCTTGACGGAGTCATCGAATGGATGGACCGGGTGATTTTATTAGATGATCAAGGCAGCATTTTAGCAGATGGATCTCCAAAAGATGTGCTCGCGGCATATGAGGAAGAAATGAAAGAGGCAGGGATTTGGCGGCCAAAATTATTTCCCGAGAAATGGTCCACGATTATTCAAGATCCATTTCATCCACTAAGTCAAACCTTTATGCAAACTTTTAAAGCACGAAAAGAGCAGCGAGAAAAAGTGCCATCAATCGAACGAAAGACAATGATTCGTACAGAAAATCTTCAATTAAGCTACGGGAAAAAAAGGATTATGAGTGATCTCCAGCTTGATATCAAATCAGGGGATTGGGTGGCGATCATTGGGGAAAATGGAAGTGGAAAAAGCACACTTCTCAAGCATTTGGTTCGTTTAGAGCCAACGAAAAAAGGTCACATTTTCTTAAAAGATACACTCCTAAAAAAGTGGTCAGACCGAGAACTATATGAAAAAACAGGCTTTGTGTTTCAAAATCCGGAGCTTCAATTTATACAAGACACAGTATTCGATGAAATTGCCTTTGGCGGCAGACAGCGAAACTGGCCAGAATCTGTCGTACAAGAAAAAACGGTTCAGCTGCTGAAAGAGTTCGGTTTAGAGAAGCATGCAAAAGCACATCCCTTCACCTTAAGTTTAGGGCAAAAAAGAAGATTGAGTGTTGCCACGATGCTCCTCTTTGATCAAGATGTATTGCTGTTAGATGAGCCGACTTTCGGGCAGGATGAAAAAACGGCGAAGGAATTGATGAGGCGTTTAAAAGAGCGTCAGCGCCAAGGCACTACCATTGTGATGGTCACACATGATATGGAGCTTGTCGATGAGTGTGCCGATCAAGTGCTTCTGTTTCATCAAGGGAAGCATGTGTATCATGGCACCCCTTATGATTTATTTTCAAATCAAGAACTTGTCGATGCTTATCAGCTGAGAGCTCCTTTACATTATCGCTATGTGGCAGAAAGAAAGGACGTGCTGACGATTGCAAAGTAATCACTCCTTTCTTTCTACTGTGAATCCAGTCATGAAATTACTCGCTCATCTGCTTGCGATGGGCTGTCTCATGTCGATTTCTGACCCTAAAACTACCTTTATCATTTGGCTGTTTGCTCTTGGCATTGGAGTTGTTTTAGGTGGATGGAATATGAAGTATCTCGTTACAAGGCTTGTCCCTTATCTGCTCTTTTTTATTCTCGTGTTCTGGATGATGGCGGCCTTCGGCAAGGGGGATCATACCGTTTGGAAGTGGGCATGGTTTCATATCACAGAGGAGAGTTTAAGAAATGGGCTCACCATCGCTTTTAGAATGCTTGGATTTGTGACATTTGGTCTCCTTTTTACGTCCACAACAGATTTGACGGCATTTATGATGAGTCTGATTCACCAATGCCGAATGTCCCCAAAATGGGCGTATGGCATGCTTGCCGGCTTCCGGTTTATTCCGTTATTTCAAAGTGAATTAAAACAAATGAAAGCGGCACATAAAATCAGAGGCTACAAGCAAAAAAACAGCTGGAAAGCCTTTATGCGTTATGCATTGCCCCTTTTTACACAAGGTGTACGAAAATCAGAGCGCTTAGCGATTGCGATGGAAGCCAGGGGCTTCACAGGGACGAAAGAGCGAACGTATTACCATATCATCAGCACCTCATGGATTGACTATATGTATCTTTTTCTCATCGGTATCAGTGTCTTCATGTGCATTTACTTTGTTTAAAAAACACCCACATTCTCTTGATAGAATGTGGGCTTTTTATATGTCTTAGGTCATTTGATTGATATTAGTGCACATTACAGGCTGTAATAGATCATATAACGAACCGATAAAGAAGGTGTACTGAGAAATAGAGAGGATGAACGTAAGCGAATGTCACAGAGAATTGATAACATAATAGACGCTTTACCAATCATTGGACTTGCTATGAGAGAGCAGCTAACCTTTTCTGTTTTAGGGAAAGAGAAGGTTCTTTATTATCAGCAGCATGGGAATATTGATTTAGGATTTAAAGCTGGTGATACAGTAGATGCTGGATTCCAAAACTTTGCGATGCTGAAAAATGGGAGAGAACCATCGTTTATTCAAATTCCGAAAGAAGTATACGGGATTCCAATGGATATCGTAGCCGTTCCAATTACTGAGGAATCAGGTCAAGTGGTTGCTGCCTTCTGTGTGGCCTATGACCAAACGAATCAACAACGATTAGATCACATCATGACGGAAAGCAACGAAGCTTCCGAAAAACTAGTCGCTATGGTACAGCAGGTTGCCGCACATTCAGAGGAACTACAAGCGACAAGTGAACAAATTCTACAAAATACGAAAACCACTGTCGAAAATTCCTCTAAAATCAATCAAGTGTCCAATCTCATCAAGGGTATCTCTGATCAAACGAACTTACTTGGACTCAACGCATCAATAGAAGCTGCAAGAGTAGGGGAAGCAGGAGCAGGTTTTGGAGTGGTCGCAACAGAAGTGAGAAAGCTGTCAACTCACGCGAAACAGGCGACGACTGATATTGAAACAGCCCTAAAAGATGTGCAGGGGTCGATCAAAGGAATGGAAGAAGAAATTGCGCAAATTGTCGCTTCCTCTGAGCATCAAGCAGAACTAGTAGGCACTTTTACAAAAATTATTGAAGGTCTTCACGAAACAAACGAAACGATGAAAGCATTAGCAAACGACTTAGTAAACTATCAAGTGAAATAAAAGAACGACAAAACCTCCAGCTGAATCGGAGGTTTTTTTACATTTTAAGAAGAGAAACTTGTTAGGATTTTGACCGATTTATCACTGACAGGCAGGGTACACTTCTGTATGATAGAAAAAGAGATACAAGTTTTGTCATTAGACCTATTCATAAGGAGGAAGATCATCGTGACACAATCAGCGAAGCTGCAGGAAATACTTGCACCCTACCGTCCGTTGTTAGATGAAACTGAAAAACCAATGATTCAATTGCAGATGAAACAAGGAAAAACAGGACCATACGACAGCAAAATAGCTGGTGATCCTTATTTCCCAAAAAACGACGAATATCCAGTTGACGGCGAAGGACATCCTATGAAACTTTTGGCACAAATTAATTTCGGCCAGCTGCCCAAGCTGAAGGATTATCCAGAAACAGGACTTTTGCAAGTTTTTATTTCTGTGCATGATGATCTTTATGGGATGAATATTGACCATAAAACAGAGCAAAAAGATTTTCGCATCAAATTTATTGAGGAACCTTTCTTGGCAGAAGAAGAGTTAATGACTGATTTTTCTTTTGTGAAAATTCCAGATGATTTTTATTTTCCTGTGACGAAGGAAGGCGCGATTACAGGTGAATTATCAAGCGAAACGATCAGTGTAGGAGATTTCCGCTTTGAAAAAGTCACAGGAAAGAACAGCTGGGACCTATTCGAAGATGCAGATGGTGTTAATGGCGATGAAGCAGATGCCCTGCTGGATGAGTTTTATGAAACAGCGAGTGGCTTTGGTCACAAATTGGGCGGGTATCCAGGGTTTACACAAGAAGATCCGCGTACCTATGTAGATCAAGAACATACCGTTCTGTTATTACAAATTGACTCAGATGATGAAGTAGATTTGATGTGGGGAGATTGCGGTATTGCCAACTTTTTTATCAAACCAGAAGACCTTAAACGAAAAAATTTCGAGAATGTCGTCTATAATTGGGACTGCTCCTGATTTTGTAAAAAACACACTTTAAACACTCTTTTTAGAGTGTTTTTGTGTATGTTTTTAGACTTTTTTGCCCCTATTTCGTCATTTTTGAGAGGTAATATGTCATTCTTTCTAGTTGACCGTATCAAAAAAAAATGTAAAATCATCTTAAAGTCCTCTTTTTTGAAAATAATAATAACATGACATATGAATCAACGATAAAATGCTCGAAAAAGCGGAATGTACTGGGGGGTATCAATTGATCATTTCTAAAGTAATCAATAATAATGTTGTCAGTGCGTATGATGACGAGCAGCATGAGCTGGTCATTATGGGCAGAGGGATCGCGTTTCAAAAGAAAAGCGGAGACCCGATTGACGAAGAACGAATCGAAAAAGTATTTTCTATTCAAAATAAAGATATATCAGAAAAATTCAAAACCCTGCTTTATGATATTCCAATCGAGTATATGCAAGTGTGTGAGGCGATTATTGAGCATGCGAGAACAACCCTTAACAAAAATTTAAATGACAGCATCTATGTGACGCTGACGGATCATATCACCTTTGCCATTGAACGTCATCAAAAAGGAATGGACATCAAAAATGCCTTGCTCTGGGAAATCAAACGGCTGTATAAAGATGAGTTTAGATGCGGTTTAGAAGCTATTCGGATCATTGAGGACAAGCTGAGCATCCATCTTCCTGAGGATGAAGCCGGCTTTATTGCTATGCATATTGTCAATGCAGAGCTCAATGAAGAAATGCCAAACGTTATTCAAATCACCAAACTCATTCAAGACATTTTAAACATCGTTAAGTATCACTTTCAAATTGATTTGGACGAGGAATCATTAAATTATTTCCGTTTTGTTACGCATTTGAAGTTTTTTGGTCAGCGTTTGTTTAACGAAACACAAATGGAAAATCAAAATGAGTTTCTGTATGAAGTGGTAAAAGAGAAAAACACCGCAGCTTTTCAGTGCGCAGAAAAAATTAACGATTATGTTCAAAAAGAATACAACCGAAGTCTCATAGAAGATGAAATGCTATATTTAACTTTGCATATAGACAGAGTAATAAAAAGAAAATAAATTCAAAAAGAAAGCGTTGACATCACAAATTTAACATGATAATTTATAACTATAAACTAAATAACCCACAATCTTTTAGGATTGTTACTGGTCAAGCAGGCAAAACCTAAATCATTGTCCCTATCTTTGATAAGGCGTGATTTAGGTTTTTTTATATCTAAAGACTTATAAAAATTAAATAACGATCAATCGCTATGAAGGATTGTTACTGGTTAAGCAGGCAAAACCTAAATATCGATTAATGTCTGAATCGCTATTTCTCGGACATTAATGGATGTTTAGGTTTTTTCTATATCAAGATTAAATCAACGATTGGAGGGTAACATAATGAACCACAAACAAACAGCAAAAGAAGTGCTAGAACTTGTCGGCGGTGAAAAGAATGTTAAACACGTCACGCATTGTATGACAAGACTTCGCTTCAACTTATACGATGAAAGCAAGGCGGATAAAGAGAAGCTGCAATCAACAGACGGCGTCATGGGCGTGAATCAAAGCGGAGGTCAATATCATGTCATTATCGGCAATGATGTCTCAAATGTCTATCAAGCGATGATCGCTGACTCAGGTCTATCATCTGATGTAAAGTCAGGCGGTACAGAAGAAGCGTCAAAACAAAATGTGATATCAAAGCTTTTCGATTTTATTTCTGGTGTCTTCACACCGATTCTTCCAGCCATCGCTGGAGCCGGTATGATCAAAGGGATTTTGGCATTGATGCTCACATTCCAGTGGATATCAGATAAAAGCAGTACGTATGCGATTTTAACAGCCATCGGAGATGGAGCCTTTTACTTCTTACCGATTCTGCTTGCTGTAAGCGTAGCCAAAAAAATTGGCACAAATCAGTATATCGCGGCTGCCATTGCAGCAGCAGCACTGCACCCGCAGTTAACCGCTTTACTGGGCGCGGGAAATACAGAATTTCTAGGCTTGCCAGTGGTTGCCGTTGTTTACTCTTCATCGGTGATTCCAATTCTACTCACCATCTGGCTTGGCTCATATGTTGAAAGATTCGCAGAAAAATATAGTCCGAAATCATTAAAGATCATCCTTGTTCCAACGGTCACACTTCTTGTCGTTGTACCAATAATGCTCATCGCGGTTGGACCGCTTGGCGGGATTATTGGAAATGGCCTTTCAGGTGGAATTGATTTATTGTTTAAACATGCAGGTCTTTTGGCCGGACTCTTGATCGGCGGATTCATGTCACCATTGATCATTACGGGCATGCACTATGCACTGCTTCCAATCATGATCAACAACATTACGTTAAACGGTTTTGACTTCATTCTTCCAATGATGTTTGTAGCGAATATGGCACAAGCAGGCGCAGCATTCGGTGTCTTCTTAAGATCAAAAAACAAAACATTCAAATCATTGGCGATGTCTACAAGTATCACAGCCTTAATGGGTATTACTGAACCTGCTATGTATGGTGTGAACATGCGATTGAAAAAACCGTTCTTTGCAGCCCTCATTGGTGCAGCAGCAGGCGGCGTGTTCATGTCGATCTTCAAAGTAAAATCATATGTGGTATCCGGATCAGCAGGTCTCCCAGGTCTCCCGACATTCATTGGACCAACATTTGTCTACTCTATCATCGGCTTAGTAATCGCCTTTGTCGCAGCAACGATCATGACACTTGTTCTAGGATTCAAAGATGTACCAGTGAAAGATGATACAAAAGCAGACAAACCAGAAGAAAAGAAAGACACAGCAGCACTTCAAAATGAAGTGGTACAAAGCCCGCTTGAAGGTCAACTAAAGCCGCTCAATCAAGTAAATGATGCAACATTCTCTAATGAAATCATGGGTAAAGGTGCAGCTATTGTACCAACAGCTGGGCGTGTTGTAGCACCGTTCAATGGCAAGGTTGAAACCATTTTCCACACAAAACATGCCATTGGCTTGAAGAGTGAACAGGGTACAGAACTTCTCATTCATGTCGGGATTGACACGGTAAAACTTGGCGGAAAGTATTTCACAAGTCATGTGCAGTCAGGTGATCTGATTCAAGCAGGAGATGTACTCATTGAATTTGATATCGAGGGCATTCAGCAAGAAGGCTATGATGTCACCACACCTGTTATTGTCACCAACACAAACGATTTTGCACAAGTTGATGCGAAAACAGATGGAACGATTACAGTGAAAGAGACACTGCTTACAGTCAGTGTAGAAGAAAAAGAGGAGGGTATTCAACATGAACAAGTTAGAAAAAACATTTCCTAAAGGTTTCTTATGGGGCGGCGCTGTTGCAGCCAACCAAGTTGAAGGCGCATATAATCAAGATGGAAAAGGCTTATCGACAGCTGATGTATCACCAAATGGTATTATGCACCCATTCGATGAATCAATGAAAGACCTTAACTTATATCATGATGCAATCGATTTCTACCATCGCTATAAAGAAGATATTGCACTCTTTGCAGAAATGGGATTCAAGTGCTTCAGATTATCCATTTCTTGGCCGCGTATTTTCCCAAATGGCGACGATGCGGAACCGAATGAAGCAGGCCTCGCTTTTTATGAAAAAGTATTTGATGAACTGCATAAGCACGGAATTGAGCCAGTTGTCACCATCTCTCACTATGAAATGCCGCTCGCACTTGTGAAAAACTACGGCGGATGGAGAAATCGTAAGCTTGTGGATCTTTATGAAACATACGCGAAAACATTGTTCACCCGCTTTAAAGACAAAGTGAAATATTGGATGACATTCAATGAAATCAACGTTGTATTACATGCGCCTTTCACTGGCGGCGGACTTGTATTTGAAGAGGGTGATGACGAGAAAAGCATTCAATATCAAGCAGCGCATCACCAATTTGTTGCAAGTGCTTTGGCTGTCAAAGCAGGACACGAAATCATTCCTGATGCGAAAATCGGCTGTATGATTGCAGCGATGACAACTTATCCGTACAGCTCAAGACCTGAAGATATGTTTGCTGCAATTGAGCAAGATCGTAAAACATTGTTCTTCTCAGATGTACAGGCAAGGGGTTATTACCCAGGTTACATGAAACGTTATTTCCTTGAAAATGACATCAACATCGAGTTCCAAGAAGGGGACGAAGATATTTTAAGAAACCATACAGTGGACTATATTGGCTTCAGTTATTATATGAGTTTTGTGACGAGTACAGATCCAAAGATCCTTGAACAAGTGACTGGCGGCAACCTATTTGAAGGTGTGAAAAACCCTTATCTAAAAGCAAGTGATTGGGGCTGGCAAATTGATCCGAAAGGACTTCGTACAACACTGAATCAGCTGTATGACCGCTACCAAAAGCCATTGTTTATCGTAGAAAATGGATTGGGTGCTGTCGATCAAGTAGAAGAAGACGGATCAATTCAAGACGATTACCGAATTGATTACCTCAGAAGCCATTTGCTAGAGGCGAGAGAAGCGATCGCAGACGGAGTTGACCTGATCGGTTATACAAGCTGGGGCCCAATTGACCTCGTCAGCGCATCTACGGCTGAAATGAAAAAACGCTACGGCTTCATTTATGTTGACCGTGATAATGAAGGAAACGGTACATTAGATAGAAAGAAAAAGAAAAGCTTCGATTGGTATAAACAAGTGATTGCGACAAATGGTGAACATTTGGATGCATAAAAGAAAAAGACAAACCGCTCATACTGCGGTTTGTCTTTTTTTGTCTTTGAGGGACTACGAAGTCCACACTTGATCAGCAATCTCAATCACATGACGCAGCTTTTCCCATTGCTGCTCTTCTGTTAACAGGTTGCCTTCCTCTGTAGAGGCGAATCCGCATTGTGGACTCAAACAGATTTGGTTAATGTCCACATATTGAGCCGCTTCCTCAATGCGTTTTTTAATCTGTTCAACTGGCTCAAGCTCACCGTATTTTGAAGTGACAAGGCCTAGTACGATTTGAAGGTTTGGGTTCTTCACATATCGAAGGGGCTCAAATCCGCCAGAACGATCGTCGTCAAACTCTAAAAAGAGACCATCAAGATCTAAGCCGGCGAAAATAGTTTCTGCTGCTGCTTCGTAACCACCTTCAGCTGCCCAAGTTGATTTAAAGTTACCGCGGCAAATGTGCATCGTAATCACCAAATCCTCTGGGCGGTCGGCAACAGCTTCATTGATTGTCTTCGCAAACGATTCACGAAGTTCATCTTCTTCACGGCCAAAGGCTTTGATTTGTTCATGGCCTTTTTCAGAAAAGAACACTGCCCATGCCGTATCATCCAGCTGCAAGTAGCGGCAGCCTGCATCATAAAAAGCACGGATGGCTTTCTTATACGCTTGTGCCACATCATGGTGGAATTCCTCTAAGCTGTCATACACTCCTTCTTCAAGCTTTCCACGGAAAAAGAGCATATTTGGACTTGGAATCGTCATTTTAGCCGTATGATCACCAGCGATGCTTTGAAGGAAACGATAATCCTCCAGCATTGGATGATCTGTAAAATCGATCTTGCCTGTTACCTTGATCCCTCTTGCTTTTGTCGTTGTGTTATGGAATTGAATGCCTTGATCTGCTTCAAATCCTTCCACTCCATCGAGTCCTTCAAGAAAGTCAAAATGCCACCATGCACGTCTGAATTCACCATCTGTGACAACCTCTAACCCAATTTCTTTTTGCTTCTCTACAATACGTGTAATTTCTTCGTTTTCAATTTGCCGGAGCTGCTCTGCTGTCAGCGTACCGTCTGCTTTTTGCCTGCGTGCTTCCTTGATGCGCTCTGAACGAAGTAAACTTCCTACTTGATCTGCGCGGAATGGCGGTTTTGTTGTTTTCTTTCCAATGGTTTGTACTTGTGTCATGCTGAATCCCTTCTTTCTTCAGGTTAAAAAATCAAATAAAAAAGCTCTTCCTTAGATAAGGAAGAGCATCATATACTGTGAGAACTCTGCCTTATCTTCAAACAAGCATTTGCTTGCTTAAGGAATTAGCACCATTCTGTTCCTAGGAACAGCGGTTGCCGGGTTTCACAGGGCCAGTCCCTCCACCACTCTTAATAAGGTTACCTTTTGATTCAATTTTCTTAATAAACACAATTATTCAACCTTTTCAGGGAAAAGTCAATGGTTTTTTTATTGATTATTTTGTCAAATAAACTTATATTTAATTATATGGAAAATTTTATAAAGGAGGATACTCATGATTCTAGGAGTATTTTTAAATGGTTATAAATCATATCCAAAGTCTGTATTCATTCCTATCACGAGTGATGTAAAGGAAAAATATTCTGTTTATATAGGTACTAATGGTATAGGTAAAAGTGGGATTTTAGAAGCGATAGATGTTTTTTTTAATAATAGAGAATGGAATGCAAATAGAGGTTCAAAAAAAGAAGAATGTTATATAACCCCCATTTTTATGATAGAGAAAGAAATATTAAGAGAATTTGTTTTAAATAAAAATCGTTTTAATAAAATTGAAATTAAAGAAAATGAACTATTATTACATGATATTGAAGTTATAAGTGCTCAGTTTTGGAATGGTATACAAAATTCTCTGGTTGGTGCGACTAGAAGAGAATATGCAAAGATATTCTTTAGTCATTTGGAGCAATTAATAGGTAATTATTCTGAGAAAAAGTATTATATTCTGCCAGCTGGTATTAAATATAATGGCAAATCAACTTTAACTCCTTTTGATAGTCATTATAGGAAGTTATTGGGCGAGGATAACTTTGAAAAAAAGATAGACAGATTGAGGAAAATATTAAAAGAATACTATGCATACATATATATACCTGTAGAACAAAATGTTGATGAAACATTAAAGTTAGAAGATAGGCAAATGCAAACTTTAATGAATAAAGACATTTTATATGAGATAGATAATGTATTAAACTCTAAATATGAAATAGAGGGTAAGAATAGAAGTTTTCTGAATTTCACAAATGATTATCTTAACGAATTTATTAAAGGTATCAATAGTTCAATAAAGCAAATAGACGAAAATTATAACTATAGTGCAGAAGCTTTTAGTAAAAAAAATCTAACAGTTACAGATATCAGAGATAAAATAATAGAAGCATATTTTTCTAAGAGACCGTTAAGGTATAAGAATAGAGAAGTAAATCAATTAAGTTCTGGTGAAAAAAGAAAAGCTTTAATTGATATTGCTTATGCCTTCTTATCTAATTCAAAAGAAATGGATAGGGAAGTAATTTTAGCTATCGATGAACCTGAAGTTTCAATGAATATTGCAAATTGCTTCCCTCAATTTATGAGACTTCAAGAATTAGCAAGTAATTTTAAAAGACAGGTTTTAATTACTACACATTGGTATGGATCTTTACCAATAACAGATCATGGTTATTTATATCATTTGAGAAAAGAAGAGCAAGATGTTGATATAAAAATATCTGACTTTAATTTTTTTGATTATTTAGATGAACAACGGCGCTTTCCTGATGACATTGAATTGAAAAGCATGTTTGATTTAGCTTCGAGCATTATAAGTTTTTCAAAAAGTGTTGAAAATATTAATTGGATAATTTGTGAAGGTAGTACAGATAGGCTGTATTTAGAGAATTTGCTTGATGGTTTGGAGAATTTCCGAGTTTTACCTGTTGGTGGTTGTGGTAATGTAATAAAACTATATGGATTATTAAGTTATCCGCTTTCAGACAAATTAACAGCAGATCAATTTAGTGGTAAAATTCTTTGCTTAATCGATACTGATAGTAATAAAGTGAACGTTACTAAAGCTCCTGAGAGTAAAGGGAAAGTGGATATAAGAAGGATTCAAACATTAACTAGTAATAATATAGAGGCTGTTAAATTTTTAGAGCCTTGGAGACAGGGACAATTTTATGAACGTACAGTCATCGAGGATTGTTTGGATCCCCAAAATTATTATACAGCAGTTCAAAGGGTAATTGAAGAAGAAGGCGATGAGTATTTGAGAATTCTTTTTCAAAAATTTGAGTTTAATACTCAAATTTCTTTTTCTAAAATACTTGGTGATAAATCAATTCTTATCCCTAAAGATAATGATGCTTTTATTAATAAAGAACATATAGTTGATTTTATTAACAATAAGAATATAAAAATGAAAATAGCTAAAAATTATATCGACTGTACAGATAGTAACAAAAATACAAATGGACTTTTAAAAGACGAAGTGTTTAATTACTTTGGTGTTACTAATTCAAAGTATGAACTCTCAAGAACATAAAGAGACTTGATTATTAAATAAAAGCACCTTCAATGAAGGTGCTAATTTAAATTCCTACATGAACAAATCAGCAACAAGAACACCAGCTAGTCCGACAAGTGAAAGCACGGTGACCATCAATGTCCACGTTTTAAAGGTTTGGGCCATTGATAGGTTAAAGTATTCTTTATAAATCCAGAAACCCGCATCATTCACATGAGAGAACGTAATACTTCCGGCACCTGTTGCGATCACCATTAATTCAGGGCTGACACCCGTCAGACCAATCAGTGGTGCAGAAATGCCAGCCGCCGTGAGACCGGCGACAGTGGCTGATCCTAAAGAGACACGTAGGACAGCAGCAATGAGCCAAGTCAGAAGCAGGGGAGAAAGTGTGCTTCCTTGCATGATCCCTGCAATGTATTGATCGACGCCGCTATCAATGAGCACTTGTTTAAAGGCACCGCCGCCTGCAATAATTAATAGAATCATAGCAATAGAGCCGATAGAATCCGTTATTGACTTCATCACGTCCTGCATGCTCTTTCCTCTTCCAAGCCCAAACGTGTAGATGGCAAGCAGCACTGAGATTAATAGTGCAATCGCCGGTTCGCCTAAAAACTCAGCAGTTGGCAGCAATGGAGAGGATGGGAAGAAAATTTCTAGAAATGCTCTAAATGTCATAAGCAATACAGGCAGAACAGCGGTGAAAATGCTAATGCCGAAGCTAGGCATTTCTTCTTCTGTGAATTCCTTTGGATTAAATAAGTTCTTTGGAATATGTGCGTGCAACTGATCTTTTTTAAATAGTTTCGTAAACAGAAGTCCGCCTACTAAAACAGCAGGAATCGCTAAAATAATCCCAACCAATAAGGTTTGCCCCATGTTTGCCTGAAAGACATTTGCAATGGCAGTCGGTCCTGGGTGAGGGGGGAGGAAGCCATGTGTGGTGATGAGTGCAGCGACGAGCGGCATCCCCACATACAGTACTGGAAGTCTTGCAGCTTGAGCGATCGTAAAGACTAATGGAATTAAGATAATGAATCCGGTTTCATAAAATAGAGCAATTCCAATCACAAATCCAGTCAGCATCGTCGCCCATTGGATTTTTCCGATGCCAAATCGGTCAATGAGTGTCATCGCGATCCGCTGAGCTCCGCCAGAATCAGCCATCAATTTACCAAGCATCGCACCAAAACCGAGAACGAGTGCGAGATGCCCGAGCGTACTGCCAAGTCCTTTTTCGACGGAAGCGATCGCTTCTAGTGGTGTCATCCCTTCTAACACAGCAACAATTAAAGAGACAATAATCAAAGATATGAAAGCGTTTAACTTAAAGACAACCATGAGTAAAAGCAATAACAAAACGCCAAGTCCTATAAACACTAACGACATGATCTTTCCTCCTTTGTGGTGCATAAGGGGCGCAAACACCCCCTAAGCTTTATCCTTCAAGTATGTCTACAGCTTCTTTTAACGTATCCTTTGACCCAACATTTCCCGGGAAAATCACATAAGACATGAAAGGGAATTTACTTTCTTCTCCTGTTTGCCAAACGGGGATCCCTGGTTTGATTTGACCTGCCACGGTCGCACGTTTCACGCTAAGTCCTCTTGTTCCAATATCGCTGGAGGTAATTCCACCTTTGGCAATAAGATACTTAGGACGAATGGTGAGACGCTGGACAATACTTGTCACAGCATCACTAATCTGTACAGAGAGCTTTAATTCTTCCTCTTGGCGATCATCCCCAAGATCAACCCGTTCTCTTCTTGTATAAACAGCCACAGATTGACCTGCTGCCAACAGTGCTTCAGTTTGCTGAATGACACGGTCAATTTCTTCGCGAAAGGCATCAGGCTCTAATATGAGGTGGGTATTAAATTCAATAAAAGACATCTCTTTATCTTGTTGCAGCGCTTTTAATTGTTCTGTTGTTTTTTTTACATGAGAACCGATCATAATGAGACCACCATGCGGGCTTTCTTCTTGTATCAAGTCATCTCTTGTTAATAAGGCTTGATCCCCTATACCGCCAAGTACTTTTGTGAGCGCCGCCGCACTTCTGAACATCAGCTGCTGTCCTGCTTGAATGGCTTCAATGAGAGCGGTGACAAAGACTTTGACATCGTCATAGTCCACCGCGTTTACAACCACCTTTTTGAAATCCTTGACACTCATGAGCTGATGCTTGATTTGATCAATGCGTAAAGCCCGCAGATCAGCTAACGAAATGTAGGTAGTGTTCTCTTTTGTGAACATTCCTTCTGACTTTTCTTCAATCCATTCTCCAAGATGAGATGATTGAAAGCCGAATGTACGGTCTCTTGCAAATTCTGTGTCACCAGCAGGAATTAATTCGTGTCCTTCCTGTACGTAATGAATATTGTTGATCGTAAAGCGTCCACCTTCTTGGAAAAAAGGAAGAAGGATTTCACCATCGAAATGGCGGGAGCTTTGCTGTTCAATGGTCGTTTTGAGTACTTCGGTTTCAAGCGGAAAGTGTCCGCGAAGAGTAGAATCCCCTCGGCTGACAATGACGAAGTCCTGATTAAGCCGTTCAGCCACCTTTACAATGGTTGCTGCGATTGTTTCGTGCACAGCGGCAGTTTCTTTCTCTGTCATACTGCGAGAATTGGTCAAAATAAAGAACATGCGGCTGTCTTCAAGAAAACCAGCTTCAATGCTTTCTTCTGACCAATCGGTGAAAACAGAGACGCCATGTACGGTTTGAATCCCTGTTGGATCATCGTCTAATACAATAACTTTATGCTGAAAGCTGCTCAGTGCTTGTTCGTATGCTGATTGAATGGCCTTTGAATCTGCTTTCGGAATGGCATTCAGTATGTCAGTGCTTTGTTTCATGACCATCTCATCCTTTCTTTACTTCGACATGAGCCATTTTTTCGTAATATTGAACGATGCCGCCATGATCAAGCCCGGATTTTCCGTCCGCTTTGAGGGCGTGGAAGATTTCGAGCAGCTGACTAGAAAGCGGAAGAGGAACACCGATATCATGAGCAGTTTCCATGACATTGGTTAAATCCTTCAAGTTGATGTCGATGCGTCCGCCAGGTTCAAAATTTCGTTCTAAGATGAGAGGAACTTTTGCATCGAGAACGGCACTTCCTGCCAGTCCGCCGCGGATGGCTTCATACATCTTATCAATGGCAATGCCTGATTTAGCAGCTAGAACGAGCGCCTCGGACATGGCCGCAATATTTAAGTTGACGATGATTTGATTGGCAAGCTTCGCTGTTGTCCCGCTGCCATTGGCCCCAACTAATACGACCTCAGTGCCCATTGCAAGCAGGACATCCTTCACTTGCTCAAAGATGTATTCTTCGCCGCCAGCCATGATGGCGAGTGTTCCGTCTATTGCCTTCGGTTCTCCGCCGCTGACAGGTGCATCGATAAATTCCACCTGATGCTGTTTGGCAAGAGCAGCTAAAGCCCTGGAGGTGACAGGAGAAATTGAGCTCATATCTACAATGACAGTGCCAGGTGCAGCTGTCGTTAAAATGCCTTGATCACCTGAAACGACTGCCTCTACATGCTCTCCTTTAGGAAGCATTGTGATAATGATATCGCTTTCAGAAGCTGCCTCAGCTGCTGAAACAGCACCTTTTGCTCCGGCTTCTTGTAACGATCGAATCGCTTCCTCATTTAGGTCAAAAACTGTCAAAGTATGACCAGCTTTTAATAGATTGAGTGCCATAGGTTTTCCCATAATACCTAGTCCAATGAATCCAATCTTCTTTGTCACGTTGTCCGCCTCCTATATAGAAAACCCTTACAAAAAGCGCTTTCTTTTCTATGTGTTAGTATATATACTATCTTATAAATTTAATAGTAGGAAATAAACTATTGTTAATTTAATGTACATGACGTGATAGGAACGTGTCAACGGAAAATATGAAAAAAGTCACAAAAAAAGACCGGAATCAGCTCCGGTCTTTTGCGTTTATGTTTTATTTTTAGCTACGGCTAATCGAGATCGTTTCACGTTTTCAATGGCATTTGATCCTAGCTCTAAAACAGCGGAGACGTATAGTACATCAATGATCACAAGCTGGTTGATACGGGAGATCATGGAGTCTGATCGATAGGTTGTCTCTCTTGAAGAGCTAAGCAGATGAAAATCAGACCGCTTTGCGAGCTCAGATTTCGGATAGCTGGTGATAGAAGCAACCTTTGCCCCTTTTTCTTTTGCAAACTGTACGGCGTCAAGAATTTCTCTGCTCTCTCCTGAATGGGAGATTGCGACGATAAAATCGTGTTCCGTGGCGTGTGTTGCAATCATATTCATCATATGCGGATCACTGCATAGGCTCACTTCAAAACCAAGCTGCAGGAACTTATGATAAGCATCCCCAGCAATAAAGCTGGACGCACCTGCTCCAAAAAAGACGGTTTTATGTGCCTGTTTCATGTGTTCAATGAATTGTGTGACGGCATGGTCCTCTAAAATATGCTTCATATCTTGTATAGAGTTTGTTGTTAACTCTATGACCTTATGTTTAATATCAGCTACACTATCGGTTGCCTCGATCTCGCCGTATATGGATTGAGGTGTATTGGTCGCGATATCCTGTGCGACATGAACACGAAACACTTGATACGATTCATAGCCAATTTTTCTTAGAAACCGAAAGATCGTCGTTTCACTTGTGCTGCATTCAGCAGCGAGTGCACTTATAGAATGAAGCACAACTTTCTGAGGGTTTTGTAAAATGTAATTGGCAATCTTTTTCTGGGTTGGGGACAAACTATGAAACGTTGTCCGAATGTGACTAAAAATATTCTCTTCTATGATAAACACCACACTTCATCTAGCATTCTACATTAAGCATACAGGAACTTATGAAAACGGTAAACAAACCCGATGTGGAAAAATGAAGAATAATATGGAAAAAATACTTCTTTTGGTTCTTTTGTCATGGTATACTCATTTGGTAATAGACAAAAATGGGGGTTTTTACTATGACAATGAAAAAAGGCCTAACGATCAGCCTGCTTATTTTCTCACTGATTGTTTCCTTGTTTGCGCCAGTTGGATCTGCGGATGCCAAACAAGCAAAAAAAGCAAAAGTAAGCACACACTATTATAAAAAGAAAAAAACGTTCAAATATGCACAGGTGAAAAACCTAAGCAAGACGCATATGAAAACCATCAATCGTGATTTAAAAGAAGATATCGCTTTCTCTTATTCTACGTACTTGTTTTTAAAGGACGAAGCGAAAAAGGAAGGCTACGGGAAGGTCACGTATGAGAGAACGTATAAAACGAAATTTAATAATGGTAAGAAACTGAGTATCTTAAACTATGATTACATGTATAACGGTGGAGCACACGGAGACACAATGGTTTCCAGCATGAACTATGTGTTAACAAAGAAAAAAACAAAGCAGCTGTTCTTGACAGACGTTGTGAAAACAAAGAAAAAGCGTACGAAAGTAAGAGATTATATTTATAACTACACAAAGAAACATAAAAGCAAATTCTACGCAAACCTGAAAAAAAGCGACATTGAAATCAACTACAACACGCAGTATTACTTCACGAAAAAGGGAATTGCTGTTGTCTTCCAGCCATATGAAATTTCACCTTATTATGTTGGAATTCCTTTGATTCAAGTGCCTGCGAAGGTATATAAATAAAAAGAAAAACGACCAGATTCAGTGGTCGTTTTTTGCTGTTTATTCAACAAAAAGAGCCCCTCGTGAGGCTCTTTTATTTGGATTTATACTTGTTTAGGTGCATCGTTTAGTGGGTGACGGCGTTTTCCGTTGTAGTGGCGGCGCATACGAAAGATTTCAAACTCCGAAAGCTCTGCGCTTTTTCTTTTTTGGGTGCGGTTATCTTTTTTGAAAGAGAATAGTAAGTAGCAGCAAAGTGAAGCGATAATCAATAAAATCATCATATGACATTCCTCCAATTCATCCTATTCTTTAAGTGTAGACAGGGTGAGTGATGTTTATAACTGAAAATAAGCAGCAGACTTGGTTTAGTTCTTAAGATTCATTCGATCTGCTATTTTAGGTCTAAAATACTGGTTGTTTTTAACTATTATATTTCCAGTTATTTCACTCGTCAAGAAGAATTTTTTCTGGGGTTGTCTCTATTAGTACGAATAAGTGTCATAAAAGTTTCGGAAAATTGTAAACTTTTATTAAAAAACCGTTCCCGAACAGGAACGGTTGTAAACATGTTTATGCTTTTTCTTCAAATAAACGGGCAATTTCAACGATAACCTCGGTTGCTTTCACCATGTTTTCAACTGAAATAAATTCATATTTGCCGTGGAAGTTTTCCCCGCCAGTAAAGATGTTTGGCGTTGGGAGACCTTTATATGAAAGCTGGGAGCCGTCTGTGCCGCCACGGATTGGTTCGATGACCGGTGTTACTGAGCGATTTTCCATGGCTTCATGAGCAATGTCCACAATATGTTTTACCGGCTCAATTTTTTCTCTCATATTATAATACTGATCCTGAATGCTGAGGGCGATGCTGTTTTCTCCGTAGATGGCTTTTAAGTCATTTGCTATTTTTTCAAACAGTGCCTTGCGATTGTTGAATTTCTCTTTATCAAAATCTCGGATAATATATTGCAACTCAGCCTCTTCTACTTCCCCTACAAATTTCGTCAGGTGGAAAAAGCCTTCGTAGCCTTCTGTATACTCCGGAGATTCGTCAGAAGGCAGTTTGTTGTGAAAGAGCATCCCAATTTTCGCAGCGCTGACCATTTTATCTTTTGCTGTCCCTGGGTGGACATTGTTTCCTTTAATGGATACTTTCGCGCCTGCTGCGTTGAAGCTTTCATATTGCAGCTCGCCAAGCGGTCCGCCGTCAATTGTGTACGCATAGGAAGCGCCAAAGGCATCAACATCAAACTTGTGCGGCCCTCTGCCAATCTCTTCATCTGGCGTAAAAGCGACGCGGATTTTTCCATGCTTGATTTCTGGGTGTTCAATGAGGTGATGCATAGCTGTCATAATTTCTGCGATACCAGCTTTGTTATCTGCACCAAGCAGGGTTGTGCCATCTGTAGTGATCAGTGTATGTCCTTGGTACTTTTGTAAATTTGGAAACTGTTGTGGAGATAAAACGATATGTAGATCTTCATTTAAGGTAATGTCGCCGCCTCGATAGTTCTCATGAAGCTGCGGTTTTACATTTTTGCCGGTGAAGTCAGTGGCTGTGTCGATATGAGCCAGGAAGCCAATGGTCGGCACATCTTTGTCTGTGTTAGATGGGATTGTTCCCATGACATAGCCGTTTTCATCCATAGTCACTTCTTGAATCCCGATGGATTTCATCTCTTCAACAAGCTGTCTCGCCAGGTTCAATTGTCCTTCAGTAGATGGGCAGCTTTCCTTTTCTGCATCTGACTGCGTATCTACCTTCACATAACTTGTGAAACGCTGAATCATTTCCTCTTTCATCTATACGTCACTCCTTTTGTAGAATACGTCCATTTTATCACGTCTTGAATGCGCTTCATAACAAGAAAGGCTTTCTCTGGCAATTAGAGAGGAAAAAGGCCTACTTTCATTAGGTAATGTGCTGAATGGTTCTTTAGGGTGATTTTTTTGGGTGTCTTTTTATTTATAATGGGGACATATAAAATCATCCATTTGTACGTTAAATTGGGAGAAAGGGGTGCGAAAGTTGGATTCTAGTCAAACGCTGGCACTCGCTCAAAAGTTTCAGGAAGCGGCTGATGAGATTCGGCAGTCCAAGCAGCTGCTGGAAAATCGTCTGAAGGCAGTAGGATCAGGCTGGCAGGGAGAAGCAAGGGATAAATTTGATCAAAGCTTTGAAGAAACAACGGCACGCTACGATCAATTTGAAAAAGATTTGCTTGAAACAAGTCAGGAACTGCGGGATGCAGCGGTCAAAATTGAGGAGCGTAAAGCTGAAATTGCCAGAATGGAAGAGCTTGAGCGAAAGAGACGAGAAGAACGGAGAGAAAGAAACCGAGAAGGGAGATGAGGTGATGGCACGTGACATTGTGGTTGATCCAGATCAGCTGACTGGGCTGGCGAATGATTTTGTAGGTGAGCTGTCAGCCATTGAAACGAAGCACCGCGATTTACATAGTCAACTGGACGGGCTCATTTTAGGCTGCGATCCTCGGTATAGAAGCTGTTTTTCTGGTGTCGGGGATGCATGGGGAGCAGGACAGGCATTAATCAGCAAATTGAGCAGTGATGATATTGCCATTCGTCATGCAACGGATAAAATGGTCGAAGCAGATGATATATTGCGGAAATTGTACAGTATCTATGATCAATATGGTACACTCACGAGCTTAGCTGGTATCGTGATGATGCAGGCGAAATATTACGGGCTTGGGATGACGACTTTCATTAAAGAGAATGGCCGATATGCAGCGCAGCATTCAAAGCTGCTGCTTGATCTGACCAGCCGGGTAGAAGGAACGAGATTTGACCGGTTAGCAAGGATTTGGCTGAGTAAAAAAGAATTATTAAAACGATCGAACTGGCCGATGGCTGACTTGGTCCATAAGAAATTCACAAAATTTTATCCTGACGATACAGTTGCGTTCACAAACAGTGTTCGTGATTTTACAAAAGGAAGTATTAATTGGAAGGACACGGCTGCGATTAAGTCTGTTCTGAAAAATGGCGCAAGATTTGCGAAAGGAAATGCCATTATTGCAACAGTTGTCACTGGTGCAACAGAAACGGTTGGCTGTGGATTGAAAATTGCCGAGAACTATGCAGAATTCGGTGATCAGCCCGAAGTTCTTAAGCGTGAAAATGCAAAGGCTGTTGGAAATGCAGTGAACAATACGGTCTTTATCGCTGGCGGTTCTGTCGCAGGTGCCGTTGTCGGCGGGGCTCTTGGCAGCTTTGCAGGTCCGATTGGAACCGTTGTTGGCGGAGCCATTGGTTCAGCAGTAGGTGGATTTATTGGAGAAAAAGTCGCCAAGCTGACATCCGGTTTTGCTGAACAGATGGCAGTGAAATTAAAGGATCCGATTCATGCAGTCGTGGATAAAGGGAAAAAAGCATTCGAACTGGCGGGTCAAGGTGTGAAAGCAGTGAATGATACCATTGATCAGGCAAATCAAGTGATACATAAAGGGATAGAAAAAACAAAAGAAACCGCAGATTCGCTCATAAAGGGTGCAGGCGATTTCTTGAAGGGTGCATTTTCTTTTGGATAAGGAGAGATCAAGTTGGATCAGCTAAGTCTAAGTATTGAGGAACTCATCTTTAGTTTTTACAGTGAAGGCTATTTTGAACAAGGCATGTCCTTAAAGGAGGCTTATTATCCTGAAGTAGAGGACGAGCGCTTGGGGTTTTTATTTGAAATTGCGTGCCGCTCTTTGCTTGCAAAAGGTGTACTGGAATTTCGAAACAGACAATACCGTTATAAAGCGGAATACCGTCATTTCATCCAGGCGATGAATGATGCCTCTCACACGATCAAGGCATCTAAATTTGGAGACACAGATGAAGAAGTCAGCACCTCTTTTCACACAACACAAGCGGGTGTATATGCGCATCATACGCTTTATGATCAACAAGTGCATCAGATTCGCAAACTGGACGGCGATCAGCAGGCAGAGGAGCAAGTGACAGCCTTTTTCAACATACAGATGAATGATCACCCTGAACCTGTCATCAGCCTGCAGGCAGAGGAATTTGAAATGCTGTTAGAACAGGCAAGCGAAGCGAAAAATGAGTGGCCATCCTTCCTGAATAAAGCAGAGAATCAAGAGCTCGTGAAGGCATTTGTTTCTGATATACAGACGAGAAAAGGAAAGCTGGACTCTCTCATGAAGGTCGTCTATGACAAAAATAATACGCCTGATGTGGAGTCCATGATATTTGTGATTCCAGGTGAGAACCAATCTTGGCTTGTATCAGGAATAAAAGAAAATCAATTTCGCATTGAGACGGCTCATCAAGACGGGTTACGTTCTATATTCTAATGGAGAAAAGGAGAATGACGCTTGAATCCAAGTGAAGTAATAGAAGTAAGGAGCAGACCTTTTTTAAGAGTATGGGCATTCTTAGCAACGGGCGGCTTCGGTATCATCGGTATTTGGTTATTTTCAGAAGCTCTTACATTTGAATCGAACTATACATTGTTTTTATTTTTAGGCGGACTATTAGGTATTGTCTATGGCTGGATCTCCTTTTTGATGATTTTGCCTGCTTTTACGAAGAGGGGAAATGTGATTTTTCGCATTCAGCGCGGAGAGAATGGCGCTGTACTGCACCGGGAGCGGACGGTTCCTTTTCAAGATATTCAATCAATTGACATGCGCAGGCATCGTTACAGTATAAGAGGATTTCTTTTCATGGATGTGCTCATTCGGAAAGTGGATGGGAAATTGATCAAAATTCCGGCGTACAGCATTTTAGATGAAGAAGTATTTGAGCAGACCGTCAAACAGGAGATCTATCCATATTTACATCAGACAGCCCAAGAAAATTGGAGACAGCAGCATGGCCAAGGAGAAGAGAAGAGCGACTAAGCTGCCTTTGTCAGAATTCTATAGGATGAGGCGCCACTTTTTCGAAGAAATCGTGTATGATGTCAGTAAAGACTGAACACTCGAAAGAGGTGATGAGAGATGGATAAAGAGATGGTAATCGACCTCGTCACAGAACAAATGGCACGGATTCGAAAAGAAAAGGATTATACGCAGGATCGTATGGCGGAGGTACTTGGTCTATCAAAACGGCATCTACAGCAGGTTGAAAAAAACAGGCTGCGTCTCAACTGGACGCAATCCGCGGCCGTATGTGCATTATTCAGAGATAGTGACATTTTGAAAGGGACTCTTGGGGATGACCCGCTCGAGATTTTGGAAGTTGTGGCACATGATGAATTACATCTATCAGTAGAGCGTACGATTGGCGGCAAGGTTTGGTGGAGGACGTCTGTCAAAAAAGGCACGTTTCGCCTTCAGCAAAATGTACTTAGTCAGCATTACCGCATCTTAGATGAGGAGAATTATCGCTATTATAGTTCGTTTAATAAAGAAGAAGCGAAGCGGCGGCTAGAGGAATTAAGCCAGCTGTCGTCCTCATATTGAGATTGGAAAAGGAAAGAGAGGCACCTGTTTATAAGGAGCCTCTCTTTTCTGTGTTTATACTTTTAGAGTGTTTTTCGCCCGAATAAAGGCAACAAGCTGTTTGATTTCTTCATCATTTAGGGGAACGCCGTCTACATAAATGGTTCCTTCTTTTGCTTCCGTCAGTTCAATTTTGATATCAGAGATTTTGCGTTGTATCTCTGGCTCGTCCGTTCTACCAAGTAAAAAATCAATGGACGTATCATACAAATCAGCCAGCAGCTTCACTGCTTCAAGCGAAGGTCGTCGGTACCCAGATTCGTAACCGGCATAGGTGCTTTTGGCGATACCTAGGCGATCTGCCGTATGCTGGAGAGACCATTTTTTCTTTTTTCTAAGGGTGGTTAAACGATCGAGTATCATACATGAACGCTCCTTTATTTACAACAACAGTATATCATATTTTGACATAGAATGTACGCGTTATGCGTAACAATTTCTTGATTAATTCGCGTTATGTGACTATAATGGCAATGAAGGTACGCGTAAAGCGTATATTATAGAATAGCACAAGCTAGCTTATAATATGTGTGACAAACGAAGTAATTTTACGAAAGAGGTGGACCTGTTGAAGAAATTATTGCTTTTAACGACTGGTGGGACGATTGCATCTGTAGAGAGTGAAAATGGTTTAGCTCCAGGTGTTAAAGCTGAGGATCTTTTGAGCTATTTAAACGAAATTAATGCAGAATATACAATGGACACAAAGTCCCTAATGAGTATAGATAGTACAAATATGCAGCCTGAATACTGGGTTGATATCGCAACAGCCATTTATGAGAATTATGACCAGTATGACGGGTTTGTCGTTACTCACGGAACCGATACAATGGCCTATACATCAGCAGCGCTGTCTTATATGCTGCAAAATCCTGATAAGCCGATCGTGATTACAGGTTCACAAATTCCGATTACTTTTAAGAAAACAGATGCGAAGAAAAACATCACAGATGCGATTCGCTTTGCATGTGACGGTGTTGGCGGCGTGTATGTCGTGTTTGATGGCAGGGTCATCCAAGGAACACGTGCGATCAAACTAAGAACGAAAAGCTACGATGCATTTGAAAGCATTAACTACCCATATATTGCATCAATTGAAAACCATCAAATTGAATACAATAGCAAAGTAAAAAGAACACCAATGAAACCGCTTAAATTAGATGCATCCTTGAACACAGATGTGTGTCTGTTAAAATTGCACCCAGGCCTGAAGCCAGAATTTTTAGATGCAGTCAAAAGCATGTACAAAGGCGTCGTCATTGAAAGCTACGGCAGCGGCGGAATTCCTTTCGAAGGAAGAAACCTTTTAGAAAAGATCAACGAATTGCTGGAAGAAGGCATTTCTGTTGTCATCACCACTCAGTGTCTTGAAGAAGGAGAAGACATGAGTGTGTATGAGGTAGGACGCAAGATCAATCAAGAATTGGTGGCGCGTTCAAGAAATATGAATACAGAAGCCATCGTGCCGAAACTGATGTGGGCACTAGGCAAAACAACAGATCCAAGAGAAGTCAAAAAGATTATGGAAACGCCAATCGCAGAAGATTTAGTGATTTAACTATTCTATAGAAAGCAGGTCATAAGAGATGGTTCAAGCAACTTATCGCTATGAGAAGGATTTTCTTGGTGAAAAAGAAATTCCAGCAGACGTGTATTATGGGGTTCAAACCCTTCGTGCAAAAGAGAATTTCCCGATTACAGGATATCGGATGCACGAGGAACTAATCAGAGCCTTTGCCATCGTGAAAAAAGCAGCAGCTCAAGCCAATATGGAAGTTGGACGTTTATATGAGGGCATTGGAAATGCCATCGTTCAAGCGTCTGACGAAGTCATTGAAGGCAAGCTGCACGAGTACTTTATTGTCGATCCAATTCAAGGCGGCGCAGGAACGTCCATGAATATGAATGCCAATGAAGTGATTGGAAACAGAGCGCTAGAAATCATGGGACATCAAAAGGGTGAATACATCCATTTAAGCCCAAACACACATGTGAACATGTCACAATCAACGAATGATTCATTCCCAACGGCGATCCACATTGCTGTGCTCAAGCAGTTAGACATTCTGCTTGAAACGATGCAAGCCATGCAGGACGTTTTTCAAAAGAAAGCAAAAGAATTCGATCATGTGATCAAAATGGGACGTACGCACCTTCAGGATGCTGTTCCAATCCGTTTGGGACAGGAATTTGAAGCTTACAGCCGTGTGCTGAGCCGTGATATTAAGCGGATCAACCAATCAAAACAGCATTTATATGAAGTCAATATGGGTGCAACAGCTGTTGGGACAGGCTTAAACGCAGATCCTCGTTATATTGAAATCGTGGTGAAGAAGCTCGCTGATATATCTGGTCTTCCTCTTGTAGGCGCAGAGCATCTCGTGGATGCAACGCAAAATACAGATGCTTACACAGAAGTATCCGCCGCATTAAAAGTATGTATGATGAACATGTCTAAGATTGCCAATGACCTTCGCTTAATGGCATCTGGTCCGCGCGCAGGTCTTGCTGAAATCGCATTGCCAGCCCGCCAGCCTGGATCATCCATCATGCCTGGGAAAGTCAATCCAGTCATGGCAGAGCTCATTAACCAAATCGCATTCCAAGTCATTGGGAACGATCACACGATCTGTCTTGCTTCTGAAGCAGGCCAGCTTGAGTTAAATGTGATGGAGCCTGTTTTGGTCTTTAACTTGCTTCAGTCTATTAGTATAATGAATAACGGGTTCCGCTCATTCACAGATCATTGCTTAGCGGACATTGAAGCAAATGAAATACGTTTGAAAGAATATGTAGAAAAAAGTGCAGGCGTGATCACTGCCGTGAACCCTCACTTAGGCTATGAAGCAGCCGCTAGAATTGCAAGAGAAGCCATTTTAACAGGGCAATCGATCAGAGATCTTTGCTTGCAGTACGATGTTTTAACGGAAGAAGAACTTGATATTATCTTAAATCCATTCGAGATGACAAAGCCTGGCATTGCGGGTGCAGAGCTCCTAGAGCGATAATAATATCAAAAATTTTATTTTATTAATATGAGGAATTGCCTGTGAAAAAGAGAAAAACAGGCAATTCACTTTCTTTCGAATTGACACACTTTTTTCACAATATTTTGAAAACGCTTAACGCACGCACAAAGGGAGGAAACACAATGAAATCACCACGTCTACCATCTATTTTAGAGGTCGTAGCTGTACTTGGCTTGTTTTTAGCAATTGTTTTATCATTTACTCTTTACTTCAAATTAGATATTCAGTTAGCATTGTTTATCTCATGGTTTATGGTTATTGCTTTAGGTATTCGATTGGGGCATTCCTATAAGGATCTCCAAAATGCGATCACAAAAGGGATATCGAATGGATTAGAAGCTATTTTGATCTTAATTGCAGTAGGTGCACTTGTTGGAACATGGATTGCAGGTGGAGTTGTTCCTACGCTCATCTACTATGGTCTAGAGTTTATTCATCCTAATATTTTCTTATTAGCTACACTTGTCATCTGTGCAATCATGTCCATTGCAACAGGAACTTCTTGGGGTACAGTTGGAACGGCAGGGATTGCGATGATCGCAATTGGTGAAGGTCTTGGAATTCCACTTCCGATCGTGGCAGGGGCCGTCTTATCTGGTGCTTATTTTGGAGATAAATTATCCCCATTATCAGATAGTACAGTACTCGCTTCCTCACTTTCAAAAGTGGACGTGCTGGCGCATGTTCGAGCAATGATGGTTTTATCCATACCAGCCTTTGTGATTACAGCGATTATGTTTACAGTTACAGGCTTTATGTATGGCGGACGCAACATTGATCAAGGTAAAGTAGAATTTTTGAAAAATGCTCTTCATGATACATTCACAATCAATATTTGGATGGTCATTCCAGCAATAGTGGTTGTATTACTGCTCGTATTTAAGAAACCTTCAATGCCTGTTATAGCCATTGGTGCTCTTTTAGGAGCAATTTGGGCGATGGCTTTCCAAGGAATGAATCCAGCAGATGCGATTGGTTCAGCATACAATGGCTTCTCTATTAATTCAGATGTAGAATTCTTAAATACGCTGTTAAATCGCGGCGGTATTGTGAATATGCTTGGATCTCTAGTGGTCATTATTCTCGGACTTGGTTTTGGTGGAGTACTTGAATATCTCGGCGTCTTAAAAGTGATTGTCGCTACTTTCGAGAAGAAATTATATAATGCAGGGAATGTCACCCTATCTACACTTGTTGTTGCATTCTTCGCAAATATCTTCGGCTGTGCAATGTACGTTTCATTAATTCTTACACCGAAAATTATGGAAAAAAGCTATGATAAATTAAAAATAGACAGACGCGTTCTATCAAGAAACGCTGAGGTCGGGGGAACAATGACCTCTGGTATGGTTCCATGGTCAGATAACGGTATTTACATGGCAGGAATTCTTGGCGTATCGACATTCTCTTATTTACCATTTATGTGGTTGAGCTTTGTCGCCATTGGTCTTGCGATCATTTACGGATATACGGGTAAATTCATTTGGTACGTGAAAGATCAACAAGAAAGAGAAGAATCGGCCTCATAAGCCGTTTGCAAAAGCCGCTCCTGAACGGGGCGGCTTTGTTTGTCCTAGGACCGTGAGACTATATGTGACATATAGCAAACGAACAGGAATTTAGACCTCCTATAAAAGAGGTCGAAAGGGGGAGTGAGGAGCAGAATGAAAGCATATTTATCCCATAAAAAGGGTACAAATCCCTATTCAAACATGAGTCTTTGAACCTTATAATAACAATATTGGAAAAAGTGCTATTCACCTTACGCTCGTTTAGAGAGACTCTAAGCAGCGTTTTTATTTTTTGACAGGAGGAGGAACCCATATGAGCTTATCGGATATGCTGTCTGCCCTTAACGGTGGCATTTCAAATAAAAAAGCAGAAATTGAAGAGAAAATCGCTCGGCTCAAAAAGGCGAAAAGCAAGGTTGAACGTGAACAAGATGCCGCAGAAACAGATTTAAAACAAATCAAGCAGCCAAAGCTTGGGACCTCTTGGAAAGGTGAGCGAAGCCAGGATTTCAAAACGGACCGAAATGAAGCACATGATGCGCTGCAAACAATCGTGAACGACAAATACCCACGATACGTGAGCCGCATCGAATTCAAAATCAGTACATTAGAAGCAGAACAAGCTGCGTTATCCTTTGCCAGTTCCTTAGCTGGAGACGCCGCACGTCTTGCTGAAAAAGGAGAAGACGCAGTAGAGGACGCAAAACGCTTGATCTCAAAAGCATGGAGCAGCTTGTAAACGAGTTTCGTGCTGAACAAATCTGGAGGATATCACAATGGGACAAATTAAGTTAAACTACCAAACAGTCATGGATAAACTAGATGAAGTCTCCCAAGCCGTCGAAGCTTTAGCGATGAAAAAAGCAGCAGATAAAGCGGGTGAAAACAGCCTTGAATTTGTAACCAAGTGGACGGCACGTGAAGCAGAAGTGAGCGAAATGGTCTCAAGCTTTAAAGAAGCCTTAATTAAAAATGTTCAGGATACACGCTCTAACGTGAAAACATTAAAAGAACAAGACGAAGCGATTGCTGCAAAATAATCAGCACAATCGCTTTTATTTATGGGTACCATTGACATAATGCGATTGTGGTATTAAAGACTCATATAAAATTCAGGGTGTAAGACCTTGTATTATTCCGTTTTTCTTCCAAACACGTCGCTAAAAGGACACCTTTTCCCTATTTAAGCCTGAGGCTTTTCGCCTTATACTATAGTTAATGAAAGCAGAACGATAGAAATGTCAGGATTGGAAAAATCAAGTGAGTCGATGGTTTCCAAAGGCGCTCACGCCGTGCTTTCGTATGAGGTCAGATAGAGGTGGATGACATGAGTTTATCCGAGATGCTGCACCATCTGCATATGGGAATTGAGAACAAACGTGCAGAATTTGACGAAATGATCTCTCGGTTAAAGACAGCCAAAAGTAATATTCGAACAGAACAAGATCTTGCCCAGTCAGATATCAAAGAAATCAAGAAGCCTGCACTAGATTCGTCATGGAAAGGCGAGAGAGGAACCGACTTTCATCGCCACCGGAAAGACGCTTACAGCGTGATGCACGACATCGTCAACAATGAATATGAAAAATATATAACAGAGATTGATCAAAAAATCTTACACTTTGAATTGAAAAAAATGGAGCTGGCTGTTGCCAGTAATTTTGCAGGAAGAGCTCAGGACGTGATGGAAAAGGGCGAGGATTTTGCAAAGGATGTTAAACATTTGATTGAACGGGGCTGGAAAGCTCTTTAAAACCATAAACGAAACAGCCGTCTCTTAAAAGGGCGGCTGTTTTTTTGTTTAGTCACATCCACCACCGCCGCTGTCGCCTGAATCACTCCCACAGAAGGCATCAGAAGCGTGATGGGTATACGAATCAGAATAAGTGCTTGTCGTTGAGCTATGATGTGCAGAACGCTTAGCAGATGCACGTTTATCCTTTGATGTGAACTGGTTGGCAATGATGGCTCCTAAAAAAACTAATATGACAACAAACATAAAAGTACCCATAATGCATCCCTCCTCTAGTTTCATATTCATACGAATGAGCCATATCAAGGTTCCCGATTTGAAAGAAATACTGGGCAAAGAGTTCTATTTTCGTTTATGATGATAGGCAAAAGTAAATGCCAAGGGAGGAGAGCCCATGCTATCTCTACGTCAGGAGGAGCTTCTGAAACGATTGATGCAAGCGGAGCAGGAACTGACAAGTGAAGAAATTGCCCGTGTGATCGGAGTCACATCACGAACCATTCGAACAGATATGAAAGCGCTTAAAAAGATCTTAGAAGAACATGGTGCCGCACTGCATATTAAACGCGGGGCAGGGTATACATTGAGCGTTGAAGATTATGGAGCGTTTCGTACATTTTTGAAAACGTCACTGAGAGAAAGGAATGAGAAAAAGGAACCGTTCATTCCCAATCAGCCTGAGGATCGCGTCGCTTATCTATTGAAAAGACTGCTTCTGTCAGAAGACTATATCAAATTAGAGGCATTGGCAGAGGAATTATTTGTGAGTGAATCTACAGTGAAAAATGATTTGAAAGCTGTCAGGCACTTGTTTTCATTGCATGGACTTTCTATATCGCACCGGCCTAAATATGGCCTTCGTCTGACAGGCGATGAAATGAAATTAAGATATTGTATGGCAGAGCATGTGTTTCAGCAGGAGCACGCGAACGCTGCACTGTTACCTGAAGAAACGTATCAATTGATTCAGGACATCGTGCGTTCACGTACAAAAGCCACCGGACTTCATCTATCAGAAATCGGTTTAAGTAATTTAGTAACCCACATTGCTATCGCATGCAAACGAATTGAAGAAAAAAAGCTGGTCAAGATGCCAGAAGCGGAATTGAGAGAAATTCAAGTACAGCCAGTTTTCCAGGTAGCTCAACAAATGGCTGAAGATATTCGCCGCGTATTATCGATTGATTTTCCGCTATCAGAAATGGCGTACATCGCGATTCACTTAATGGGGGCAAAGATGATGGCATATGGAGAGGCTGGCCATACGCTATTTCATCTGCTGGACGAAGATCATTTTCGTTTCACTCACCAATTGCTTGCTTATGTAGAGGATCACATGTCACTTGATATTCAGTTTGATAAGGAGCTGATCGTTGGTTTAAGTCTTCATTTGCGTTCAGCCATTCATCGTTTTAGATACGATATGAACATCCGAAATCCTTATTTACCAGACATTAAAAGGCATTATCCCATTGCGTTTGAGGCGGGTGTTTATATGGGCAGATGGCTGAAGGAAAAAGAGAGTGTTGAGATTCCTGAGGATGAAATCGGATATTTGGCACTTCATATTGGGGCTGCAATCGAGCGGACAAAATCACAGCATGTGAGAAAGACATGTCTTATTGTGTGTGCGACGGGTGTCGCCAGCAGCCAGCTTCTTCTTCATAAACTCACGGCAGCTTTTAGCGGAAGGCTGGAGATCGCTGGAACTGCAAGTGTCGGGGAACTTCCTTCGTATGATTTGAGAAGCATTGATTTTATTATTAGTACGATTCCGCTTCAGAATACTTTGCCGGTGCCAGTAATTGATGTACATACGATTTTAAGTGACGATGATATTGTGCGGCTGAAACGATTTGTGAAGAATTCACAGGATACAGGAGTTTTGCGGTATGTGAGTCCGGCGCTGACATTTTTTCAGCAAGATCTCCAATCAAGGGAAGAGGTTCTTCAATTTTTTGTGAACGTTCTAAAGGAGCAGCATCGAATCCCAGACGAGTTTGAACAATTATTGCTAGAAAGAGAGCAAGTATCACCCACATCTTTCGGTCATTTGGTTGCGATTCCTCATCCAATTAAACCGGCAACAGATGACACGTTTTGTGCGATCTGTACGTTGAAAAAGCCGGTGCTGTGGGGAGAAGATCGAGTACAAGTCGTATGCTTGTTAAGCATCCAGAAGACGTATCAAAAAGAATTACAGTCGCTTTATCAATTTCTTGTGCGGCTGACAGAACGGAAAGAAGTGGTGGAACAACTCATCAAAGCCGCTTCATTTGAAGAACTGACAGCTGCGCTTCAAGTATTGGAGCAGCCAAATGACAAAACGCGATACCCATTTCCGCATCTGTGAGGAAAAAGATTAGATGTTAATGAAAGCGCTTTTAAAATAACATCAAAAAGGAGGATATCACGAGTTTTTGCAAAGGGGGAGACGGATCATGAGCTTCAAGGAGAAAGCGGCAGATGTCATGGGGCATGTGGCTTATCGCATCACCAACCAGAAATATATTATGGCGATTAAACAGGCATTTGTCACACTGATGCCGATCATCATTACAGGAGCTTTTGCTGTACTGGTGGCGAATATGATCATGAGCCCGGAAACAGGGCTTGCTCATTTTGAGATATTCAGGTTTTTAGCAGAGCTTCAGCCTATTATGAAGGCAATCAATTATGCCACACTGAACTTTTTAACCATTGGAGCTGTGTTCCTCATTGGGATTGAGCTTGGGAAAATCAACGGTCACAAATCTCTGTTCCCAGGATTGATGGCATTGATTTCATTTATATCTGTTATTCCAACGACACTTCTTCTTGAAGTCGATGGATCGATGCGTGAGGTTGTTGACGTGTTGGCAAGACAATTTTCTGATCCAAAAAGCTTATTTTTAGGGATGATCATTGCGATCGTATCTGTGGAGATTTTTTGTAAGCTGACCGAGGTGAAATGGCTGCAAATCAAGATGCCGGATTCGGTTCCGTCGAATGTGGCAACATCTTTTTCGTCACTTTTCCCATCTATCATTACAATTACAATCATTAGTTCATTTGGCTTTGCATTTCATCGTGTGACAGGCATTTATTTGCATGAAGCAGTGTATAACGTGGTGCAGCGTCCGTTAGAAAGTGTTGTACAGGGGCTGCCTGGGATTTTAACGTTGATGTTTGTGGCGCAATTTTTCTGGGTGATCGGCATCCATGGCAACCAGATGATTAAGCCGATCCGGGAGCCGCTCTTATTAGGATCGATTGCAGTGAATATGACAGCATTTCAAGAGGGAAAAGAAATACCGAATATCATCACAATGCCGTTTTGGGATGTGTATATGAGCATCGGTGGTTCAGGTGTGACCATTGGTCTTTTGGTTGCGATTTTTATTGCTGGGAGAAGGGAAGAGATGCGAAGCATTGCCAAGCTCTCATCAGGACCCGGACTGTTCAACATCAATGAACCCGTTATTTTTGGATTACCTGTCATGCTAAACCCTGTGATGGCGATTCCATTTATCGTCACACCGCTTGTGACAGGTACGATTGGTTATATTGCGACGGCTACTGGATTCGCTGGAAAAGCGGTCGTGATGGTGCCATGGACGACACCGCCGCTTGTGAATGCATGGCTGTCCACCGCTGGCAGTATGGGCGCTGTCATTACACAGCTTATCTGTATTGTGGTTGCTGTTTTCATCTATTTACCGTTTGTACTCTTGTCTAACCGCAAGCCAGAAGCGGCACCAGATTCAGAATAAACATTCAGACGAAAAAAAGGGAGGCGGCGACATGAACAGAATTGAGATTCCAAGTGATTTTATCCTAGGTGCTGCGGCTTCTGCTTGGCAGACCGAGGGATGGAAGGGAAAGCGGGCGCATCAGGACTCGTACATCGACTTATGGTATAAGGAAGGATATCACGTGTGGCACGAAGGCTATGGTCCTGCTGGTGGGACAAACTTTTACGAGCGCTACCCTGAAGATGTAGCCTTAATGAAAGAGATTGGGCTGACACATTACAGGACATCGATCAATTGGTCGAGGTTTCTCATAGATTACGAGAATGGGATAGTAGATGAGGCCTATGCTCGTTACATTGATGATCTGATCAATGAATTAATCGCAGCAGGTGTAGAACCAATGTTTTGCTTAGAGCACTATGAGCTTCCTGCCGTTTTGCTTGAGAAGTACGGCGGATGGTCATCAAAGCATGTTGTCGAGCTGTTTGTACTTTATGCAGAAAAGGTGTTTGAGCGCTACGGAGACCGGGTCAAGCATTGGTTTAGTTTTAATGAACCGATTGTTGTCCAGACACGTGTTTATCTAGATGCCATCCGATATCCGTTTGAGCAAAATACGAAGAAATGGATGCAGTGGAACTATCATAAAGCTCTGGCAACAGCAAAAGTGGTGAAGCTTTTTCAGGAGATGGGGTTGAAGGAATCGGCAGGAGCCAAAATCGGCGTGATTCTCAATCCAGAAGTGACGTATGCAAGATCGTCTGCCCCGCATGACCAAGAAGCGGCACGTATGTATGACTTGTTTTTTAATCGAATGTTCTTAGATCCTTCCATCAAAGGGGAGTATCCAGAGGAACTGATCGATGTGTTGAAAAAGCATGATATTCTTTTCGATTCCACAGAGGAAGAGCTTCAGATCATCAAGAATCATACGGTGGATGTCGTTGGGCTTAACTTGTACTATCCGCATCGTGTCAAGGCACCGAGTAAGGCTTGGAACGAAGGAACACCTTTTCATCCATCCTATTATTACGATATGTTTGAGCTTCCAGGGAGAAAAATGAATCCTTTCAGAGGCTGGGAAATCTACCCGAAGATTGTCTATGATATGGGGATGAGAATAAAAGAAGAATACGGAAATATTGAGTGGTTTGTGGCCGAAAATGGCATGGGTGTCGAAAAGGAAGAACGGTTTAAAACAGAAGACGGTATCATTGATGATCAGTATCGCATTTCATTTATCAGCCAGCATTTGAAGCGGGCACTTCAAGCGAAAGCAGAAGGATCAAATTGCACAGGCTATATGCTTTGGGCATTTACAGACAATGTCTCACCGATGAATGCCTTTAAAAACCGCTACGGATTAGTCGAAATCCAGCTGGAGAATGAACGAAATCGTCAGCTGAAAGCATCTGCGTATTGGTACCAGACATTAATCAAAACAAGGGAACTGCAGGTTGAAACAGAAGTCATTTATCAATAGGAGTGATGAGAAATGAAACGAATCATTCTCGCTTGTGCAGCAGGAATGTCAACGTCCATTGTGGTGTCCAAAATGAAGGCTGCCGCAGAAGCTAAAGGACTGGATTACTATATTTATGCTATACCTGAAGGAGCCATTGCGGATGAACTAGAAGAGCATGGAGAGGATGTACAGGCGATTTTACTTGGACCGCAAGTTAGTTTTATGAAAAAAGCAGCAGAAAAAACAGCGGCACCCTATCAAATCCCCGTCGATGTCGTCAATGTGAGATTATACGGAACAGCAAACGGAGAAAAAATTCTAGAGCATGCACTGACACTAGCAAATGAATCTTGAATAATTGGAGGAGAAGCAGATGACGGTATTAGAGGAAATGCAGGGAGCAGCCTTTCAAATCATTGCCCATGCAGGCGAGGCAAGAAGTCATTATGTAGAAGCGATTCGTCTAGCAAGAGCTGATGATTTTGAAAAAGCGCAGCAGTTGATCGAAAAAGGGGAGGAAGCCTTTCGAAGCATCCACAATCTGCACTTGTCGCTGATTCAAAAAGAAGCGGCAGGTGAACAGCTTCCGTTTTCTTTACTGCTGATACACGCAGAAGATCAAATGCTCACAACAGAGACCATTCATCTGCTCGCCATCGAAATGATCGAAATGTGTAAAAAAATGAATACCCTGTCAAAATAGTTGTCAATGAATAACCAATTTCTGTTATAATCATTCGGTAGATAAAGAGAAAGCAGGATTGGTGAATGAAAAAAATATGTAGGCTGATGACGATTGGTCTTATGCTGCTGCTCATTTCGGGCTGTATGGGAATGAAGGAACAGGCGGAAGGAAGCCAGCAAGTCCTCAAAGAGGAAAAGGGTCCATTACAAACAAAAGAGATTCAGCAGAAAAAAGAAACGGCAGTGATAGAGACAAAAACCTGGATGAAGCAAAAGGAGCCGGTCGAGCTTCCGATTTTGATGTATCATAGTATCTCAAGCGGCAACTCGTTACGTGTGCCAAAGAGCGAATTTGCATCTCATATGAAATGGCTGAAGGACAATGACTATGTCACACTGTCGCCAGAAGAGGCGTACCGCGTTTTCACAACAAATTCGATGCCAAGTAAGAAGAGTGTCCTCATTACATTTGATGATGGATATACGGATAACTATACGAAGGCATTTCCAATTTTAAAGCAGTATGGAATGAAAGCAACGATTTTCATGATTGAGCAATCCATTGGCCGTCCACATCACTTAACGGATGAGCAAATGGATGAGATGATGGCACATGGGATATCGATTGAGAGTCATACGATTCATCATTTAGAGCTCAATCGATTATCAAAGCAGCAGCAGGAAGAAGAGTTAAAAGGATCAAAGACATTCTTCGATCAGCGGTTTTCTCAGCGTACGAGAATGGTCAGTTATCCTGTCGGGCGCTATAATGAAGAGACGTTGAAGCTGGCGAAGGAAGCTGGATATCAAATGGCTGTCACCACTGAACCAGGACATGCGAAGAAGGAACAAGGCATGATGTCCTTGCACCGCGTCCGCATTTCACCGGGACTTTCACCAGAAAGCTTTGGCAGGCTGGTCGAAGGGAAGTAACGATCAATGTTTCACATGAAACATTTTACGACAAGTTTCACCAAAATGAATCACCGCCCATACACCTTGACATGATATGTCTTGGTTTCAACTGTTATTATAAGAGAGACTTAGATGGACAGAACTTTCATGACCAGGGGAGTTCTGTTTTTTAAAATTGTCATTCAAACCCTACATCGTAAGAAACACCTCAATGAAAGACTCAAAGTATCAAGCCCGCCAATGAAGTAACAATCAAATATTGCTCAGCAACGCAAAACTAAGAAACCCTACATAGAAAAACCAATTGAGAAAAGAAAGGGAGAAGGAATATGTCAAACTTTTTTGGAATCGACCATGTTCAACTAGCTGCCCCAAAAGGCAGTGAAGAGAAAGCTCGTTTGTTTTTTGGTGAAATTTTAGGGATGAAAGAAATACCTAAGCCTAGTAATTTAGCTAAACGCGGAGGTGTCTGGTTCCAATGCGGTCATCATCAGCTTCACATTGGCATTCAGGAACATTTTCAAGCTGCAAAGAAAGCTCATCCAGCTTTTCTTGTAAAGAGCCTATCGGAATTAAAAGAGGTATTATTGAAGCATCAGATTAGTATAAAAGAAGATGAGCCATTGGAGGGAGCCAATCGGTTTTATGTAGAAGATCCTTTTGGGAATCGAATTGAGTTTTTAGAGAGAAGAGACTAGAAGACAAGAAGAAGGCTGTCGAAGAAATCTCGACAGCCTATTTGTTATTGATAAACGGGATATCCCGTCATTTTAATATCTTTTCCAAGCGGTTCCACTGAGAGTTGATCCAGTTCAATGGCATCACTCATGAGGCGAATGCCTTCGCCTCCGAAAAAGGAAGGGGAAAGTCGTCCGCCAATGAGCTTAGGCGCCATATAGATGACCAATTTATCTACAAGCTGCTGTTCTAAGAACGAGGCATTAATCTGGCCGCCGCCTTCAATCATGAGAGAGGAGATATTTTTTTCTCCCAGCACTTGAAGCACTTCTTGCAGGGGTACCCGCGTGTCACTGTCTGTCATAAAGACACGAACGCCAGCTTCTTCTAAAGCCGCTCGTTTTTCCTCATCGGCTTGTTTTGTTGTGAAGATCCAGGTAGGTGCCATCTGATCGGTGACGATCTTTGCTGTCAGTGGTGTTGACAGCTTAGAGTCTAAGACAATTCGAATCGGATTATTCCCATTTGGAATCCGCGCAGTTAATGAAGGATCATCGTGAATGACGGTTTGAGCACCGACCAAAATCGCATCATTGATACTGCGGATATGGTGAGCGTCATAACGGGATGTCTCAGATGTAATCCACTTGCTGTCAGACGTGGCAGAGGCGATTTTTCCATCTAAGGTAATGCCTGCTTTGAGCGTCACGAAAGGTGTTTTTTTCGTAATAAAGTGATTAAATACTTCATTCATCAGAATGGATTCTTGTTCAAGTACGCCCGTGATGACTTGGATGCCTGCGTCTTGTAAAATGGCAATCCCGCGGCCAGCGACAAGCGGATTCGGATCAAGTGCTGCCACGACAACAGTTTCGACGCCGGCTTTCACAAGTGCTTCCGCACAAGGGCCTGTGCGGCCATGGTGGGAACAAGGCTCAAGGGTCACATAAATGGTGGCTCCTTTTGCCTTGTCTCCAGCCATGTTGAGTGCATGAATTTCAGCATGCGGTTCACCGGCTTTCATATGAGCACCGACTCCAACAATTTCATTCTCTCGCACAATCACAGCCCCGACGAGCGGGTTCGGAGATGTCTGACCTTTCATTGCCCTTGCATTATCAAGGGCTAGCTTCATATATTGCTCATGATGTGGCAATCGTACGCACCTCTTGCTCCGCCTTCATGTGACCTGAGCGGTTGATTTTTGTCTGCAAGTATTTTTCGTTAAATTCAGAGACATCTCCCCAAAGCGGAATGCGTCCAGAAAGAGATAAACCTGCATGGCTGATCGCATCTGTCTTTTTTGGGTTATTGGTAATGAGTCTGACCGGCTTTGTACGAAGTGTTTGAAGAACGGCAATGGCTTCTTCGTATTGACGTGTGTCATCTTCAAAACCAAGTGCTTCGTTCGCTTCTACTGTATCGTAGCCGTTTTCTTGAAGAATATAAGCCATGGCTTTACTGAAAAGACCAATGCCGCGGCCTTCATGATTGGCTAAGTAAAACAGGGCTCCTGCTCCATTGTCCTCAATCATTCGCATAGACTGCTTCAATTGGAATCCGCAGTCGCAGCGCTTGCTTCCGAAAATATCGCCTGTGTGGCAAATGGAATGCATGCGGATAAGAGCTTCGTCAGCGTGCTCAAAATCCCCATATACGAGAACGCTTGACTGCTGATGATCAGCAAGCTGGCGGGACGAGAGGCTTTCAATTAAAGCTTCATCTGACAATGGCTCTTTTCCATCGTCTTTTAACCATGAATACCAGTTGAACATGACGGTTCTGCCGTCTAAATTCACTGGCAGTTTAATGGGTCCAGTGATATATATATACCCGTCTTCTTGCTGTACTCGTTTGATTTTATCTTTTAATATGGCTGTTTTAAGCTCTGTGTGTTTGTCCATATTCTGCACCTTCTTTTTAGTCTGTTTCTTCAATCTGTAAACGAACGAGAACGCCAAATGGATCAACAAATTCGCTGCTTTTTCCTGTCGTGTTGACTTGAGTGCCTGCTTTTGTCAGGCGTTCGATGACGGATTGTCTGTCTGCTTCTTCTGGGAAAACCAGTGTATAGCTTCTAATTCCTGAAAAACGTGGATCAATGGCTCCTTTTCTTCCGCGTCCCCATGCATTAAAGGCAAGGTGATGGTGGTACACACCAGCGGCGATAAATAGGCTTGCTGGTGGAGCCATTCGGATATGAAAACCGAGCGTGTTCACATAAAAGGAATCTGCTTCTTCTGGGTTGAGATGGAAATGCAAGTGTCCCATCAATGTGCCCGCAGGGAGTCCTTCCCATGTGGTATCAGCGGCTTCCTGCAGGAGTCCATCTCCATCAAGCGGTGCATTTCCGCCACCTTTCAGTTCTCCATGCTCACCTACCCAAATGTCCTGAGGACGGTCAGCATAAATTTCTACGCCAATGCCGTCAGGATCACTTAAATAAATGGCTTCACTGAAAAAGTGATCGCTTGCTCCAATTAAAGGATAGCCTTTTTTGATCACATGTGCCAGCCATGTGCCCAGGTTTTTTCTGGTAGGTAATAAAACAGCAAAGTGATAAAGTCCTGGCTCATGATCAGGCTTCTCTTTGAGCTGTGCATCTTCTTTTAACAAAAGAATCGGTTCCTTTGCATTGCTGCCAAGTGTCACCGTGGAATCTGTTTTTTCTAATATAGAAAATCCTAAAATGTCTGTATAAAAAGGTAAAGAACGATCAAAGCTGGACACATGTAATTCTGTCACACCCAACCTTAGCTGCTCAATTGTCTTCAAGCTCGGTCATCTCCTTCATGATATATGCATCGGCATGTTCAAATGTTTTTGAAAATCTATAAAAAATGAATACCTTGTTACTTTTAGTAACTAAACTATATAATAGTTAGTGACTTATTTCAAGTAATTAATTGTGTTATAATGAAAAAAAGAGAAAAAAGCAGGAGGGAGTAAGATATGGCTCAAGTAGATGGCTGCCCAATTACAGATGCCATGGAGATTCTAGGCAAGAAGTGGGTCATTCTCATCATCAATCAGCTTCTGACAGGGCCTAAGCGTTTTTGTCAGCTTGAAAATGAAATGAACATCAGCGGAAGATTACTATCAGAAAGGCTGAAGGATTTAGAAGCTGAGGGACTTGTTGAGAAAAAGGTATACCCCGATATTCCAGTGCGGATTGAATACGAATTAACAGTGCAAGGGAAGAAAATTGAACCGATTATTCGTGAAATGTATGCTTGGTCTTTAGATCGTAAAAACAGCAAAATAGGGGAACATGTTCCTTCTTAATCGATTTCGATCAGTGTGTCTGATCGAAATTTTTTTGTGTGATTTTCCAGAAAACTAAGACAATAGTATGAAAAATGATGTTGACAATCATTTCATGCATTATATAATATCAAGGAGAAGAGGGTTCTTTTCCCTGTAATGGAATGGAGGTTATGCCATGGTATTATGAATGGGACAGATTGCCTAAAACTCTTATCAATCCATCATTTAGAAGCAGACATCTTTGACTTTAAGAAGCAAAGATTTATTTTTTCCACTCAATTGATAATGATTATCATAATCATCTATAAGTGTGTTCCAGCACTTATGAAGGTTATTTTTTTTATTGTCTATTGAGAATAATTATCAATATCATTTAGGGGGTTTCACATGAAAGTCATTCGTTCAACATCACCCGTATTATTATTCCTTAGTTTTGTTCTATTATTTGCTCTAGCTCCTGTTAGCTCAGCCTCAGCAGCTGGCTTAGCAGATGGTCAATATTCAGCGCAATATGTGGTATGGAAAGCTGATAGCGATTCGACTTCAACAGCGAATACGTATTTCGAAAAACCAGCCAAGCTTGTCGTAAAGGGTGGAAAAATCAAAGCGCAAGTCACGTTAACGAATAGCTCTTGGATCACAAGCTTTAAAACGCTCGATCAAGGTGTCTACAAAGATGCGAAGGTGATCAGTACAAATGCAGCTGCGAATAAGAGAACAGTAGAATTCAATGTGAACAGCCTGACTGAGGTCGTACCAGCAAAAGTGAGTGTGACTGTACCGGCTATCGGATATACAGGCAATTACGACATTCGTCTCAAGTTTGATGCGGCATCTGTTCAATAGAAAGGGAGGAAATTCGCTTGATGAAAAAAAGAATGAGGCTGTCAGTCTTCATGGCCGTTTTTTTACTGGCACTTATGCTGCCTTTTTCAAACGCACAGGCTGCCGCATTAAAGGATGGTACATACTCCGTCAATTATACAGTGCTGAAAGCTGAAGGAAATGCGGTCTCAATGGCAAATGATTACTGGCTGAAGCCAGCAAAAGTGATAGTGAAAAATGGGTTCCTGACAGTGCAAACGACGATTAAAAATAGCAGCTGGGTAACGGAATTTAAAGTACCGGGAAATGGCGGCTATGTCGATACAACCGTTCTCTCAACAAATAAAAAAGCCAATACAAGGCTTGTTCAGTTCCAGGCTCAAAGCTTGTCTAAACCAATCACGTCAAAAATTCATGTCACTGTGAAATCTGCTGATTATGATCATGATTACACCATTCAGCTGAAATTCGATGAAAGCAGCATCAAATCACTTTCATCTAACAGTGCAAATCAATCAGCGGGTGCAGCAGAAAGTCAGCATCCATCAAAAGAATCAACGAACAAAGCTGATTCATCCACAACGAAACAAGAAGAAAATCCTCAAACTGGTGATACAAGCCAAACAGGGTGGCTCCTTGTGCTTGTCTTATGTTCAGGCGGGTTTTTAGCAAGAAAGTGGATCATCAAGCATTAACGGAAGGAAGTGTCACCATTTGAAACGTCTTTTTCATCTAAAGGCAGCCATTCTGCTCGTTTTATTCAGTTTGTTGACTGCGTTTCAGATTCCTCAAGGAACAGCTCAAGCGGCATCATTCGTTGATGGTGAATACACAGTCGGATTCACCATTTTAAAAAATGGCAGCACAGAAGCGTCCATGATGGATACCTATACAGAAAAGCCAGCTAAGCTGATTGTGGAAAATGGCAAGAAAACAGCCTATGTCACACTGAAGCAAAGCAAAGAAATAACAGATTTCAAGGTCGAACAAAATGGTGCTCTCGTTACCACTGAAACGGTCAGTGAGGACGAAACAGCCAATACACGTGTGATCAAATTTGATGTCGACGACTTATCAGCGAAATTAAACGGCTGGGTGAAAATTTACTGGGATTTAGGCGGCTTTATTTATGACGAAGCATATGACGTACAGCTTGCATTTGATCAAAGCAGCCTAACACTCGTTACGCCTGCAAAACCAGACAATAATGAAACAAAGCCAGATGACCAAAACGGTACAAAACCAGACGATAACGAAACAAAACCAGATGACCAAAACGGTACAAAGCCAGACGATAACGAAACAAAGCCAGATGATCAAAATGGTACAAAGCCAGACGATCAACCGACAACACCAGGCAATAACAATGGCACAAAACCAGATGATTCCGCCCAAAATCAATTAAAAGATGGCGTATATCGTATTCATTACAGTGTGCTAAAAGGGGATACGGATGAGGCATCTCGAATGAGTGATTACTTCTCACATCCTGCATCCTTAACTGTCAAAAATGGAAAGCAAACCATTTCCTTTACGGTGAAGGACCATAAGTCTGTCGCTTCTTTAAAAACAGAGAAAAACGGTTCTTATCAAGAAGCCAAAACAGTCAGCAAGGATGAGGCAAAGAACACAAGAGTGGTTTCATTTGATGTAGATGATTTGAAAAACGAGGTCAAAGGAAAAGTACACATTGTAGTAGCAGCCGCTAACTATGACCAAACCTACGATATTCGTTTTCAATTTGATTCAAAGAGTATCGCTCCAGTGAAGGACGGGCAGGTGGTAGAGGAAGAAACACCAGCTGCACCAGAAACACCAAAACCAAACACACCAACAACAGAAACGAATAACGGCGGAGCAGATCAAGAGACGGCTCAGCTAAAAGATGGTGTATACAAGCTTCCTTTCTCAATGAAGAAAGCAGACAAGGATGAGCTTTCCCGCATGAACGATTACGTTGTGAGTCCTGCGACACTGGTTGTAAAAAATGGCCGCCACTTCGTTTCATATACAGTGAAGAACAGCTCAGCCATCACGTCATTCCAAGTAGGAACAGGTGGAAAGTTTGAAGAGACTCTTGTTGCGAAAACAGATGAAAAAGCAGATACACGCGTTATTCAATATGAAGCAAAAAGTTTAAGTGGAGCTCAGGCTGCACGCGTAAAAATTGATATTCCAGCTGCGAACTACCATGAGCAGTACGATGTCAAAATTGTCTATGACACAAAAGGAATCGCTCCTGGTGAGGGAAGCGGGATTCATGAGGTCATTGGAGACGATGAGAGTATCGGCTTTGTCAAAAATCCAAATGATCACGATTCTCAAACAAATCAACTTGAGAATGCAGCACCTGAGGAAACGGGTGCGGAGCAGATGACATTTACGCCATCAGATGACCAAACCAAATCTGAGTCTGGACAGCTGAATCCGAAAACGGGAGATGCCTCTCTTCTTTGGGTGTATATTCTTTTATTCGGCGGTTCGTTATTCGTACTCGTCAGAAAATATCAAACACGGACAAGATAGTTCGTTTTATTTTAAGTGAGATGCGCCTTTTACCTCGGCGCATCCACTCTCTTTTTTCGAAAGGGGGCTTCTGTTTTTGAAGCATCGAATATTATGTACCTTGATCGCTGCCTTCAGTGTGTGCATGATCTTATCGGGCTGCTCACAGTCAGCTGAAAGCTCAGCAAAAGGCAAAAAAAGCGCTGAATCAAGTGAGCGCATTGTAGCAACGACTGTAGCTGCTGCGGAGATCATGGATGCTTTAGAGGTGGATCTTGTCGGGGTGCCAACAAGTCAAAAATCCTTGCCAGCTCGTTACAAAGGACTGCCGGAAGTCGGTAACCCAATGAGCCCGGACATGGAAATCATCCAATCACTTCAACCGACAGATGTCCTGTCTGTCACAACCCTTCAATATGATTTAGAGACACCCTTTCAGCAAGCAGGTGTCCCTGCCACATACCTAAATCTCGAGAGCATGGCTAACATGGAGAAGGCCATCACGAAGCTTGGAGATCAGTATGACAGAAAGAAGCAGGCTGAACGCATTGTGTCTGAGTTTGAGCAAAAAAAGAAAGACATTCAAGAGAGGACGAAAGGAAAACGCAAGCCGTCCGTTCTGATTTTGCTTGGTGTGCCAGGCAGTTATTTGGTGGCGACAGAGAATTCATATATTGGTGATCTTGTGCGTATCGCAGGAGGAAAGAATATTGTCAAAGGCGAGAAAATGGAGTATTTGGCATCCAATACGGAATATTTACAAAAAGCCAATCCAGATATCATTCTCCGGGCCGCACATGGGATGCCAGACGAAGTCGTCCAAATGTTTGATGAAGAATTCAAAACAAATGACATCTGGAAACATTTCAATGCGGTCAAACAAGACCGGGTGTATGACCTCGAAGAAAGCTTATTCGGGACAACAGGCAATTTAAAGGCAGCAGAAGCATTAGATGAATTGACTCGTATGTTGTATCCGTCATAAGCGGCGAATCTTAATGATAAAAGGACGTTCAAGATGAAAAAAACAGGGATTTTATTTCTGATAGTCAGTCTCTTACTGGTCTGCGTGTTTATTTATTCAGCCATTACTGGGAGCATTCATGTCACCCCAATTGAATTATTAGAAGGGCTCATCACCGGTCAACATGCACAGGTAGAAATCATTAAAGATTTGAGAATTCCCCGCATGCTTATCGCGATGTTTACAGGGGCCGCCTTATCTGTCTCCGGTGTACTGCTGCAGTCGGTCATGAGGAATCCGTTAGCTGATGCCGGCGTCATTGGCATTTCATCAGGAGCCAGCTTCTTTTCATTAATGGCGATTACAGCGCTTCCTCAATTTTATTTCTACTCTCCTTTATTTTCGGTTTTAGGCGGGGCTATTGCGTGTTTCCTCGTGTACGTTCTGTCTTGGAAGGGTGGTTTAAGCCCGATCCGCATGATCTTGGTTGGGATCGCCATCAATGCCATGTTTACTGGAATGGCTGAAGCATTTGTGACCATTTGCAGCTATTTCAATATCACAATTAATCAGTCGGGACAGTCGAATCTCACGATGAAAACGTGGGGAGATGTCCGTTTAATCGGTGTCTATGGTGTCGCCGGCCTTGTCGTTGCACTCTTCTTCAGCAGATGGTGCAACCTCCTGGCTCTTCAGGACAAGACAGCGAAAAATTTAGGATTGCGTGTGACCAGAATGCGCCTTTTGATTTCCATCACAGCCGTTTTACTTGCGGCGGTGACAGCTGCAGTAGCGGGCGTGATAGCCTTTGTCGGCTTGCTCATTCCGCACATTTCAAGAAGGCTTGTCGGCTCGGATCACCGGGTACTGATTCCATTTTCTGCGTTAAGCGGGGCTTTGCTTATTTTGACGGCTGATACGCTTGGCAGGACGCTTGTGGCGCCAAATGAGATTCCTGCTTCTACGATCATGGCCGTGATTGGCGGGCCGTTTCTGATCTTTTTATTAAGAAGGGGGGACCGTCTCCATGGACATTCGTGAGGTGTCATTCTCATATGACCAGCAGAAGGACATCGTTCAATCAGTCACAACAAAGATTGAAAAGGGAAAAATCACAACCATTATCGGTCCAAATGGCTCGGGAAAATCCACACTGCTTTCCTTAATGGCGAATAATCATTGTCCAAATAAAGGGCAAATTCACTTAGACGGGCAAACGCTGAATACGTTCAAGCCAAAGGAGCTGGCAAAAAAGCTCGCTGTCGTCCATCAGCAAAATGAAGCGCCGCTTGATTTAACGATCGAACGGGTCGTGGCATTCGGCAGAACGCCGTACCAGACGATGCGCGGAGGAGACAAGGAAGAGGATGAGAGAGCGATAGAGTGGGCGCTGTCCAGTACAAAGCTAACGGACAAACGAAAGGTGCCGCTTGCCTCACTGTCAGGTGGAGAGCGGCAGCGTGTATGGATTGCGATGGCACTTGCGCAAAAAACACCGATCCTTTTCTTAGATGAACCGACAACTTATTTGGATATTTACTATCAATTTGACATTCTTGAGCTGATCCGTGAACTGAATGCCGTGCATGGATTAACGATTGTCATGGTGCTGCACGACATGAATCAGGCTGTCCGCTACAGCGATATCATCATAGCGATGAAGGATGGACAGATTATCAGTGAAGGACAGCCAAACGATGTGTTAACAGAGGAAAACGTGCGGCACATCTATGATGTGTCCGTCACGATTAGACAGGATGCAGAAACAGGGATGTACATCGTGCCTGTTGGTATATAAGCTGGGCAAAAAGCAGGTGAGACAGTGTGAAACGAGGAAAACGGCTTTGGCAGCAGATGCTGACGATCGTTTGTTTAGGTGTATTTATTTATAGCGGGACAGCCATCGGCTTCGAACTTTTCGGTTATTATCAAAATCGCCAGGTGCTTGCAAAGGCCCAGACGATGTATGGACATGAAGAAGAAATGACTGAAAAACGGGGGCCGGGAAAGATCCGTTCGTCATTTGATGAGCTGCGGAAGGTGAATGAGGACATTGTCGGCTGGATCAATATGAAGGACACGATGATTCAGTATCCGATTGTTCAATCTCACGATAATGCGTTCTACTTAACTCGCAATTATTTAAAAAACGACACCCGGGCAGGCAGTATCTTTATGGATTATCGTAATGACGTCCTGCATGAAAGCCCTAATACAGTGGTGTACGGCCATCGGATGAGGGATGGATCCATGTTTGCTGGACTCACAAACTATCTAAAAAAAGATTTCTTCCAAGAGCACCGGACATTTCAGTACGATACGCTGTATCAAAGCTATGAAGCGGAGATTTTTGCCGTGTATGAAACGACGGTTGACTTCGATTATATTCAAACCGATTTTCAAGATCTTGGCGAATATGCGCACTACTTGCAAGCTGTGAGGAAGAAATCAATCTATCAAACGAAGACAGACGTGTCCACAGATGACCTCATCCTCACCTTATCGACCTGTGATCATGTGCTTGCACCTAAAAGCGGGCGTCTCGTGGTACAGGCAAAGCTAAAGAAAGTTTACTAGAAAAGGAGAGACAGACGGTTGAAATTTTCACATGTGATCTTAGCGGGACTCGTCTTGATGCTTCTCCTCGGCGGATGCAGTCAGGCAGCACCTGTAGAGAAAGGAAGCGGGCAAGGAGCGCTGAAGATAAAGGATTTTACCGGAAGAACGCTGTCGTTTGATGAATCCCCTCAGCGTATCGTCGCCTTGTCGACCGGGGACATGAGTATTTTGTATGCTTTAGGCGGTGAGGCGGTCGGCCGGCCAACTGCCGAGTTACCAGACAGCTTACAAAAGGCAAAGTCCGTACAAACGATTGGCACAACGCATCAATTTGATGTAGAGCTGATCACAAGCTTAAAGCCTGATGTGGTGCTTGGAAATGAACAATTAAACAGCAAGGACATCTCTACAATAGAAGGAATTGGATCACAGCTTCTATTGACAAGCGCCAATTCAGTGAAGGACATCCAGCGTCAAATCTCGTTATTTGGGGATTTGCTCGGAAAGCAGCAAAAGGCTAAAGCACTCAATGATCAAATTGATGAGCGGAAAAAGCAGGTCAAGCAGCCCAAGAAAAAAGTGAAAACACTCGTTGTGTACGGTGCACCCGGCACATATATGGCGGCACTTCCGCAATCCTTAAGCGGAGATTTGCTGCACATCGCTGGGGGTGCAAACATTGCTGAGAATGAACCGGCACTCGAAAAATTTCCTCAATACGCTCAAATCAATGCAGAAAAGGTGATCGAAGCCGATCCTGATCTCATTCTGCTCATGACACACAGCAATCCTGAAGATGTGAAAGCAGGCTTTATGAGTGAAATGAAACAGAATGCAGCATGGCATGATGTATCAGCTGTCAAAAATGGCCGCGTGGAGATTCTGCCTAGTGATTTATTCGGGACGAATCCAGGCGCAGACGTCATAAAGGCGATTGATGAACTAGAGAAGAGATTGAAGCGATTGTCATCATGAAGGTGAATGCAGAGTTAGATTTTCAAAAAAGACAGTCGAGACGAAGATGGCTGATACCGGGACTGCTTTTCTCGCTAGGTGTGGGCATATGTCTAGGGCTTGCATTAGGTTCTGTTCAATTATCGCTGCCAGATTTAATCGCTGCTTTGACGGGATCAGGCCAGCCAGTCCATGAAAAAATCGTTATGGATTTACGCCTGCCGCGCGTTCTCATAGGTTTCATCGTCGGGGCCTGTCTCGCAGCATCAGGAGCCATTTTACAAGGAGTCGTCCGAAATCCACTCGCTGACCCCGGGATCATCGGTGTGACCGCCGGCGGCGGGTTAGCCGCTGTACTCAGCATGATCGTGTTTCCGCAATTCACATATCTGCTTCCAGCGGCTGCCTTCCTTGGCGCTTTATTAGCGGCACTTGTTGTGTATATTTTGTCGTTCGATCAAGGGGTTTCACCACTGAAATTGATTCTGGCGGGTGTGGCAGTCAATGCCCTGCTTGGTGCAGTCATGAATGGATTTATGGTGCTTTATAGTGAGCGTGTGCAGGCCGTTCTGCCTTTTTTATCAGGAGGATTAAATGGACGGAGCTGGCATCATCTGAGCTTTGTGTCACCTTATGCGATTGCTGGATTGTGTCTTTGTTTTTTTGCGATCAAGCCGGCAAATCTTCTTTTGCTTGGTGATGAGTCAGCGCAGCTGCTCGGCCTTAGAGTCGAGCGAACCCGATTTTTCTTAATTGCACTGGCAGCGCTTTTGGCGGGTGCAGCTGTAAGCGTGAGCGGTTTAATTGGATTTGTCGGTCTTGTCGTCCCTCATTTTATCCGCCTTTTAATTGGAGATGACTACCGGTACCTGCTGCCGATCTCAATGCTTGGCGGCGGCGTACTTGTGGTCTTTGCTGATACAGCAGCACGGGTATGGTTTACACCGGTTGAACTGCCTGTTGGTATTCTGCTGGCCTGTATCGGTGCACCTTTCTTCCTCTATTTATTAAAAAAGAAAGGGAGGGGTTAAGTTGGATGTGATTGCGATGGATGACGTGAGTCTCAGTCAAGGAGGCTTTCGGCTGTCGTCTATTTCAGCAACTGTGCCTAAAGGAAGTGTAACAGGCATTATTGGACCAAATGGGTCAGGGAAGTCGACGTTTATTAAAGCGGCCGCACGTCTTACGTCGATTGAAAGCGGCATGATTTATATTCACGATATCCCGCAAAAAGAAATGACAGCACAGGAAATTGCACAGGAAATCGCCGTTTTGATGCAGACGAGAACAGCCATCCCATCGATGACAGTACGTGAGCTGGTTGCCCTTGGACGCAGTCCGCATCGTTCGATCTGGAAAAAGAGCTCGAAGACAGATCAGGAAGCGATAGAGTGGGCGCTTGAAGTGACAAATAGCCGAGTGAATGAAAACAGGATGCTGCATACATTGTCAGGCGGAGAAAGGCAGAAGGCGTATATTGCCATGGCACTGGCTCAGAAGACAGAGACGATTATTCTGGATGAGCCTACCACTTACTTAGATATTGCGCACCAGCTTGATTTACTGGAGCTGCTCAAACAGCTGAATGAAACACATGGGATCACCATTTTAATGGTTCTTCATGACCTGCAGCAGGCAGCAAAATATTGTGACCGCCTGATTGCGATGAAGCGTGGTCAGGTTTACCAAATAGGGACACCAAAGGAAGTATTAACAGAAAACTTTTTCAAAGAGGTGTTTGGGATTCAGGCAGAGGTTCACCTAGATGGAGAGCATCCGCTCATTATCCCAATCGCTTCGATCCAACAACAAAAGGGAGATGAACCAAACATGATCATTGTAAACAACCAGGTTAGAGTAGAAAAAGGCAGTGCAGACCACCTCGTTAAGCGTTTTAACAAGCAGGGACAAGTAGAATTCATGGAAGGATTTTTAGGCATGGAAGTCTGGGTCACACAGCAGACAACCGATTACGATGAAGTGACCATTCATACCCGCTGGAATCGAAAAGAAGACTTTGTGAACTGGACAAAATCTCAGGCATTTGGTGATGCACACGCTCATGGAAAAGCGAAACCTGAAGGCTTATTAAAAAACAAAATTACGTACTATGAAGTCCAAGTCACAAGACCTGCTTTACAGAAAAAAGCTTAAAATAGAAACACAGCGCTGCGGCCCACGTGCAGCGCTATTTTTTTTGCGGTTGTTTATTTTCCGTCACATATTCTTGACAAAGTATTCAAACAACTGACACAATACCATCCAATTTTTAGGTAAAATTTACTTTATTTTTGAAGCGTATGGGTGTAAAGTACAGGTATAAATAACTAACCGAATGAAAATCAAGAGTAAAATTTCACCGAGTGAACCATTTCAAATGGACTTTTATTTGTGAAACATTGAACAAACGGTGAATATTTTGTGAAATGGTGAGCATGAATCGTTCGGCATGTGAAAGTAAGGGAGGATGTAAGGCTGTGAGTGAGCTGTTTTTAGCAAGATTTCAATTTGCTTCAACGACATTATTTCATTTTATTTTTGTTCCTATGTCAATAGGTTTGGTGTTTATCGTCGCATTGATGCAGACCCTTTATGTCGTCAAGAAAAAAGACATCTATAAAAAGATGGCGAAGTTTTGGGGTCACCTGTTCTTACTTAACTTTGCAGTAGGTGTGGTAACAGGGATTCTGCAGGAATTCCAGTTTGGGATGAACTGGTCAGATTATTCAAGGTTTGTCGGTGATGTCTTTGGTGCACCGCTTGCCATTGAAGCACTTTTGGCCTTTTTCCTTGAATCTACATTTATTGGACTTTGGATATTCGGCTGGGATCGTCTGCCGAAGAAGATTCATTTATTGTGCATTTGGCTTGTTTCTCTTGGTACGATCTTTTCGGCGTTTTGGATTTTACTCGCCAACTCATTTATGCAGGAGCCAGTTGGATTTGCCATTAAAAATGGTCGTGCAGAAATGAATGATTTTGGCGCTCTTGTGACGAACCCGCAGCTTTGGGTTGAGTTCCCGCACGTTCTATTTGGTGCACTGGCAACAGGAGCTTTCTTTATTGCAGGAGTTAGTGCCTATAAAATGATCAAAAAACAAGAAATCGCCTTTTTCAAAAAATCATTCCAGATTGCGATGGTCCTTGCTTTAATTTCTGGTTTAGGTGTGGCGTTCTCTGGACATGATCAAGCGAAGCACTTAATGAAATCACAGCCAATGAAGATGGCAGCAAGTGAAGCCCTTTGGAAGGATAGTGGAGATCCAGCGGCTTGGACACTATTTGCCAACATTGACACAGATAAAAAAGAAAACTCTGCGGAGATCAATATTCCGTTTGCCTTAAGTTATTTGGCATATTCGAAGTTCAGTGGAGATGTTCCAGGTATGCTGACACTTCAAAAAGAATATGAAGCCAAGTTTGGTCCCGGAGACTACATTCCGCCAGTGAAAACAACATTCTGGAGCTTTAGAATCATGGTCGGTGCCGGAATGCTGATGATTTTTGCTAGTATGATTGGTTTGTACTTGAGCTTTAGAAAGAAACTCGAAACAAACAAATGGTTTTTACGCTTCATGGTAGGGATGATTGCGTTCCCGTTTATTGCGAATTCAGCCGGCTGGATCATGACTGAGATCGGGCGTCAGCCGTGGACCGTCTTTGGTATGATGACGACAGCTCAATCGATTTCACCGAACGTATCGTATGGCATGCTGTTATTCTCAGTCATTAGCTTTACGGCGATGTATCTGATTCTTGCCATTTTGCTTGCCTACTTATTCATTCGAGAAATTAAAAAAGGTGCACATTCTGAAGAGGATACAGATCAAAAGGATGAAACGGACCTGTCTACAGATCCATTTGATGGAGGCGCATATCATGGCATATCTTAACGAGATTTGGTTTATTCTTGTCGCAGTATTATTTGTTGGATTTTTCTTCTTAGAAGGATTTGATTTTGGTGTCGGGATGTCCATGCAGCTGCTTGGAAAGGACGCGCACGAGCGCCGCATTTTAATCAATACGATTGGTCCTTTCTGGGATGCGAATGAGGTCTGGCTGATTACTGCCGGCGGCGCTATTTTCGCTGCATTTCCTCACTGGTATGCCACGATGTTCAGCGGATACTATATTCCGTTTGCAGTTCTCCTCTTAGCGCTCATTGGGCGCGGCGTCGCCTTTGAATTCCGAGGGAAGGTTGAGAAAGCCTCTTGGATTAAAGCGTGGGACTGGGTGATCTTCTTTGGCAGTCTGCTTCCGCCGTTTTTGCTCGGTGTGTTATTCACGAGTATTTTACGCGGGATGCCAATTGATCAAGACATGAACATGTACGCTGGATTTACGGACTTTGTTAATCTTTACTCAGTGATCGGCGGGTTAGCTGTGACGGTTCTTTGTCTGCTGCATGGCTTGATTTTCGTCACACTTCGTACAGAGGGTGACTTAAGAGACCGTGCAAGAAAACTAGGCCAGCGTGTCCTGCTCATTGCACTCCCTGTTCTTGTTATATTTGTCGGTGTGTCCATCATTGAAACAGATATTTATACTGTACGCCCGATCATCACCATTCCATTAACTGTGCTGATTGTGGTTTGTTATGTAGCTGCCCTTGTTTTGATGAGAAAAGAACGTGATGGCTGGACATTCTTATTCACAGGCGCAGGCATCATGGTGACGGTGTCCATGCTTTTCACTGCATTGTTCCCGCGCGTCATGATTAGTTCAATCAGTCATTCATTTGATCTCACAATTCAAAACGCTGCATCTGGATCTTATTCACTGACGGTCATGACGATTGTTGCTGTTTCTTTGCTGCCCTTTGTGCTTGGGTATCAAATTTGGAGCTATTACGTCTTCCGTAAACGTGTAAGCGGTAAGGAGCCAATGACCTACTAATGGATAAACGTTTGCTTCAATTAAAAGGAATGAGAGGGCTTCTTGCCCTCTTAGGTATTGTGTCACTCATCCAAGGAGCAAGTATTATTTTCCAAGCACAGTGGCTGGCACATGCCATTACAACGCTGTTTGACGGGAAAAGCCTCTCGCAGGCAACGCCTTATGTCATGCTGTTTCTTGCTGCCTTTGTTGTGCGGCACGGTCTCACCTTGATTCGGGAGAAGGTCATGTTTACCTACTCTTCCCAAATTGGAGCAGACGTCAGAAAGCAGCTGCTAGACCAACTCTTTCGATTAGGGCCTGCCTTCGCAAAGAAAAAAGGGACAGGAAAGCTTGTCACATTAGCAATGGAAGGAATTGCTCAATACCGTCAGTATTTACAGCTGTTTTTGCCGAAAATGGTGAACATGGCAGTGATTCCGGCGATGGTCCTTATCTATGTGTGGACATTAGATGAAACATCAGCCGTCATTTTAATTGTGACGCTGCCAATTTTAATTATTTTTATGATTTTGCTAGGCCTTGTTGCTCAGCGTAAAGCGGCCAAACAATGGAGATCGTATGAGAAATTATCCAATCATTTTACTGACTCTCTCCGCGGCCTTGAGACGCTTCGTTACTTAGGTATCAGCAAAAAACACTCCCGTCATATTGCGGAGGTGTCAAAGCGATATCGAAAAGCGACCATGAGCACACTGAAGGTTGCCTTTCTGTCATCGTTTGCCCTCGATTTCTTTTCCATGCTATCGATTGCAACCGTCGCTGTTTTTCTTGGCTTGCGATTAATTGAAGGAGAGCTTCTGTTATTGCCGGCTTTGACGGCGCTTATGCTGGCGCCGGAGTATTTCCTGCCGGTACGTGAAGTGGGAAATGATTATCATGCGACGTTAAATGGAAAAGAAGCGAATGAAGCCATGCAGGTCATTTTAGAAGAAAAAGGCTTCCGCGTACAGGAGACACAATCTGTGCAGCTGAATAAGTGGGATGAACAATCCGTGCTCACGCTGCAGGATGTTTGTGTCCAGCATGATGAACATGCCCCTTATTCCATTCAGGATGTGGATCTCACTGTCAAAGGGAAGAAAAAAATCGGCATCATTGGTGCCAGTGGTTCAGGGAAATCAACATTAACCGATGTCCTCGGCGGTTTTGTTGAACCGTCTTCAGGTCAAATTACGCTAAACGGCCAGCCGCTTGTTCATTTACAGATGAACGAATGGCAAAAGGAAGTTGTCTATATGCCGCAGCATCCCTATTTATTTCACATGACATTAAAAGAAAACATTCGTTTTTATGAACCGAATGCAACAGACGAAGAAGTGGAAAGAGCTGTACATGAGGCTGGCTTATCTCAGCTGGTTACGCAGCTGCCAAATGGCTTGGATGAGGTCATTGGAGAACAGGGAAGAGAGCTAAGCGGAGGACAGGCGCAAAGAATTGCGCTTGCTCGAACTGTGCTGGGCCAGCGGTCCATTATGCTGTTAGATGAACCAACGGCGCATCTCGATATTGAAACAGAGTATGAACTGAAGAAAACAATGCTTCCACTGTTTGAACATAAACTTGTGTTCTTAGCGACACACAGGCTCCATTGGATGCCGGACATGGATGAAATCATTGTCATGGATCAAGGAACCGTCGCAGAAATGGGGACACATGAATCATTAATGCAAAGAAAAGGTGTGTATTATCAATTGGTACAGGAGCAAATGGGGGCGGTCACACATGGTCAGTAAAGGCTGGTTTATACCTTATATCAAGGAGAATCAAAAGCTGTTTGCCTTGGTTTTATTTTTAGGAGCCATTGCGGTATTCTCTGCTTCTATGCTGATGTACACGTCGGGATTTCTCATTTCAAAAGCTGCCACAAGACCTGAGAATATACTCATGGTCTACGTCCCAATTGTGGCTGTACGTACCTTTGGTATTTCGCGCTCTGCTGCCCGCTACGCAGAAAGGCTGGCAAGCCATCAGCTCATTTTGACAATGATTGAAAAAATGCGTGTACGCCTGTATGACATGGCTGAACGAAGTGCCAGACAGACAAAGCTTGGGACAGGTGAAATGCTTGGCCTCTTGTCAGATGATGTAGAGAGACTGCAGGACGCCTATTTAAAAACCATCTTTCCATCCATCGGTGCACTGCTTTTATATGCCGCATCCATTGGAGCACTTGGCCTTTTCTCATGGCCTTTTGCTGGACTGATGCTGCTTTATATGGCACTTCTCGTATTCGTTTTCCCATACGTCACAGTGCTTGTGAACCGGGCAAGACAAATTCAAATGAAAAAAGGCAGAAATGAACTGTACAGCCATTTAACAGATGCGGTCATGGGCGTTAGTGACTGGCTGTTCAGCGGCAGGCAGAAAGATTTTGTTGATAGTTATGAACAGAAAGAAGCACAGCTGTTAGCGCTTGAAGCAGCGAAACACCGATTTATCCGCGTGCGTCAATTTTTTGCACAGCTCTTGATTGGAGGAGCTGTCGTGCTTGTTGTGTATTGGAGCGGCTCCGTCGTTCAGTCAGGATCCATGTCACACACACTGATTGCAGCCTTTGTACTTGTGCTGTTTCCTTTAACAGAAGCTTTTCTTCCACTGTCAGATGCGGCAGGTGATATTCCCGCCTATCAGCATGCTGTCAGCAGATTACATCATTATGAAAAGCAGTCATATGAAGGAGAAACTGAAAGCGAGGCAGTGGATCAGTCAGCCATTTCTCAAGATGAAGCTGTCTGTTTTGATCAAGTGTCCTTTCGATATGACACGCATCAATATGTCCTTCAAGACCTGTCATTTTCTCTGAAGCAAGGGGAATCACTCGCGCTTTTAGGAAAAAGCGGTGCAGGAAAATCAACCATTTTGAAATTGTTAGAAGGGGCAGTTGTTCCAAATCAAGGGGCTGTCAGCATTCAAGGAAAACCGGTTCAAAGCATTCAAGAGAAGGTGTCTGCCTATGTATCTGTGCTCAATCAACAGCCATATTTATTCGATACGTCTGTTTTAAACAATATTCGTTTAGGATCTCCAGAGGCAACAGAAGAGCAGGTAAAAGAAGCAGCTAGACAAGTGCAGCTGCATGATGACATCGAGTCTTTGCCAGAAGGGTATCACACAGGTGTTCAGGAGACAGGGGTTCGATTTTCAGGTGGAGAAAGACAGCGTATGGCGTTAGCTCGGATTTTGCTGCAGGACACGCCGGTTGTTGTATTAGATGAACCGACCGTCGGGCTTGATCCGCGGACAGAGCGTGAATTGCTTGAAACCATTTTCCGTGTGTTAAAAGGGAAAACAGTTATTTGGATTACCCATCACCTGACTGGCTGTGAGGCATGTGACCGCATCATGTTTATTGAAGACGGGCGCATTGAGATGCAGGGGCAGCATCAGGATTTACTAAAAGAAAACAAGCGTTATCAAAAGTTGTATGAAATGGATCGTCCATTTTCTACAATATAAATGAATGAAATGACAAGAACGTTCGGACAGGAAATCTCTGCCCGAACGTTTTGTGGTTTAAGGGTTTACTTTCCCAACACCTGCATTTGATATCACTTCTGATTTCACATTGTTCACGTTAAGCAAAGAGTAGTTATAAGGAGGTTTATACGTACCTGTTGAAGACGTTGGCAGACTGCCTGTGCTGTTAATATACGAGTTGTTGATGACATGCCATGTACCAACTTGACTGCTGTCCCAGCTTCCGATCGCATTTTTGGTGTTTTCAAATACGTTGTGTTCAATTCTCATCTTCGCGCCCATACGCGAGTTAATCGCTGTTGTGAGGATGTCTTTGTAATAGTTGTTATAGACATGTCCTTCCCCGAAGCGCATAGACGGTACACGAGAGTTTAGGTTTTCAAAGCGGTTGTTATGGAACGTAATTTTTCGATTGTAGTTATCGTTATCGGAGCTGCCCATGAGCATTGTTTTCCAGCTGTCATGTACATAGTTCCACGAGAAGGTAATGTAGTCAGAGTCATTTTTTACATCAAATAAACCATCGTAGTCATCCTTCCCAGAATTCAATGTGTTGTACAGTTCATTATGATCGACCCATATGTTTTTAGCGCCGCCTTCAATCCCGATGGCATCCTTGTCACCGATTTTGCTGTGGTGGATTTTCAAGTTGCGGATGATGATGTTATTGGCACGCCATACTTTAATGCCAATCCCATTCAATTCGCCGTTCGTCCCTTTACCGACGATCGAGACATTATTTGTATCTTTCACATCGATTTTATTGGCTGATGTATTAGAAGGGGTAATGGTCCCGTCTACAACAATTTTTAATTTTTCGTTTGTTCCTTTATTTTTGAGGGCAGCCAATAGTTCATTTCCAGTTTTGACTGTGACGGTTTTACCGCCTTCACCGCCTGTTGTGCCGCCATTTAATGTGGAGAAGCCTTGTTGATTAAAGTTGGCCATAATAGAAGGGCTTTCTGGATATTTGGCTGCTGCCTTTGCCTCCCCGTTTGGTGCAAATAATGAAGTGACGAGACCAACAGCTAATACACCGGCTAACATTGGAATTTTTCTCTTCAAATTCAACATCTCCATTCTATTTTATTTTAATGAAAACGTTTCCAAAATAAGCTGTGATTCAACTACTCCTCCTTCCTTCACAAGCATCGCTTCATTCGGAATGTAGGATGAGCATAGCATGCAAAAAGGTATCATCGGCTAAGGATAGGCGCAGCGTATTCCATGATTTTCTAGGGAGCTAAGCCAATGATTATTTCATTTTCATCTTCATGAGATAAGGACCATTGTCGATAGGTATGAGGATGACATCTTGATTATGGAGAGGAGGCTCTCCGTTTGGTAGAAAATCAAGATGATTATAAACGCATCATTTTGTTAGAGAAGAAGGAATGCCATAATCATTACATAAGAAAAAATTGGATATAAAACGAGAATCATAGAAGGTATGCTAAAAAATAAGGTCTAATTTAAACGATATTATCATCCGTGTCGTCTTATGAGTAAGAGAAGAAAAGGAAGGAGGGGTGTGTTTGGAGCAGACAGAAGAGATATTATTGATTCAGCGGGCAAAACAGGGAGATGATGCCGCGTTTACAGCCCTTTATCGGCATCATTATTCCTTTGTTTACCGATATATGTTGAAGCTCACCCTTCAACAAGAGCTGGCAGAGGAAATCATGCAAGAAACGATGCTGAAAGCGTATATGAAACTTTCTTCATTTAGAGGAGATGCCTTATTTTCAACCTGGCTCATTTCGATTGCATCTAGGCAATTTTTAGATCACCAGAAGAAAAGAAAACGTGAACAAATGAGAGAAGGAAAAGCGAATCAGGAGGCTATACGCCGCTTTAAATGGGACGTTCAGCAAAAGGGGAACACATGGCATGACATGTGGGATGCTTTAAATGAATTAAAGGCTCAGGAGAGAGCACCGATTATTCTGCACTATTATTATGGCTTTACCTATCCAGAAATGGCTTCAATGCTCGGAATGAGAGAAGGCACTGTGAAATCAAGGGTTCATCATGGATTAAAGAAAATTCGAAAGGAGTGGGATTTATGAAGGAAGATCGTTTGACCGAACGTTTAAAAGAAGAGCTTAAGCAGCTAGACGAACAAATTGAAGTGGAAAAGCCAAGTGAGCAGGCTGTCATGATGATGCTGAAACAGGCGAAGGAACAAGAGAAAAGGCGTTTTAAACAAGAAGTGCTGGCATACGTTTTGATCAGTTTGACTATTCTAGCACTCTTTGCAGCTGCCATTACCCATTTGCCTATCATCTTCATACTTCTCCAAATAGTGAGCGTCCCCATCTGCTTTGTTGTTGGCTACAAGGAATATCAACATATCAAAGGAGGGTCTTCCTTATGAGTCAGTCGGAAATGATCATCTTATTGTGCGTCTTGCCGTTATTGTTTGCACAGGGCTTTCTTTTATTTATGGATGCAAAGAAAAGAGGGCGTTACAAGTGGTTTTGGGGCATTGTCGGTCTCATTAACTTTCCATCGTCTTCTATTTTATATTGGCTTTGTGTCGTGTTACCTGATCGAAAAAGAGGCGGGAAGCCCCGAAAAGATTGAGTGCATCCGATCAAACTTTTGACCCTTTTTTCAATGGAAAACCAGCTAGAAATTCATCATGATTCATGTATTTGTCAAAGAAAACGGGACGAGAAACATCCGCTTGTTCGTTTCTAGCACATTAGTCATTCCTTGAGCGCTTATTTTTAAAGACAATCGCTGCGGCTGCTTGATCTATCTCAATTCGGCATCATTTTCATCTGTTATCAATATTGATCAGATTTTACAATTGGTGTTAAATTAGTCTCAATATGCGTTAGAAAATCTAACAATTAAATGTGTGAAGATATCTACAAGGAGGCAGATGCGACATGTTGACCTTAGATCGAGCAGCACAAACAGCACAAAGCTACATCCACCGTGTGTTAGAAGAGGTGGAAAAACGAAATCCCGGCGAGGAGGAGTTCCAGCAAGCCGTAAAAGAAATTCTGGAATCACTCGTCCCAGTTTTTGCAAAGCATCCAGAGTATGAAAAACAAGGCATTTTAGAACGGCTCATTGAGCCTGAGCGGCTTGTGGTATTTCGAGTGCCATGGGTAGACGATGAGGGCAAAGTACAAGTCAATCGAGGGTTTAGGGTTCAATTCAATAGTGCCATCGGTCCTTATAAAGGAGGCATTCGTTTCCATCCAACCGTCAATGCAAGCATTATCAAGTTTTTAGGGTTTGAACAAATCTTTAAAAACGCACTGACTGGTATGCCGATTGGCGGAGGGAAAGGCGGATCGGATTTTGATCCTAAAGGGAAGTCTGATGGAGAAATCATGCGTTTCGTTCAAAGCTTTATGAGTGAACTCGGCCGATATATTGGACCTGATCAAGATGTGCCAGCAGGTGATATTGGTGTAGGAGCACGCGAAATTGGCTATATGTTCGGACAGTACAAGAAAATGCGCGGTGCTTATGAAGCGGGTGTACTCACGGGGAAAAGCCCTGGATTCGGAGGCAGCTTAGCGAGAAAAGAGGCGACAGGCTACGGACTGGTGTACTTCATGGAGGAAATGCTGAAAGCACATGGGCTCCAATTTGAAGGACGTTCTGTTGTTGTGTCGGGCTCAGGAAATGTGTCTATTTATGCAATGGAAAAGGTAATCGAATTAGGCGGTAAGGTTGTGGCTTGCAGTGATTCAAGCGGAGCGATTTATGATCCTCAAGGGATTTCACTTGAGACCATCAAGCAGCTGAAGGAAATCGAGAATCAGCGGATTGGGGCATATATAGACATTCACCCGCATGCTGAATTAATTGAAGATTGCGAACAAATTTGGTCCGTTCCTTGTGATATTGCGCTGCCATGTGCAACACAAAATGAAATATCAGAGGCGCATGCACAGCAGCTTGTGGCAAATGGTGTCATCGCTGTAGGAGAAGGAGCCAATATGCCGTCCACTCTTAAGGCGGTCAAAGTATTTGAAAAGAATCGTATTTTGTTTGCGCCGGCAAAAGCGGCGAATGCTGGCGGAGTAGGTGTCTCAGCATTGGAAATGGCACAAAACAGTGCAAGAATATCTTGGACATTTGAAGAAGTAGATGCTCAGCTGAAACAAATGATGCAGTCTATTTATCGTCAGTGTACAGAGACAGCAGACGAATATGGACACTCAGGAAACATCATGGTTGGAGCAAATATTGCAGGATTTCGTAAGGTGGCAGATGCCATGATCGCACAAGGCGTGATTTAACTCCTGCTCTCCCGCACCTGTTTATTTCATGACAAGATGGGGAATCGTCCTTTAAGAATGACAATAAGGAGGCGCGGGAGAAATGAAAAAATGGCTGAAACAAATTGTCAAATGGGCACCTGTGATTTATCCATTGGTGAGAAAAATATATAAAGAGCGAAAAGAATCTAAACGTCGTAACGTATCAGCCGGATAATCCGGCTTTTTTTATGCAAACATACAGAGCCTGTGTTGTAAGAAAAAAATAATAGAATCGAATGATCTATTTTCTCCCTCTCTCCGTTAAGTACATAACAAACGGAAAGAGGAGGAAATAAAAAGATGAACATGAAGAAAGCAATGTTAACCATTCCACTGAGCGCAGCATTATTATTCCCAGCGGCTCATATCGCAAGTGCACACGAAGGACATATGTATGGGGAGGCGAAGAAGACGTCTTCGTCACAAGAAGTGTCAAATAAAGCCACAGATCTTCGAGCAGCACTAGATCAGCTGTTTTCAGAGCATGCCTATTTAGCAGTGGTCACGATGCAAAAAGGAATTGACGGCAGTAAAGACTTCAATCAAGCAGCGGCGGCTTTAAATGAAAACACGAATGACTTATCAGATGCAATTGCCTCTGTGTATGGAAAAAAAGCAGGCAAACAATTCAAGGACATTTGGTCAAGTCATATCGGCTACTTTGTTGACTATGTACAAGCTACAGCGAAAAAAGACGATGCAGGTAAAAAGAAAGCGATAAAGAAGCTTGATCAATATCGAATGAAACAAGCCGATATGCTCGATCAAGCCTTTTTTTCGTGGTTTTCGCAAGTATCTTCAAAAAGATTCGTAGGACATTAGATGTGGTTAGTTGTATAAATAGGGGCATTTGTCATATATATGAGTTGGCAATTTTTATTTCTTTTCAGTAGAATATGAGTAATGAAGAGAACTGCAAGCGTATACAACCTGTCCAGACAAGGCAGATTCTCCACCCCTACATAAGGAGGCCGATCTGATGCTGAATAAAAGACTGGCGCACATCTTAAGTCAGCTCATGGCAGCTGAGACCCCGCTCACAAGCGCTGCACTTTCTGCCAGTTTACAAGTGACAAGCCGCACCATTCGTACAGACATAAAAGAACTGAACGACCGTCTTGCCCCTTATCGAGCGGCAGTAACAGCTGTTAGAGGAGCTGGTTATGAGCTGCTGATCAACGATGAGAATGCCTTTCGCCGTTTTATGAAGGAGGAGGTCGAGCAGGAAGAGCCGCTTGCTGTGCTGCCAGAGGAGCGTGTTCGGTTTATTTTAAAAAGGCTTCTTTTGGCAGAATCCTATGTGAAGCTGGAGGATTTACAGGAGCAGCTGTTTATTAGTAAATCAACGATGAGCAACGATGTGAAATCGGTCAAACGTAAGCTGGAGCCCTTTGATCTGAAGCTGGAAGCGAAGCCGAGCAAAGGCTGCCGAATCAAGGGATCAGAGATGAAAATCCGTTATTGTATGTCAGAATATTTATTCAATGAACGTCGTTCTTATCAAACGATGCTGAACACAGCTGTTACCATTTTGCCAAAGCATGAACTCGAATTGATCCAGAAAACAATGATCAATTATATCAATGAGGAAGGTATGAATCTATCAGACATTTGCATGAATAATTTAATCGTTCATGTCGCCATTGCCTGCAAACGAATTAGACACGGAAACTATGTATCTGTTCTTCCAGAGGAAATCAGCGAAATTCCCCGGGCAAAGGAATATAAGGTCGCTAAAAAAATGGTGGAGCGTCTTGAAGGGCTGCTGGATGTCTCATTTCCACAAGAGGAAATCGTCTATATCACCATTCATTTGCTAGGAACAGCCAAAATGGTACAGTCCTTTTCCTCGAGCGGCCAAAAACAAATTGTAGATGATGACACGAGCCGGCTTGTACAGCTCATCCTGAAGGCTATTGATCAAAAACTGCAGCTTGATTTAGCAGGTGATACGGAACTAATGATTGGACTCAGTCTGCACTTAAAGCCTGCCATCAACCGATGTAAATATGGAATGAACTTAAGAAATCCGATGCTTGATGAAATAAAAGCGGGGTATCCCCTTGCATTTGAAGCGGGGATTATCGCCAGCAGGGTCCTTGAAGAAGAGGAGGGGCTGAGTATTCATGAGAATGAAATCGGATATATGGCGCTTCATTTTGGTGCGGCATTAGAGCGGAGGAAAATGGAGATCCCGCCGAAGCGGTGTCTCATTGTCTGTGCGTCTGGTGCAGGGAGTGCAAGGCTGCTGCAGGATCGTTTGCGGTCACAATTTGGGTCAAAGCTGACCATTTTAGGAACAGCAGAGCTGTATTCGCTTCCGCATGTCTCTTTGCATGCCTTGGATTTGATTATTACAACGATCCCAATTCATATGGATTTACCGGTTCCAGTCATTCAAGTGAACACCATTTTGGGAGGCGGTGATTTTTTAAAAATTGAAGAAGCCCTGACGAGTGAAACAAGGGTGACATTGGCCTCTCAATATATGAAAAAGGAATTGGTTTTTACAAAACGCGCCTTTCAAACAAAGGAAGAGATCATCACCTTTTTAACACAAAAAGTCATCGATATGGGCTTAGCGCCAGCTGAGATCACACCATCTGTCATGGAAAGAGAAGAGGCTGCGCCTACCTCTTTCGGACATTATACAGCGATTCCGCACCCGATGACGCCGCTGACAGATGAGACGTTTTGGGCGATATGTACATTAGAAAAACCAATCATTTGGGGAGAGAAAAAGGTTCAATTTGTCTGCCTGCTTTGTGTCGAAAAAGAGAATGCCAAAGATTTAAAAGGCATGTACCGCCTGCTGGGGGAGCTTGTGCATAATGTGAAATTCATTCAGCACCTGATCGCCTGTGATACATTTGAAGACATGCTTGATATCATGTATAAAAAGGCTCCTTCGTACAAGAACTAACTGTGTGATATTAACTTTTTCCGCTTCCTAAAGGAAAAAGTATGGGTGTTTATGAAAGCGGTTTCATAATATGATGAATGTGTAAAGAATAGCTTCACACTTTGAAAAGGGGGCGTTTACACATGAACATCTTATTGGTTTGCGCAGCAGGTATGTCTACCAGCTTACTTGTCACAAAAATGGAGAAAAGCGCACAAGAACAAGGAAAAGATTATCGTATTTGGGCAGTATCTGGAGATTCTGCGAAAAATCATATTGATCAAGCCGATGTGCTTTTATTAGGACCTCAGGTTCGATATTTATTACCGCAAATGAAAAAGCTCGGAGAAGAAAAAGGAATCCCAGTAGACGTGATTAATACTGTGCATTATGGCGTATGTAATGGCGCTGAGGTTTTAAAATCTGCTGAACAGTTAGTGAACGGATAAAGGGGGCGGAGGGGATGAATGGATTCAACCGATTTCTAGAAGAGAAGGTCATGCCGTTTGCAGGGAAGATTGCCGCTCAAAGACATTTACAAGCATTGCGTGACGGAATTGTTTTAACGATGCCTCTCATTATTGTCGGTTCACTGTTTCTCATTTTAGCCAACCTTCCGATCCCAGGATACAGCGATTTTATGGCAAGTATCTTCGGAGCAGAATGGGCCACGAAACTATCCTATCCTGTGAATGCAACCTTTGACATTATGGCACTTGTTGCGACCTTCGGGATTGCTTACAGGCTAGCTGAAAAGTATGCCGTTGATGCGCTATCATCTGGTGCAATCGCTGTTGCGGCTTTCCTTTTGGCTACACCATATCAAGTACCTTTCACACCTGAAGGCTCAACAGAAGCTATCCTAGTGGGCGGGGGAATTCCTGTCACACTGATGGGCAGTAAAGGTTTATTCGTTGCCATGATTATTGCCATGCTTTCAACCGAAATTTACCGCTTTATTGTACAGCGGAATATCGTCATCAAAATGCCTGATGGTGTACCGCCAGCAGTCAGTAAATCGTTTATTGCACTTATTCCAGGTTTTGTGGTCATCACGCTGATCTGGGTCGCTAGACTTGTGATTGAGATGACACCTTTTGAGAGTATTCATAATATTATCACGGTCTTAATTGGCACACCGCTTTCCATTCTTGGTGGCAGCTTAGGCGGCAGTATCGTTGCGATGGGTGTGCAAATGCTCCTTTGGGCATGTGGTATTCACGGAGCAACTATTGTCGGCGGCGTCATGGGGCCAATTTGGCTCGGTGCAATGGATGAGAATCGTCTTGCATTCCAAGCAGGAGAAGTACTGCCGAATATTTTCACAGCGCAGTTCTTTGAAATCTTCATCAACGTCGGCGGAAGCGGAGCAACGCTTGCTTTGGTGCTGACCATGATCTTACGCGCCAGAAGTAAACAAATGAAACAGCTTGGCCGCCTTGCCATTGGGCCAGCCATCTTTAACATCAACGAACCGATCATTTTTGGAATGCCGATTGTCATGAACCCAATGCTCCTCATTCCGTTTATCCTTACGCCAATCATGATGATCATCACCACATATATCGGAATGAGCACAGGGCTTGTGGCAAAACCAGCCGGGATCGCTGTCCCATGGACCATGCCGCCAATCATTTCAGGCTATCTCGCCACAGGAGGCAAAATCTCTGGTGCTGTCATGCAGCTGATTAACCTTGCGCTGTCATTTGCTCTATACTACCCATTCTTTAGAATGTGGGATAAGCAGAAATTGAAAGAAGAAAGTGAGCTAGAAACAAAAGCATCAACTGATGAAAATGTCGTCAGCATGTAATAGAGGGAACAAGGGGGATGCGGCCGATGGAAATGGAACAAATTGTGTTTCAACTCATCCTGCACGGCGGAAATGGCAGAAGCTCCGCGATGGAGGCCATTACATGTGCAAAAGAAGGAAAATTTGATGAGGCGAAGCAAAAATTGCAGGACGCACAAGACGCGTTAAATGAGGCGCATCACGCACAGACAGAGCTGATCCAGGGAGAAATCAGGGGCGAAAAGACGGATATTAGCCTCTTAATGATTCATGCGCAGGATCATCTCATGAACGCAATGACCGTCAAGGAGCTCGCAGCAGAAATCATCGAGCTCCATGAAAAAATGAAGCAACTCGGAGGTGTCAATTCATGAAAGAAGGAATCAAAATTGTCACAATAGGCGGTGGATCGAGCTATACGCCTGAGCTCGTCGAAGGGTTTATTAAACGATATCAAGAATTGCCTGTAAAGGAATTATGGCTTGTGGATATTAAAGCGGGTCAGGAAAAGTTAAACATCGTGGGCGCTTTGGCGAAACGTATGGTTGAAAAAGCGGGTCTGCCGATTGAGGTACACCTGACTCTTGATCGCCGGGAGGCCTTGAAGGACGCAGATTTTGTGACGACACAATTTCGTGTAGGACTGCTGGAAGCACGGGCAAAGGATGAGAGAATACCGCTTAAATACGGCGTCATCGGTCAGGAAACGAACGGACCAGGCGGTTTATTTAAAGGCCTTCGGACCATCCCAGTCATACTAGACATTGTGAAGGATATGGAAGAGCTTTGCCCAGACGCATGGCTTGTGAACTTTACAAATCCAGCGGGCATGGTCACAGAAGCTGTTTTACGCTACACGAATCTAAAAAAAGTGGTCGGTCTATGCAATGTGCCGATTGGGATCAAAATGGGGATTGCCAAAGCGCTTGATGTGGACGTTGAACGCATCGAAGTACAGTTTGCTGGTCTCAATCACATGGTCTATGGATTAAACGTATATTTAGACGGGGTCAGCATTATGGATCAAGTGCTTGATGAACTAGGAAATCCGAACAGCCAGTGGTCCATGAAAAACATTGAAGCGAAAAACTGGGAGCCTTCTTTTGTGAAAGGATTAGGGGTCATCCCATGTCCGTATCACCGCTATTACTATAAAACGAAAGATATGCTGGAAGAAGAGCAAAAGGCGGCTCAAGAGAAAGGAACACGAGCAGAGGTTGTACAGCAGGTCGAGCAGGAATTATTTGAGCTCTATAAAGATCCTGATTTGTCGATTAAACCACCGCAGCTCGAAAAAAGAGGCGGGGCCTATTACAGCGATGCGGCCTGTAACTTAATCAGCTCCATCTATAATGATAAGCACGACATTCAACCAGTCAATACAGTGAACAGAGGGGCGATTGCCAGCATTCCGGCTGAATCAGCGGTTGAAGTAAACTGTATCATTACGAAGGACGGACCAAAACCAATCGCGATAGGTGATCTGCCTGTAGCTGTAAGAGGACTCGTTCAACAAATCAAATCATTCGAGCGTGTGGCAGCAGAAGCGGCTGTGACTGGAGATTACGAGACGGCTCTTGTGGCGATGACCATCAACCCGCTCGTCCCATCTGACGACATTGCAAAGCAAATTTTAGACGAAATGCTCGAAGCGCATCGTGAGCATTTACCGCAATTCTTCAAATCAGTCAATGCTTAACACATAATGGCCCCTTTATGGGGTCATTTTTTATGATTGCCCCATATGGAAACTGGAGAAAGAAGTGTATGATTAGAAATAACAGCATGTATGGCTTCAAAGAAAGGACTGTTGGAATATGGTTGCAATTGGTTTAATGTTTTACGGGTTTGTCGTACAGCCTGTCATGAGTTATGGTACAGTGATCTTGTTTTTGTATGGCCTTATTGCTTCATTTGTTGGCCTCATTCGGCATAAGGAATATGTGTGGATCTATGTTCTCCGCCTGCTCGTTTGTTTTACCATTCCCGTGACCAATCTGTTGATGTATTTCGCAACGATTGGAGGAGATGCAAGAAAATTTGATTTCCAGCCAATGCCGCTTGTTTATTATCTTGTCTTTATCCTAGAAATCATGATCATCTTTTTGCCAGAGATCTTTTTACTGATCGAAAAAAAGCGGAGCATCAAAAGGAAACAGTGGATATACGCAGGGGCGATTGTTGGGGTGTCGGTCTTGTTTTGGTGCACGATTTGATGGGAAGCAGACGGGTCAACTAAGTCTATTTCGCCTTTTTTTCTGTAACTTCTTTCGTCGGACCTTTACAAAAGAGATGGAAAGAGCAAGGATAGAGATTCCAAGAGCCTTAAATAAAAACCGGGTGAGGAACGGTGAATCATCGAAACCAGTGGCGACGATCATCGATCCTATGCAGATTCCAAAGAACGCTAGTAGATAAGTAAAAAACATACCATCACTCTCCTTATTTATGTGTATTTACCATTATGAGGGATAAAAGAGAGGTAAATAAACAAAAAGGAACCCTTCATGATTGAAAGGTTCTTTTTATATGCTTATGCTTGCTTGACGACTGAGTCAACTTCAACTGTCCAGCCAAAGATGTCTGGCTGTGTCCCTTTTTGAATGCCAGTAATGGCCTCATACAATTTCTTGGATACTTCGCCTGTTTGACCATTTTGGATCACATATGGCTGATCATGATAAATTAATTCCCCGACAGGAGAGATTACGGCTGCCGTTCCAGTTCCGAAAATTTCTTCAAGCTCGCCAGATTGATGTGCTTCAATTAACTCATCAATTGAAATTTTGCGCTCTGTTACTGGAATTCCCCAATGCTTTAACAGTTCAAGTACAGAGTTACGTGTGATGCCTTCTAAAATGCTGCCGTTCAATTCAGGCGTCACGATTTCTCCATTGATTTTAAAGAAGATATTCATGCTGCCGACTTCTTCGATGTATTTTTTCTCGACCCCATCAAGCCAAAGAACCTGTGAAAATCCTTTCGTTTCAGCAACTTGCTGTGCTTTAAGGCTTGAGGCATAGTTTCCAGCTGTTTTGGCATTTCCTGTTCCACCCTTAACGGCACGGACAAACTCATTTTCAACTGCAATTTTGACCGGATGAATGCCTTCTTTATAGTATGATCCCACTGGAGATAAGATAATCAGCAGCTTATACGTGCTAGACGGTGCAACGCCTAAATACGGCTCAGTGGAAATAATGAATGGACGAATATACAAGGAAGTGCCCTCTGCATCAGGTACCCAATCCTTATCAATACGAATGAGTTCATTTAAGCCCTCTAATACTGTTTCTGTATCAATTTGCGGAATACACAGGCGGTCATTGGATCTGTTTAAGCGCTCCATGTTTTTTTCCGGACGGAATAAGAGAATTTTTTGATCCTCAGAAACATAAGCCTTCAAGCCTTCAAAAACAGATTGACCATAATGGTAGACCATCGAAGCTGGGTCCATTGGAATGGCCTGATAAGGGATAATTCTTGGATCGTACCAACCTTTATCAACTGAATAATCCATCACAAACATGTGATCAGTGAAGATTTTTCCGAATTCAAGTTGATCAGATTGAGGTTTTGGTTTTTTTGTTGAACTAAGTTCAACGCGGATGGGTTGTTTTGGCATTGTAAATCTCCTTGCTGTTTGATTATTTGAAAATTCTAATAATATGAAATAATTATGATTCTATTCTATACCTTCACAAAATATTAGCAATAGGTTTTCTGGAATTCAGACAAGAAAAATCTGTTAAAGCGCTTTCCTTTTCTCTGCTGTCAGTTTGGCTCCTGTCACCCCTTTTAAAAAAAGAAATAAAATCCAAATACATTATTAACTGATTAATCTGATAATTTAAAAACGAATGGTTTTCCTGTAAGATATTCTTTCAACCATACACCTTTTGACTAGTACATTGCAAGGGACATCTTCATATTTTAATCCTCTTTTTTTTAACCGATAAAGGAAGAAGAGAAGAGAAAGGAGCAAACAACAAGATGAAACGAGCGATACCAGGCATTTTACTCATTTTATTCATGACCGTGATCAGCTTTGGCTGTCAGGCGATGACAGATGAGGCTGGCGCTAAGCAAAGCACAGCCTATTACGTAGCGGTAAACGGAAGCGACAAAAACCCGGGAACAAAGCAAAAACCTTTCCGCACGCTGAAAAAAGCAGCAAGTATGGCGAAGGCTGGGGCAACCATTTACATGAGAGGCGGTACATACAAAGAAAAATTGATTGTCCGCCATTCAGGAACAAAGAAAGCACCCGTTGTCTTTCAAGCTTACGGAAAGGAAAAACCTGTGATTAGCGGGGCTTCCCTAAAAGGAAATCAAGCCGATGGAGGTCTTGTCACGATCGATCAAAAGAGCTACATCACCCTCAAAGGCCTGACTGTAGGACACCTTAAGACGAATAAAGAAGATTTGACACCAGTTGGTATTTTCATCAAAGGAAGCGGTAAAGGCGTCAAGCTGCTTAATAACCGAGTGTATGATATTCAGACGAAACATAAAAATGGAAATGCACATGGAATTGCTGTCTATGGGACAAAAGCTCCTGCAGCGATTGAAGACATTGAAATCAAAGGAAATACCGTTGAAAAATTAAAGCTGGGCTTCAGTGAAGCGCTTGTGCTAAATGGAAACGTCAACAAGTTCCGTGTGACACATAACACGGTCCGGCACACTGATAATATTGGCATTGATTTAATTGGTTTTGAGAACGTAGCACCCTCTAAAAAGTATGATCAAGTTAGAAATGGGGTCGTCTCTAGAAACAAAGTATATGAAATTACGAGTGCAGGGAACCCAGCCTATGGCAGCGACATCTCCGCTGGCGGAATTTATGTTGATGGCGGAAAAGACATTGTGATCGATCATAACATCTCACATCACAACGACCTGGGGATTGAAGTCACAAGCGAACATAAAGGAAAAATGGCGGACCGTATCCGTATCGAACACAATCAAGTATATTTAAACCGTTATACAGGCATTTCTATTGGCGGCTATGATAAGAAGCGGGGCGGTACAACCCATACGACGATTTCACATAATACTTTGTACAAAAATGACACAGCCGGCTTAGAAGGCGGTCAATTGCTGATGCAATATCAAGCAGTGAACAATCGAATCACGAATAATATCATGACAGCTAGTGCCTCGCATTACTTAGTCGTGAATCTTTATCAAGTGAACCAAAAGAATACCTTCCAGAAGAACGTTTATGATGACCGCAAAGGTGCGAAAGCATCACAGTGGGTATGGCGCGGGAAATGGTTGGAAGGCTACAAAACGTATCTTTCTAAAAGCGGTCAAGATAAAGGATCAGCACATCTCAACCCGCAATTTGTGAATGAGAAAAAATATGATTTCCGTCTGAAGAAATCATCACCTGCGAAGAAAATCATCGGAGGCTGATGATATTTTAGAAATTTTCAAAAAAGTCATTGACATTGATGTGACATCACATTAAAGTAAAGAAGACATTTCAACGAAAACAAATTTCATAACGGATCTCTTATCAAGAGAGGCAGAGGGACTGGCCCTATGACGCCCAGCAACCGTTTCTATTTTAGAAATTGGTGCTAATTCCTGCAAAGCTGTTACAGCTTTGACAGATAAGAGAGGAAGACTTCCCGATACATGTTTCATGCAACGGTGATCAAGCCTCTCTTTCCAAGAGAGGCTTTTTTTCGTCTCTTTTTCGAATCAAATGCCTGTTTTACAGGCGTATTTCCACTTTTTTACCTAGTTTTCCGATGTGAAAAATAAAAACAACTCGAGGAGGAACAGCAATGAAGCGTAATCATTTTACATCATTTCTTGTCTTATTAACGGCATTGACCGTCCTGTTAACTGGATGTGGCACCGGATCAAGTGCGGGCTCAAAGGCAAATACGAACGAAAAGGTTTCCTTTGATAATGTACCGAAGCGATTTGCAAAGGGACAGGGGGCAAAAATTAAAGTCATCCGCAAAATTGGAGGAGACGATCATACAGCTCAATTTTTAGCTGGAACGAAGGCAGAAGGTGAGGCACTCGGCTTTAAGGTAGATGTCTACACAGCAAATGGAGATACAGCGAAGTTTCATGATGCCATCTCTCAGGCGCTTGAAGAAAATTACGATGGCTTTATCATCTCTCACGGGGACGACGAGGCGACAGTCGCTGATGTGAAAAAGATCACAGCGAAAGGCATTCCAGTTGTAGCATTTGATTCGAATCCTAAGCTGAAGGACATCAAAGGGGTCACAGTGACATCTCAAGATGACGAACAATTAGCAAAAAAATCATTAGATGCGCTCGTGTCTGATTTTAAAGGAAAAGCAAATATTGCATACCTGTGGGTAGATGGATTCCCGCCAATGGTGAGACGAAATAAGGTCTATCAAGAAACGCTTAAACAACATTCAGGGATCAAGGAGCTTGACCGCTTTGGTATTGCCTCCTCTGATACGTCTGTTCAAACGCAAAATGCAGTAGCAGCCATGCTGAATAAGTATCCAAAGGGCAAGCTGGACGCTATTTTTGCCACATGGGATGCCTTTGCCATTGGGGCAGCAAGAGCGTTAAAGGAAGCAGGAAGAACAGAAGTGAAGATTTATGGGATTGATGTGTCAAATGCGGATCTTCAAGAAATGACGGCGAAGGACAGTCCGTGGAAGTACACAGCAGCGGTTGATCCGAAGCTCATCGGCGCCGTCGACGTGAGGATTCTTGCGAAGAAAATAGCTGGTGAGAAAACACCATCTTCCTATGACCTTGAGGCCTCTCTCATCTCGCAAAAGCAGCTTCAGCAAGCAGGAAAAGCCATTAACATGGTCAATCTTGCAGACGAAGTGAAGGGATTCGGTTCATCGACTGCTTTTGAGGAAGATTGGATGAAGACCTTGAAGAAGCATTATACAAAATAAGTGACGTGCACTCTCTTTTCATAGAGGGTGTTTCGTTTTTCAGATGATATCAAGAGAAGGAGGACACCAATGACAGCGCCGCTTGTTCGTATGAAAAATATTTCAATTGAATTCCCAGGGGTCAAAGCGTTAGATCAAGTAAATTTCACATTAAAAAAAGGGACGGTCCATGCACTGATTGGAGCAAATGGTGCTGGGAAGTCAACGTTAATGAAGGTTCTTTCTGGCGCTCATTCCCACTTCGACGGGACCATCCACATCAATGGCCAGGCGGCAACCATTCAAACCCCAAAGGATGCATCCTCATATGGTGTGCAGACGGTCCATCAAGAAGTGGATACGGCGCTTGTTCCCTACTTAAGTGTTGGTGAGAATATGATGATGCATGAAATTGAGAAAAAAACATTTGTCAGCTGGAAAGAGCTGCATCGCAAGGCGGCTCAGCTATTAAAAGAAATGGACATCGACATTTCCACAAAACGACTTGTCAGCGATCTGACCCTTGCTGAAAAACAGATGGTGCTCATTGCCAAGGCCGTTTCCATTAAATGCAGCATTTTAATCTTAGATGAACCAACGGCTCCGCTTAGTCATGCAGAAACAAGCAAATTATTCTCAATGATTGATCGGTTGAAACAGCATGGGACGGGGATCGTGTTTATTTCTCACCGCATGCCTGAAATTTTCACCATCTGTGATGAACTGACTGTGATGCGAAATGGAACGGATGTCGCAGCTCACCTTGTCAAAGACACAAATCCGCAGCAGGTCATTGAAGAAATGTTAGGTGCCCCATTAGAGGAGCAGTTCCCGTCTCGCAGGCCACTGAAAGATGCACCGATAGTGCTTGAAGTGAAAGAGCTAAACGATCAACATAAATTAAACAACATTCACTTTTATGTCAAAAAAGGAGAAATTCTCGGGATCGCAGGACTTGTCGGTGCTGGTAAAACAGAATTGTGCAAAGCCCTTTTCGGTGCCTCAGAAAAAAAGACGGGGACCGTGCAGCTTCATGGTCAAACCATTCGCATCACATCGCCTCATCAAGCGGTGAGAGCTGGAATGGCGCTTGTGCCGGAAGAGCGGAGAAAAGAAGGGATTCTGACCGAAGAGAGCGTGGGGTGGAACTTAACGGCTGCAAGTCTTCACTCATTTTCACGGATATTCAGCTTCTTACATCGTTCGAAGGAAAAGCGGGAAGCAGGCGACATCGTCAAACGGCTTGGTGTCAAAACGCCGTCGCTTGAAGCAAAGGTGAAGCACCTATCTGGTGGAAATCAGCAAAAGGTTGCCATCGGAAAATGGCTACTGGCTGAGGCAGATGTGTATCTCTTTGATGAACCAACCAAAGGTGTAGACGTTGGAGCGAAAAAAGATATTTTTACTCTGATTGCAGAGCTTGCTGCCCGCGGAAAATCTGTCATTTATGCGTCGAGTGAGCTGTCAGAGATTGCAGGTATCGCAGACCGAGTATACGTGCTATATGATGGCAGCATTGCCCGGGAAATGACCGCACCGACGACTGAAGAGGAGCTTTTATATCATTCAACAGGAGGACAATCATGAGCGAACAACAAATTCCAGCCCCTGTGCAGCAAATCAAAAAACAGCGGCCATCCTTTCATCTGTTTGATTTCTTTTATCAATATGGCACAATCTTAACCATTGTCGTGTTGATTGTGGTATTTGCGGCATCGAATCCAGCGTTTTTGCAATCAGGAAATATCATCAATATTCTACGATCTATCTCAATAGTGACCATCATTGCGGTGGGCTTAACCATCTCATTGGCAGTAAACGGCTTTGATTTATCAGTTGGATCAGTCGCTACGCTATCTAATGCGATTGTCATTTCTATGTTCGTATGGTTCTCGCAAAACCCACTGATTGCAATCCTCTCTGCACTAGCAGCTTCTATCATTGTTGGTTTGCTAAATGCATGGATGATCGTCAAAATGAAAATTCCAGATATGCTCATGACATTAGCCATGATGTTTATCATTCAAGGGCTGGCTCAAACGTATACGAAAGGGGCGACTATTTCTGAAAATATGGTGCTTCCCGATGGCACGTTCTCAACGGGAACGATTCCTGCCTTTTTCAGCAAAATTGGACAGGTGCCATATATCATTCTGATTATGGCTGTCATTGTACTATTTGCGCATGTTTTCATGACCTACACAAAGCACGGCCGATTCATGTACATCATCGGTGGGAATAAGGAAGCGGCTCGATTGTCTGGCATACATGTGAACAAATACAAAATTGCGGCCTATCTGCTTTCTGCGTTATTTGCAGCGATCGGCGGTATCGTACTGGCATCAAGGGTCATGACAGCAGAAATTAATGCGGGTGCACCATATTTAATGGATGGAGTAGCAGCTGCTTTTATCGGCTTTTCCGTCATGGGAGCAGGTAAACCAAACGCATTTGGCACTTTTATCGGAGCTGTACTCATCGGTATCTTACAAAATGGGCTTGTGATGATGTCTGTCCCTTATTATGCAATGGATATTGTGAAAGGCTCTGTGCTGGCCCTTGCGCTGGCGCTGACATATTATAAACAACGAGGCTAACTGCGTATTTTTTAAAACCATTCGAGTCCTCTCTCCGTCTAGTAAACGGAAAGCGGTGCAGCTGCCGTTTCCCAAAAGGAGATGACAAAAAGAAAATGAATATGTCAGCAACTCATGTAGAAGATTTGAAAAATGTCATGGAAGACTGGAAAAATGAACTATTAGTATATAAATTTGCATTAGATGAAATGGATACAAAGTTTTCAATTATCAGCCAGGAGTATAATTTAATCCATGGACACAACCCAATAGAGCATACAAAATCACGAATTAAATCCTTTGAAAGCATAGTGAATAAACTAGCAAGAAAAGGATGCGACATCACGACACAATGTGCCAAGGAGCATATCCATGATATTGCAGGTGTCCGCATCATCTGTTCTTTTATTCAAGATATCTATAACATTATGGATGTATTGAGGCAAAGAGAGGATTTAAAGATCCTTGAAGTGAAGGACTACATTCAACATCCAAAACCAAATGGCTACAGAAGCCTTCATTTAATTGTTGAGATACCTGTCTACTTAACAAATCGTGTGGAGCATGTGAAGGTTGAGATTCAGGTGCGGACCATTGCGATGGATTTTTGGGCGAGTCTAGAGCATAAAATCTATTATAAACTGCAAAACGATGTTCCTCATCAGCTGACTGATGAACTGAAGGAAGCCGCAGATATTGCACATTACTTAGATGAAAAAATGCAGAATATTAAACGAGAAATTGATTAGCACATCAAAAAGCAGCTGTTTTGATCACAGCTGCTTTTTTCATATTAAGGGTTGGTTCCACGGTCTCTCTTTTGAATAATATCTTGAGATTGTGCAGATTGACTGTCTTTTTGAATGAAAGTACCAACAGAAACACCTGTTATCAAGAGGGTTAAAATCGCACTTGTGATGAGCCATTTCTTCATCATACATCACTCCATTTTCTTAACAAGTTTTCAAGGACAACGCCTTGTTTCTAAAATAAGAGGATTCTTCATGAAGCCCAAGATCCGTTAAGTAAGCTGCTGCATCCTGACAAATAGCTTCAAGGTCAACAAGGAAATTCATTGATTCTAATTGATCGCAATAATCCTTGATTTGCTCAATCATGTTGTCTGGCTGAATCATAAGTGTTTCTAAAATGGATAATTTAAGTGAAATGTTTCGTTGTTTTAAATTTTCTGCTTTTTGAAGTGAAAGCTGTACATAATAGTGGAACAAACCTGGCTTTTTCAGCTTAAATAGTGCTTTTGTGTAGGCGTACATGGCAAGTAAATAGCCGCCTGGAGAAGAAGTTTCGAATGATTCTATCATTAAAGCCTTTTCTAGGAGTGGCACAGCTTCACTGTATTCATTTCTTAGACTTTTAATAAAGGCTGCATTGCAATAGGCATGTCCAAGTAAATCTGGATCATCCATCTGTTCTAGTGAATGAATGACTTCTTCGAACAGCGATTCTGACTCATCATATTTCGACTGATCCGCATAATTCAAAGCAAGCATCATTTGACAGCTGATTGATTTTTTCACATAACATGGATCTGCGTCGTAAATAGATGAAGCCATCTTTAAGTGGTGAATGGAGAGAAGCGTGGATCTAATATTATAGTAAAGACACCCTGTTTTATAATGAAATTCGGCTTTTTCAATGTCATCGTGCACGAGATCTAATTTATCCTCGGCCAATTTTAAATGGTGAAATGCCGTATCCTGATTGCCTCTGCGCATTTCATACATCCCTTTAAAGAAATAGAAATAATAGCTGAGCATATCATCCGTACGGATGGCATTTTCATCAACAAAAAGACTATGATCTAACGAAGCTGTATCTTCTATTAGATCTTTAAAACGGTACTCTAGCAGTTGATAGTAAAGTAAGACGTCTTGATTTTCTTCCATTCGATCAAACGCTTGAAGAATGTCTTCTTTTAACTGGATAGCACCTTGTATCTCTCTTTTTTTCATCATGACATACCAATCATTGAGCATATTCGCTACATCAACGGACGACAAAACACCTGCTTCTGCCAATTCATATCCTCCTTTCTTCATCTATCAGTAACCGTTCTTCTGAATCAACTTCCCATATTCCAGTATCTTCTTATATTTTAAGCTCTCTCGTGCAGTTTGTAAAACATGTTTTTTGATGTAAATTCAACCAGTAGTGAAAGAAATAGGGAGCCACTGCTCTTTTTGTATACGCTTACATATTTTAGGTAAAAAGAGGGTTTTGAAAAAAATATATTACAATATCAATAAAGAGAGGAAGGAAGTTGTTGAGTTTGCTTTCGTATGCAAGGGAGAAACTTCATTTATCAAGGCACTGACTCGTTTTTTGTGAGATTATCTCACATCATAATTGTGAATCACTCTTCTTTTAGAATAAAATGAGTTATTCGCAAAAAAGTAAAATTTAAAGAGACTATTGATCTAGAATTGTATGGATCTTTGGTATTGATAAAAAATATCACACACTATAGATTTAGCGTGGTATAGTATTATTGTTATTGCGAATATTTAGACAAAACTGACAATGGGGGTCGTGTTTTATGAAGAAATCGATGTTATTGATCATGGGACTAATTGTTGTGCTTGTCATGGCAGCCTGTGGATCAAAATCGGACAGTGGTTCGGGAGAAGGCAAAGGCACATATAAAATTGGGATAGATACAACTTATCCGCCATTTGAATTTGAAAAAGGCGGTAAATATGAAGGGATAGACGTTGATTTAATTAATGCAATCGCGAAAGACCAAGGTTTCAAAGTGAAGCTTGAAGCTATGGACTTCTCAGGCATCATTCCAGCGATGCAGGCAGGACAGCTTGATGTTGGAATGGGCGGAATGAGTATTACAGATGAGCGTAAGAAGAAAGTAGATTTCTCAGATCCTTACTTCGACGCTGGACTGACAGTTGTTGTGAAAAAGGACAGCAGCATCAAATCTATTAATGATTTAAAGGGGAAAAAGCTAGCTGTTAAAAACGGGACGACTGGTGCAAAATTCGCATCTGATAACGCTGATAAATATGGGTATGAAGTCGTTCAATTTAATGACAGCCCATCTATGTTCCAGGAAGTATCAAACGGAAATGCAGATGCCTTAATTGAGGATTATCCTGTCATTACGTATGCGATCGCACAACAAGATTTAAAATTGAAAACAGTTGGAGACCGCTTGAATGGAGACCAGTATGGTATCTCTGTCATGAAGGGGAAAAACCAAGACCTATTGAAGAAGATCAATAAAGGTCTTGAGAACCTAAAGAAAAACGGTGAATATGACAAAATTATTGATAAATATTTGAAGTCATAACACAAGCGAGGCGCGCTCCGAGCGCGCTTTCTTTATGTGTCAGCCGTATGTGAATTAGGGAGGGAGAAACATGGATACTATTATTAATGCATTTCCGTATTTAATGGATGGTTTGCAAACCACTTTATATATCTTTGTTGTTGCCATCATTTTAGGGTTTATCATAGGGTTAATTGTGGCATTATTCCGTCTGTCACCATTTAAAATCTTAAATTTCATCGCACTCGTTTTTGTGAATGCCATTCGAGGTACACCATTTATCGTACAGCTATTCTTCATTTATTTTGGTTTGAATACACTTGAATTCATTTCGCTTGATCGAGTGCCTGCAGGAATTATTACAGTAGCGATTAATGCAGGGGCTTATTTCTCAGAAATTATTCGTGCAGGGATTCAGTCTATTGATAAAGGACAAACAGAAGCTGCGCGCTCTTTAGGCTTTACAGGGGGGCAAAACATGCGCTTTATCGTCCTTCCGCAGGCATTCCGCCGCATGCTCCCAGCGATTACAAACCAGGCCATCATCAGCTTGAAGGATACATCTCTCTTATCTATTATCGGGATTGCCGATATTATGCAACGAGGACAAGTTCAAGCATCGGCTACATTTGATCCATTGAATGTCTGGCTCATTGTCGGTGTCATTTATTTCGTGATCATTTATTTACTTTCTCTACTGGCTAGCTACGCAGAAAGGAGATTTGATATCAAATGAGTATGATTACGGTGAAAAACTTAAAGAAATCCTTTGGCGATCACGAAGTGTTAAAGGATATTAATGCAGTCATCGAGGAAAAGGAAGTAGTGTGTGTCATTGGTCCTTCTGGATCAGGGAAAAGCACGTTTCTAAGATGCCTCAATAAATTAGAAGATATCACGGCTGGAGAAGTCGTTGTCCACGGACACACGATTACAGACCCAAAAGTGAATATCAATAAAGTACGACAAGAAGTAGGCATGGTGTTTCAGCATTTTAATTTATTCCCTCATAAAACAGTTTTAGAAAATATCACGATTGCACCGATCAAGGTAAAAGGCATCGAGAAGAAGGCAGCAGTCGAAAAAGCGTTAGACTTGCTTGAAAAAGTCGGCTTAAAAGACAAAGCTCAAAGCTTTCCTAATCAATTATCTGGTGGACAAAAACAGCGTGTCGCCATTGCAAGAGCCTTGGCAATGGACCCGAAAGTACTATTATTCGATGAGCCGACATCGGCTCTTGATCCTGAGGTTGTGGGGGATGTATTAGCTGTAATGAAACAATTAGCTGTCGAAGGCATGACGATGATTGTGGTCACACATGAAATGGGCTTTGCAAGAGAAGTAGGAGATCGTGTCATCTTTATGGATGGCGGATATATTGTCGAGGAAGACAAACCGGAAGCTCTCTTTGGGAACCCGCAGCATGAGCGTACAAAATCATTTCTTAGTAAAGTGTTATAAAAAAGAGTAAGGGCATGTATATGCTCTTACTCTTTTCTTTATGAATAAGTGGAAGATAGATTTAGCGGCCCCATTTCCTAGGAAATATTAGCGCTGGAAGAATTCGATCCATTCTTGGTCTGGTCCTCTGAAAAAGAAGTAGCAATATCCATTTGGTAATGTCGTGATTTCTTCATCAATTAATTCAATTTGCAGTTTTTGAATACGATTGAATTCAGCATGAATATTGTCTGTTGTGAAAGCGAGATGATGGACCTTCCCTTCAGATGGCAGGTCACTGCTGTAGCCTTGGATGAGCTCAATTTCCGTTTCGGTTTCATCTTTAAAACCGAGAAAGGCAAGCTCAATCACTCCATTTGTATGAGTGATGCGGTCCTTTAATTTCATGCCCACCACTTTTTCATAAAAATCAATCGATTGATCAATATTCGAAACCATAATACCTGTATGATCTAAGCGTAATGTCGTCAAACGAAGTGCCTCCTCTATGTCATGTTGATATTTTTCTCCTCATCTTATCATAATAGAAGTAACGTATACATTCATATGGTAGGATAGAGAGAGTCAATTTAGGATAAGGATGACACAAATGAAAAAAATCTCATTAAAACAAACATTTGCGGAGCAAGTGAAAAAAGGATATCCGCTCATTTCCAAAGATGCAGTATCGCATGTGAACGGTGTACGGGAAGGCGAGCTCATTGAATGGGTAGATGAGCGAGGCGCTTTTTTAGGAAAAGGGTATTATGGTGTACAAAATAAAGGAATCGGCTGGGTCCTAACCTTTGATGCGAACGAAAAAATAGATCAAACTTTCTTTGTCTCTAGGCTTGAGCAGGCGGCGAAAAGCAGAACGCATTTATTTCGTGATGCACAGACGACTGCTTTCCGCGTCTTCAACGGAGAGGGTGATGGAATTGGCGGCGTCACGATTGATCATTATGACGGATTCTACCTCATCCAATGGTATAGCGAAGGAGTCTATACATTAAAGGAAGATGTATTGGCTGCACTTGAGCAGGTATATCCAGACTATAAAGGCATTTATGAAAAGAAACGATTTGATACGTCTGGACAGTATATAGAAGATGATGATTTTGTGAAGGGAGAGAAAGGTGAATTTCCTCTCATCGTGAAAGAAAACGGGATGAACGTGGCGGTTTACTTAAATGATGGCGCGATGACGGGTATCTTCCTTGATCAGCGTCATGTGAGAAAATCGATCCGAGACCGTTATGCAAAAGGAAAGACTGTGCTCAATACGTTTTCTTACACAGGCGCTTTCTCAGTGGCAGCTGCGCTTGGTGGAGCGAGCCGTACGACAAGTGTGGATGTTGCAAACCGCAGCTTGAAAAAAACATCTGAGCAGTTTGAAGTCAATGGTATTGATGTGGACGGGCAGGATATCAAAGTCATGGATGTCTTTAAATATTTTCCGTTTGCAGCGAAAAAAGGCTGGACCTATGATCTCGTCATCTTAGACCCGCCTTCCTTTGCACGAACGAAAAAGCACACATTCAGTGCGGCGAAGGATTATAAGAAGCTATTAAAAGAAGCCATCCAAATTACAGCTGAGAACGGCGTCATTGTGGCATCAACGAATAGCAGTGCATTTGGCATGAAGAAATTTAAAGGGTTTATTGCACAGGCTTTTAAAGAATCAGGGCAAACCTATCGGATACTTGAAGAATATACACTTCCTGAGGATTTCCGTACAACGAAGAATTATCCCGAAGGAAACTATTTAAAGGTTGTCTTCATACAAGCATAAGAAAAAGCCATTTCCGATAAGGAATGGCTTTTTTCTATAAGGCAAACGACATAAGGATAGGCGCTGCACATAATGTAATAATGGCTGAAATAATCATCGATACACTTGAGATCGTCCCTGAGACGGAGTTCATTTCAAAGGCCTTCGATGTTCCTGCACCGTGTGCACCTGTTCCAAGCAGGACGCCCATGGCAATGTCATTATCGATGCGGAAATAACGGATCACCATTGGACCGATAATCGATCCAAACAGTGCGGTTAAAATGACAAATACGGCCGTAACGGACGGCATGCCGCCGATCATTTCTGACACACTCATCGCTACAGGTGTTGTGACCGATCTTGGGACAAGGCTCTCAATAAGGCCTGTGTCCAGATGAAACAACTTGGCGATGAATGCCGTTGATAAGATCGCAATGACAGAGCCGCAAGCCACATTCAAAATAATTTCCACTGCATGCTTCTTCAGGATATGAAAATACTTATATAAAGGAATGGCAAAAGCAACAGTCGCAGGCTGCAGCATATTCGTGAGCCATTTCCCGCCTTGATTATAAGCATCGTAAGGAATGTTGACGATTAACAGCAAGACGACAAGGACAAGCGGAGTGACAAGTAACGGTGAGACATAAACCTTCGGATGCCGTTTGTACACCGCTTTTGATCCGAGATATAAAAGAACTGTTAAAATCAGAAATAGTCCGCCAACTAACATAGCTTTTTCCGCTCCTTTCGTTTCGCAATCATTTGCGTCATGATACCAGTTGAGAGCATGACCACAAACGTACTAATTAAGACGACAAGGACAATACTTGTGCCAGATTGAGAAAGCAGTTTTCCATAATCAATGACACCAACTGCTGATGGAATAAAGAAAAGCAGCAGTTCTCCGAGCAGCCATACGGCGCCAAGTTCTATCCATTTTAATTGAATGATCTTAAAATGAAGTAATAAGAAAATGACAAGAATGCCTAAGATCGTGCCCGGAATTCTTAAATGCAAAAAGGCCGCCAGCACATTCATGAATTTCGCAAAAATAAACAAGGCCATAATCTGAAGGGCAGCAATCAGCGGCGTTTTGAGCAATTTCACTTTCTGTTCACTCCTTTTTCTATATAAATTGTTCAGTGTTTCACAAAAACATGACAACGTTCCAAGTGATGAGCTTACTTTAAAGTGTACAGCACGTTCAGTTATAGGTAAAATACATATATCGAATAGTAATTATTCCTTTTGTCTATAGGGAGGATGAAGCATATGGACATCAGACATTTAACATATTTCTTAGAAGTGGCAAGGTTAAAGAGCTTCACGAAAGCATCGCAGTCCCTTTACGTATCGCAGCCGACCATTTCCAAGATGGTCAAAAACCTGGAGGATGAGCTGGGGGTCCAGTTGTTTTACCGCAATGGCCGGCAGGTTGAAATGACAGATGCTGGCCAAACCATGTATACACAGGCGAGTGAAATTACACAGTCATTTCAGAATTTAACGAGCGAATTAAATGATTTAATGAATGTGAAAAAAGGGCATATTCGAATCGGACTGCCGCCGATGATTGGGTCAAGTTTCTTCCCGAATGTCATGGGGGAATTCCGCCAGCAATATCCAGATGTCACATTTCAATTGGTTGAGCACGGCTCTATTAAAGTAGAAGAAGGAGTTGAGGATGGGTCGCTTGATATTGGTGTCATTGTACTGCCTGCAAATGATAAAATTTTTCATACGTACACCATTATTAAAGAGAACATGAAGCTCGTAACGCACCCATCCCATCCGATGGCTGGTCGTGAGGAGGTACATTTAGCTGATTTAAGGGAAGAGTCTTTTATTTTCTTTAGAGAAGATTTTGTTCTGCACAGCCGGATTTTGAATGAATGTATGAATGCGGGATTTCGGCCAAATGTCATTTATGAAACGTCTCAGTGGGATTTCATTAGTGAAATGGTAGCTGAAAACTTAGGGATTGGACTTCTGCCAGAACGAATCTGCCGTGATCTTGATCCTGAAAAGGTAAAGGTCATTTCCCTAAACCCATCGATCCCGTGGCATTTAGGTGTCATTTGGCGTAAAGACCGCTATTTGTCGTTTGCGGCAAGAGAATGGTTAAAGCATACGAAATCCTACGTGTGGGATGCAGAGTAAAAGGGAGGACGATACGGATGAAAACAAGCTGCGCGTCTCATTTATTGGAGAAGGTTCGAGAAAAAAATCCACTCGTTCATAATATCACCAATCAAGTCGTGACGAATTTTACAGCGAATGGACTGCTTGCTTTAGGTGCTTCGCCAGTCATGGCAAACGCCAAAGAAGAAGTGGCTGAAATGGCGCAATTAGCGGATGCACTTGTGCTTAATATTGGCACACTGACCAGAGAGACGGTGGAAGCTATGATACTCGCTGGACAAGCCGCCAATGAAAAAGGTGTACCTGTTTTGTTAGATCCTGTCGGCGTCGGTGCGACAACGTTTCGAGCGAATGCCGCTAAACAGCTGTTAAAGAAAGTGAAAATGACCGTTGTCAGAGGAAATGCTGCTGAAGTGGCTCATTTACTTGGAGTGGATGGCTGGGAGTCAAAAGGCGTTGATGCGAAAGCGGCGAATGGAGATGTATCGGCATTAGCCAAACAAGCGTCTATTGCACTTCAGACAATAGTGGTAATTACAGGAAAAGTCGATGTGGTGTCAGATGGAGATGAGGTGCTGTCCATTCATAATGGACATGAATGGCTCACCAAGGTGACGGGAACCGGTTGTTTGCTGACGTCAGTCATCGGGGCATTTTGTGCAGCAGGTGAACAGCCGCTTCATGCGTCGGCCGCTGCATTGCTGTTTTATGGTGTCGCCGCTGAAAGGGCAGCTCTGCACGCAAAGGATAAAGGACCGGGAACTTTTCAAATGGAATTGTTAAACGAACTATCACACACAACCGGAGATGAAGTGCTGACGTTAGGGAAAATAGGGGGAGTTTCACATGACAAAGGCTGAGCAACAGCAAATCAAACAGCAATTATCGGTTTATTTTATTATGGGCACAGCGAATACAACGAGGCAGCCGCTTGATGTTGTGAAAGAGGCCATTCAAGGCGGAATCACCATGTTTCAATTTCGTGAAAAGGGTGAAAAGGCTTTGCAGGGTGATGAGAAGAAACAATTGGCTCGTCAAATTCAAGCGCTTTGCCAAGAAGCAAATGTTCCTTTTATTGTGAATGATGATGTACAGCTAGCGATTGATCTTGATGCAGATGGCGTTCATGTTGGACAGGAAGACACAAATGCAAAAGACGTTAGAGAAAGGATCGGGAATAAAATATTAGGCGTGTCGACGCATAACCTAGATGAAGTAAAACAAGCCATGAAGGACGGAGCAGATTATGTCGGGATGGGCCCAGTCTATCCAACGGAAACGAAAAAGGATACACGCAGTGTCCAGGGTGTGTCTTTGATCACTGAAGTCCGCCGTCATGGCTTTCAGATTCCGATTGTAGGTATCGGAGGGATCACATACGATAACGCTGCACCAGTGATACAAGCTGGGGCAGACGGTATAAGCATCATTAGTGCTATTAGCCAGAGCGCCGATCCAAAAAAAGCAGCAGAAGAGCTGAAATCACTTGTTGGAGCAGAAAAAGCATCTCTTTAATCTGAAGGAGACATGGATTGAATCAATTCATGTCTTTTCTTATGCCGGGGAAAATAGACAGGATAGAAACAATTGTGTACAATTATATAGTTCGATTATTTTCGAAATGACAGGTAAATAAAGGAGAATCAACATGGAAGTGCTCAATACGTATTTTCGCCGATACGATGAAGCAGGAAAAGGGCAGGAGAAACTGGATGAATTGCTGGCATTGTTTTCTGAAGATGTCATGATTGTCTTAAATGGCGCCCAAAAGCCTGGTATCCAAGCATTCACACAGTTTTTGAACACATTTTTCCACGTACATGATGACATTAAGCATATGTGGGATGGGTGGATAAAAAGAGAAGATGGAAAGTATGAAACAAACTGGGCCGTTTGCGGAAAACTTTCGGATGGCCGTGTCTATACAGCAGAAGGAATTGATATCGCCGAGCTGGACGACCACGGGAAGATCGTTTATTTAGAAAACGTTCCGAAAAACCCAGAGTTATTCCAGCGCTATTAAAAAGCCGGCTGTGCAGCCGGCTTTTCCTTATGAATCAGTATCCATATGCATGCCTGTATGTGCCTTTACTTGAATTTCCGTAAAGGTGTCTTCATCTGCTTTTTCAGAAGAGAATATCGTGCCTAAGTATGCGGCAAGGAATCCGAGTGGAATTGAGATAATCCCAGGGTTCGACAGCGGGATGAGCGGCTCTCCTGTGAAGATGGCTGCTCCTGATGGGTCCCAGACGCTTGGGCTGAGCGCGACGATAATCAGTGCGCTCAGAAGGCCTGTTAAGCTTCCTGCGATGGCACCCGTAGAGTTAAATCGTTTCCAAAAAACAGTGAAGATAATCAAAGGTAAGTTCGCACTTGCCGCCACTGCGAAGGCAAGAGACACAAGAAAAGCGACGTTTAAGGACTGGGCAAATAATGCAAGAATGATAGAGAGGATCGCCACGCCGATTGAAGCAAAGCGCGCCGCCTTCACTTGCTCCCGCTCACTCGCTTTTCCTTTGCGGATAATCTGACTATAAAAGTCATGGGCAAAAGCAGATGCGGCGGATAAAACAAGCCCAGTCACCACTGCCAATATGGTTGCAAAGGCGATAGCGGAAACAAAGGCAAATAATAAATCTCCTCCAAGGGCTTGTGCCAGAAGAGGTGCGGCCATATTCCCTGCTGCATCTGCTGCCGTGATCGCTTCTGTTCCAACAAAGGCGGCAGCGCCAAAGCCAAGGAAAACCGTCATTAAATAAAAAATCCCGATGATCCAAGTAGCAGAAAGAACCGATTTTCGCGCAGAAATCGCATCCTTTACCGTATAAAAACGGATCAAAATATGTGGCAAACCTGCTGTCCCAAGCACTAAGGCGAGGTTAAGAGACAGGGTTTCTAAAGGCACATCATATTTATTTCCCGGGTGAAGAAACGATTCGCCGAGCGGGGTCGCTGTTTTCATCTGTTCAAACATCTTCAGCAGACTAAAATCAAATTTTGCAAACACAAGCAGAGAAATAATTAACGTCCCAAGCATGAGAAGCACAGCCTTTGTGATCTGTACCCAGCTGGTCGCAATCATGCCGCCAAACACGACATAAATGGTCATTAGGACACCTACGATCAGCACCGCAATCCAGTAATCAATGCCAAGAAGTAGCTTGATTAATGCACCTGCCCCAACAAGCTGTGCAATCATATAAAAAGTGGAAACTGTAATGGTATTAAAGGCGGCAACCCCTCGAATAGCAGGGCGCTTAAACCGTGCAGCGATCATATCGGCCATCGTATATTTTCCCAGATTTCGTAGCGGTTCAGCCACAACGTAAAGAACGACAAGATACGCTACTAGAAAACCAATGCTATAGAAAAAGCCGTCAAATCCGTTTAACGCGATCATTCCAGCAATCCCTAAAAATGATGCAGCAGACATATAGTCTCCAGCAATGGCAAGGCCGTTTTGAAACCCAGTCAGACCTCCGCCTGCTGTGTAAAAATCACTCGCATTGCTTGTTTTTTTCGCAGCAAAATATGTGATGACCAATGTGAGCCCTACGATCGCTACGAACAAAATAAAAGCGGCCATGCTCATTCGTCATCACCTCTTGATTCAGTTTTTAAAGCGCTTACATAATTGTCGAACTTAGCTGCTTTTTTTGCATAAAGTCCACATAAAACCCAGGTCATGACAAATTGTGTGAGGGCGAATAACCAAGCCCATGAGATCGCGCCAATTGCCGGCGTGTTCAAAAAGGTGAAGTAGGATGTAGCAACCGGAAGTGAAAAGTAAAAGAGAAAAAAGAAAATCGTCATCGGTACGATAAATCTGCGTTTTTCCTCAAGAAGTTTTCGAAAATCCTCTGAAGCGGCAACCTTCTTATAATGAACTTTTTTGTCTGCCATTGTTTCCTCCTTTGTACGAATTAGGGACAAGGTACTCCAATGCATATGAGACGATCTGGCTGTTTATGACAGTATATCATAAAAAAGGCACCCGAAAAGGGTGCTTTCTATCGATAATTTGCAAGAAATGTTTCTCTCGCTTTTTCATATGCTTCTGCGTCAAAATGATCTCCGCATTTATGAATACACCAAGGCTCTTCTTGTCTTGCAATCCCAACTTTATAGCCCTTCTGAGTGAATTCAAAGGACTGCGAGACATCATAAAAATGAAAGCCGTCAAAGAGGTCCTCACGCCACCTCACATCGTATTGTGTTGCCATGAATAGACCATCAATGGCCGCAGCTTTGATATAATCTTGCGCTTCGGGCTGCTGACGGTCTCTTTCAAACGAAAGCAGCTGATAGGTGTCGTGACGATATTCAATGACTTTTCCCCTGCAATCAGAACTCTCCCACCAAATTCCATTGTCAGGCACGTTTTCTGCTCCAATCACGCCAACCATGCCAAGTGATGGATTTTGTAAAAAAAGCGGGATGAGTTCAAGCAGCATATGCTGTTTGACAATCAAGGTATCCTGATGAAGATAAATTTTAAACTGAGCTGGATGAGTGATGGCTTCATTGTATGCAGAGGTCATACTTGATGCCTGTCTGATTGGTAAGACCTCCACATGGTATCCATGAGGAGCCGGAAGTGAAGCGAGCTGCCGGAAGCAAGCTTGAAACATCGATTCATCATTCACACATAAAACAAACAGAATCGTCGGATTACTCATGAAATGGAACCGCCTCGACCACATATTGATAGGCTGTAGCAGACTCGTGAAAATCAGAACGAATGCCGTGTTTCATGAGTAATTCATGTAAATCATTCAACACGCTTGCATAGGAAGGATGCTGTACGCGAATGGCCTCGAATTCGCGAATGTGAAAACCCGCTGAATGAAAGAGTGCATGTATTTCGTGAAGGGTGAAGAAACGTAAATGTGTTTGATCCATTAACCCTGCATCTGTATAAGTAAATCTGCCGGCTAGTAATTCTAAAACCGTGGAAATGTGGCCGATATTTGGAATAGATGACAGGATGGCACCCTCTTTTTTAAGGAAGGGTTTCACCTTTTTTAAAACGGCCCAAGGGTCCAATAAATGCTCGAGGACGTCTCCGAAAATCATGCAGTCAAATTGTTCATGTTGATAAGGGAGAGCCATCTGTTCAATATTTCCGCAGAGAACATGATCCAGCTCTTGCTTAGCCTCTTTTACTGCATCTTCAAATGACTCAATGCCATAAATGGTCCGGCCCTTTTGTTTCAGGACTTTTCCAAGCTTGCCTGTGCCGCATCCGATATCCAACAAAGACGTCCATTCCGCGCGGATACGGCTGACGATGACCGGGTTTACCCCATGATAATACTGATCCTTTTTTTGGTGATAATACGAAAGGGAATCTGAACTCACGCTCTACCCACCTTTCTGCTTTCTCGTTGTTTTCATGCTTAATATATGGGTGAGCAGCTTGGTTTTATAACGAGAGAAGGACAATTTTCATGAATGACGGCTAAAAAAGGGATCATATAAAGAACAGGAAATGGACTGTCCTCCTAATATAGAAAGACAGAACCCCATTGAGTGAAGGGATTGGTATGGAGAGGTGTTCAATTATTGTAGCGTATCGTCATGAAAGGATTTTCAAAAGGTCAATTGACAGGTCAGAACTTATAGCCAAAGCAGTCTGAAAGACAAAGGATAACGGCGTTGATTTACGGTTTGTTTATCATCTTCTGATCACCGTTGGATGTTAAAAAAGCTTGTATTTCTTCGATGCCTAGTCCAATTTTTTTCGCTTCCTGAATCAAATAAACCCACTCTTCGTCAACTCTTCTTTTCACTTGCGTATCCATAATATCCTCCAGTTCAATAAGACATATTCACTGCAACCAATGACTTGAACAAACCGTCTAGTAACTGTACGTGTGGTTGAAAACAGCGCAAAATAAATTTTGTCGAAAAATGATGACATTTAACCTATTTTGTAAAATCTATCACCTACCACGTCCCTAAAAAAATGACTAAAAAACCCATAAATATTGAAATCTTACTTCTAATAATAAACAATTGTAAAGTCAGTTGAAAGATTATAAATTAAAATAATGATAAAGACCTAAAACATTTGACTCATATAAACCAATTGTGTTGACATTTGCCATCGAGTAGAACAAATTTCATCTTTGCAGGACATACATATTGTTCGTTTGGGAAGTTCTTCTCAAGATGGTATTCTAAAAGAAACAGAAACCACCAAGAAGGAATGAAGAAAGACATGTATAGCCTTTTTCAAAAGTATCAAGAAGTTGTCATGTATCTTGTGATGGGTGTGTGTACAACCATTGTCAATATCGTCAGCTTCTATTTATTCGTTGAGATGTTTTCCATGGATTACAAAACAGCTACGGTTGTTTCATGGGTATTTGCTGTTCTCTTTGCTTATATCACCAATAAGAAGTATGTCTTCAAGCAAAAGGCTCGTGACACAAAAAGCCTCATGCGTGAGCTTTCTTCATTTTTTAGTGTCCGTCTCATGTCTCTAGGTGTAGATCTGGGGCTGATGATTTTATTTGTGAGCCAAATGGCGCTCAATGAAACCGTCGCAAAAATTCTCGTCAACTTTGTGATTGTGGTGGTCAATTATGTCGCCAGTAAGTGGTTCGTCTTCAAGAAAACAAAAGAAGATGCGATTTAACACATAAAAAAAGATAGGTGATGTGAAATGAGCAGCAGGCCAGACGACTTATATGATGCCATATATCAACAAACAGAAAAGCAGCATGAACAAGTGCTGAGGCTAGTCAAAGAAATGACCGCACATCCAGAAGCGTTTTCGGAACAAGAAAAGGAAAAGATCAACCGAATGGACATTGCGCTTCAAACGGCAACGGACATTTTAGAAAACTTAATGACCCCTGATACACAAATGACCATTGTTTTAAGACAAGGGAGAATTCATGTTGACCTGTCAAAAGCGTAAAAGAAGCAGCCAATGATGCAGCGGCTGCTTTTTATTATGCATCGCTTGTTTCCCGCAGTTGCTTTGGAGACATGCCGATTTTCTTTCGAAAGACTTTATTCAAGTAATTCGCATTTCGGTAGCCGCACTGTATGGCGATTTCTTCAATCGAGTATTTCGTTGTTTTTAGTAATGTTTCCGCCTTTTCTAACCGGATATTGGTTAAGTAGTGAATAGGTGTGAAGCCAGTGGCCTTTTTGAATTCTCTCGTAAAATGACTTTTGGATAAACGTGCCGCAGCTGCCATATCGTCTGGGCCAATTTCCTCGTGAAAATGATGGCTGGCAAACAAGGCCGCTTGGACGATAGGCTCAGGCCATTTCTCCATTTGTCCCTCAAGCTTTGGCAAATATGAATACAGTTCCATGACAAATTGATAAGCAAGGCTAGACCCCTCAAATGGATTGGTTATCCGTCTTTCACTGGCTTCATCATAAATTTTCTTCAGCAGGCGGATCGGTTTGGAATGAGGATGAAAACGCATGACCTGCTTTCCTTGATCTATAAATTGGTCAAAGCAAAGATCGCAGGCTTCCCCATAAAGCGTCAAATAGAGAAATTCCCAATGCTCACTGTCCTCTGGAAAATAATATTGATAGGCACTAGGGCTTTTCACAAGAAAGGCCTGCCCCGGCAAGACTTTAAACCGCTTCTGTCCGATTTCAATCATGCCATGTCCAGACAGTGTGAGCTGAAAGATGCACTTGCCCTGATCCTTCCGCTCCACGCCATTCCAGCTGTATAACGAAGATGATTGAACCTCCCAGCCAACAGACCATATTTGTGCCGGCAATGTAACATCAGAATGGTGAAAACGAAATGCAAATGCTTCCTTCTTCAAATTGGAAAACCTCCTTCACAGCAAAAAACAACCTTTTTCTATTTTGAATCATGGTACACCTCATATCACATCGTACCATTCACAGCAAAAAAAGGGTATTTTTTAACGATTTTTTTACCATTGAACTTACGCAGTTCAGGCAACTAAAATAAGAGTATCAGAAGAGAAAAGGGGAATGGATATGATCGATATGTTACGCACGGCATTTCACCAGCAATTTGGGGATAGAGAAGAAGAACTACGCTATTTTTTTGCCCCGGGAAGAGTGAACTTGATTGGTGAACATACAGATTACAATGGAGGTCATGTATTCCCTTGTGCGCTCACTCTCGGTACATATGCAGCATGTGCAAAGCGGACAGATGGCCGCGTGAGAATGTATTCCTTGAACTTTGATGGCGATGGTGTGAAAGAATTCGACCTTTTTGAAATCGCTTACTTAGAATCGGACGGCTGGGCGAATTATCCGAAGGGTGTGTTCCATCAGTTTATCGAAGCAGGGATGAAGATAGAAGAAGGCTTTGACATTGTATACGGCGGCAATATTCCTAATGGCGCAGGCCTGTCTTCCTCTGCCTCGATTGAGCTTGTCACCGCCGTCTTCATCAATGAATGGCATTCATTCGGCGTTTCAAATGCCCGTCTTGCCCTCCTTTCGCAGCGTGCAGAAAATGAATTTATTGGCGTCAATTGCGGCATCATGGATCAGTTTTCAATTGCTCTTGGAAAAGAAGATCACGCCATCTTGCTCAATTGCGATACCCTTGATTTTCAATACAGTCCGTTTCGGCAAGAGGGACTGGCGCTTGTCATTGCCAATACAAACAAAAAGCGGACACTGGCAGACTCCAAATACAATGAACGCCGGTCAGAGTGTCAATCAGCTTTAAACGATTTACGAAAAGAAATCGATCTTGCCCACTTATGTGAGCTCACGGCAGATGAATTTGCCGAACATGCCCATTTGATTCAGGATGAAACATGCCTTAAACGTGCAAGACACGTAGTGACAGAAAACGAGCGGACCATAAAAGCAGTCAAATTTCTGAAAAATGATAAAATGGAAGAAATAGGCGCCCTCATGAAGTCTTCTCATCTCTCTTTAAAGAATGATTATGAAGTGACTGGATTTGAACTAGATACACTTGCAGAAGCCGCTTGGCTCCATCCTGGAACGATTGGCTCTCGTATGACGGGCGCGGGTTTTGGCGGCTGCACCATCAGTATTGTGAAAGAAAAGCAGCTGGCATCATTTATAAAAGAAACGGGTGCGATTTATCAAGAGAAGACAGGCATTCAAGCCTCTTTTTACACAGCTGGAATTGGAGGCGGCGCAAGAGAACTAACGAAGGAGGAAGTGTAATGACAATTTTAGTGTGCGGGGGAGCAGGATACATTGGCAGCCATGCGGTAGCGGCTCTTTTAGCGAAAGGTGAACAAGTGGTGGTAGTGGATAATTTGCAGACAGGCCACAAAGAAGCTGTTTTGGAGGGAGCTGTTTTAGAAGAGGGAGATTTACGAGATCAAGATTTTTTAAGACAGGTTTTCAAAACACATCAAATAGAAGCGGTGATGCACTTTGCCGCAGATTCACTTGTCGGCGAGAGTGTAACAGACCCGCTAAAGTACTATGACAACAACGTTGGAGGAGCAACAGCCTTACTTCAGGTGATGAATGAATTTGATGTGAAACACATCGTTTTCTCTTCAACCGCTGCCACATATGGTGAACCAAAGCGAGTGCCGATCGTTGAAACGGATGAGACGAATCCAACCAATCCTTATGGAGAAACGAAACTAGCCATTGAAAAAATGCTGAAGTGGTCTGAGCAGGCATATGGAATGAAATACGTCGTGCTTCGCTACTTTAATGTAGCTGGCGCTCATACAGAAGGACTTGTCGGAGAGGATCATCAGCCTGAGACACATCTCATTCCGATCATTCTGCAAGTGGCTTTAGGAAAACGAGATCAGATCATGATTTACGGTGATGATTATGAGACAGAGGATGGCACGTGTATTAGGGATTACATTCATGTCATGGATTTAGTAGACGCGCACATCTTAGCTGTTGATCGTCTGCGCGCTGGAAAAGAAAGTGCAACATATAACTTAGGGAATGGCACTGGTTTCTCCGTGAAGCAGGTAGTAGATGCTGTTAGAAACGTCACGGGGCATGCGATCCCAGCACAGGTGGCTGACAGACGCGCGGGAGATCCAGCAAAGCTGATTGCTTCTTCTGAAAAAGCACTGCAAGAATTAGGGTGGACACCTCAATATGCTGACCTTCACACCATCATTCAAAGTGCGTGGGATTGGTTTCAGAAGCATCCAGACGGCTACCAGAGTAAATAACGCATAACAGGCAGGCAAGAGAGGGGACAGAGAGAATGGCGGTTGATATTTTTGAAAAACTGGAACAGCTGATTCAATACGGGATCAATCAAGAGCTGATCACACGACTAGATATCGATTATACGAGAAATCGGCTGCTTGAGGTGCTTGGGCTGGATGAAGCTGAGCCGAGAACAGTCTCAGGGGAGGCGGAGCTTGAAGACATCTTAGTGCCGATGCTGGATTGGGCAGTTGAGACTGGCCTTATCCCTGAGGGGACGGATACGTATCGCGATTTACTAGATGCGAAAATCATGGGATGCTTGGTGGCGCCTCCAAGTGTCATCTACGCAAAGTTTGAAGAGAAACGCCAGCATGAAGGGCCAGAGGCGGCTACAAGCTGGTTCTATGAAATGCAGCAGCACGCACACTATATTCATACAGGCAGAATCGCCAAAAATGTGCAGTGGTTTACACCAACAGATGATGGCGTGCTGGAGATCACAATTAATCTATCAAAGCCGGAAAAGGACCCAAAAGCAATCGCTGAAGCCAAAAAGCTTAGTCAAAAGCAATATCCTCTTTGTCTCCTTTGCAAAGAAAACGTTGGGTTTGAGGGGCGCATCGACCATCCAGCGAGACAGAATCACCGGATTATTCCTGTGACACTCACAGATGAATCTTGGTTTCTACAATTTTCACCTTATGTGTATTACAACGAGCACTGTATTGTGTTCAAAGGCGAACATGAGCCGATGAGCATCACCAAAAAGACCTTTGAACGATTGCTTTCTTTCATATATATATACCCGCACTATTTCATCGGATCGAACGCCGACCTTCCGATTGTCGGGGGCAGTATATTAAGTCATGACCATTTTCAGGGCGGTGCGCATGAATTTCCGATGGCGAAAGCGGAGGTGGAAGATGTCTTCTCTCTGAATGCCTTTCCGAATGTGAGGGCTGGCATTGTGAAATGGCCGATGTCTGTGATCCGGCTTCGAAGCAGTGACCGGCAGACGCTTGCAGAAGCCGCAGACTTTATCTTAACCAAGTGGAAAATGTATTCAGATGAAGAAGTGGAGCTGCTAGCTCATACAGGAGAGACGCCGCATAATACCATTACACCCATTGCACGCCGCCATGGAGATGACTATGAATTAGATCTAGTGCTGCGCAATAATCGTACAAACAAGCGGCACCCGGATGGAATTTTCCACCCGCACGTAGAAGTCCATCATATTAAAAAAGAGAATATCGGATTAATTGAAGTGATGGGTCTTGCAGTTCTTCCTGGTAGATTAGCAGAGGAATTAAGTCAATTAAAAGAAGCGCTGTTATCCAAAAACCCCCTTGAAGAAATCAAAGCCCGCCCTGCTATTACGAAACACGAAACATGGGCAAAGCGTCTGCTTGAAGAGAATACCTTTACAGAGGACAATACAGAAGCCATTTTACAAAAAGAAGTCGGTATGATTTTTTCTCGTATTCTCTCACAGGCGGGTGTGTTTAAAAGAACCGAGCAAGGGAAAACAGCTTTTAAACGTTTCATTCATACACTCATATAGGCAGGTGATTAGATGATTGAACAAGTAAGAACATTAATGGAAGAAAAACAGCTCGACGGTGTCTTGATTCAAAAGCGTAATAACTTCTCCTGGCTGACAGGAGGAAGAAGAAATCACATCGTGTTAAATACACCAGAGGGCGTGTGCAAGCTGCTTGTGTTAAAAGACGACATCGTCCTCATTGTGAATCAAATGGAAGAAAAGCGGATCATTGAAGAAGAGATGGCGTATATCGATCACCCATTTCAAGTGGTAACGATGGATTGGTTTGAGGATGATACGGCACACATTCAAACACTCACAAAAGACAAACGGATCGGGTCAGACATTCAAATGGATGGATTCGAATGGATCGAGCCGGATTTGTCGCAAGTCCGATCCATTCTTTCCGCATCACAGCTCCGCCAATATGAAACGCTTTGTCATGAAACAGCAGTCATTGTAGAGAGTGTCTGTAAAGAAATCGTTCCAGGACAGACGGAGCACGAAATCGCTTCGCTTGCGGCTCAAAAAGCGATCGCCCACGGAATGACGATAGAGGTACTGCTTGTGGCAACAGATGACCGGATTCATCAATACCGTCATCCAATTCCGACAGACAAAAAACTTCAAAAGCATGCGCTTGTTGTTCTTTGCGCTGAACGGCATGGACTCGTGGCGAATGTCACAAGGTCTGTTTACTTCGGTCAGCTTCCAAAGGAGCTTGAAGAGAACAAAGAGCGGCTTGCACGAATTGACACGGTCATGAATGCTGCCACGCGCCCTGGTAAGACATTGGGAGATGTATTGAAAGCAGGTATTGCTCAGTATGAAAAAGAAGGCTTCCCTGATAGCTGGAAAAAGCTTCATCAAGGAGGGAAAACGGGCTTTGTATCTAGAGAAATCATTGCAGTTCCCTCATCGAAGGAAGAAATTCAGCTGCAACAAGTGTTTACTTGGAACCCTTCATTGCCTGGATTGAAGTCAGAGGATACGATAGTCGTAGAGAAAGAGGGGAACCGCTTTTTAACCTATACAGGCAAGTGGACATACATTGACGTTGAGCATGAAGGGGACATCTATAGACGCCCTGATATTTTAGTGAGAGAAGAATAACTGCAGAATGCCGGCGCTGAGCCGGTTTTTTGCTGGAAGTCATTTAGCGGGATTCCACATATTCATCTTTATTGCCAATTCTTACACCGCATAGTCAGAGGATCGATACTTTCTTTTCTTGTCAACTTGCGTTAAAATAAGTAAGGTTTTTGTTAAATGTGGGGATACCTATTTTGAAATTGTTTACCTAGATAAAATTTCATTAAGTTAAATTGAAATTTGACCAAACTTTTTTATTGTGGTAAACCTAAATTTGACAAAGTTCTTGATTGTTTGTCCTTTGCCTTCAACTCTCAACTTTTCAAAATCCTAGAAATTTATTGTGTGTGCAATAATATAAATTTATGTCGAATTTATGACATTTTGATAGAAATCTGTTGAAAAATAAATGAACTTTTGAAAAAAGGGAAGCTAACTCTAACAGATTTTGATAGCATTACAAAGGGAAGAAAAGTTTTCGAAGGCAGATGGCTTTTCACAATTATTCAGCAATTTATACATTATTTAAGGAAGGATGGTGATCTTCTTGTTCAGAGCCATTAAACCTATGCTTTTATTAGCGATGCTCGTGAGTGTTTTTGTATTAGGAGGTTGCAGCAATATCGCTGTTTTAGATCCTAAAGGACCAGTCGCAGCACAACAAAAAGACTTAATCCTTTTATCTATCGGATTTATGCTCTTTATCGTTGGTGCGGTATTTGTACTGTTTACCATCATTTTGGTTAAATACCGTGAGCGTAAGGACGTTGGAAACGCCTCTTATAACCCAGAAATACACGGGAATACGCTTCTAGAAGTTGTCTGGACAGTGATCCCAATATTAATCGTTGCTGCTCTTTCGATTCCAACTGTAAAAACAATTTACTCTTTGGAAGAGGCACCTCAAGCAACAAGCCATAAAGATCCACTTGTCGTTTATGCGACAGCTGTTGATTGGAAATGGATCTTTAGTTATCCAGAGGAAAATATTGAGACAGTGAACTACTTAAACATTCCAAAAGATCAGCCGATTTTATTCAAAATCACTTCCGCTGATACTATGGCATCACTATGGATTCCTCAGCTAGGCGGGGAGAAGTATGCGATGGCTGGAATGGAAATGGAACAATATCTTCAAGCTGATGAAGTAGGCACATACCAAGGAAGAAACGCCAACTTCACAGGCGAGGGCTTTGCTCAGCAAAAATTCAAAGTCAATGCGATGACGCAGTCTGACTATGATAAATGGGTAAACAAAACGAAGAAAGAAGCACCAAAGTTAACGAAGAAAACGTATGACTACTTGATGCTTCCTGATGCTGCAGATGTGCAGACGTTCTCATCAACACATTTATCCTTTGCGAAGCACGGAGAAGATTCTGAATATGCACTCCAAGCACGCAAACGTTTAGGTTATCAAGCAGTTTCTCCGCATTCCAAGACAGATCCTTTCGAGAATGTGAAGAACTATAAAAGAAAATTAGAAACAGAATAAACTGACTAAGGAAAGGAGGAGGCCGTTATGCATTTAAAATGGGATGAGTTTTTTGTAACTGGAGACCCATTAATTCTTGGTGCGCAAATTTCTATCGCTCTTACTTCCATTGCCATCGTGTTTGTTTTAACCTACTTTAAAAAGTGGAAATGGCTTTGGAAAGAATGGCTGACATCAGTTGATCATAAAAAGCTTGGAATCATGTATATCCTTGCTGCTGTGATTATGTTCTTCCGCGGTGGGGTAGACGGACTGATGATGCGCGCGCAGCTGGCGCTTCCTAATAATACGTTTTTAGATTCAAACCACTATAATGAAATCTTTACAACGCATGGTACGATCATGATTCTATTCATGGCGATGCCATTTTTAATTGGTTTAATCAACGTCGTTGTTCCTCTTCAAATTGGTGCACGTGACGTTGCATTCCCTTATTTGAACAACCTTAGCTTCTGGACATTTATGGTCGGAGCAATGCTGTTCAACATTTCCTTCGTTATTGGAGGATCACCAAGTGCAGGCTGGACGAGTTACATGCCGCTCGCCGGAAATGATTTCTCACCAGGACCTGGACAGAACTACTACTTGCTCGGGCTCCAAATTGCAGGTATTGGTACACTTATGACAGGTATTAACTTCATGGTGACCATCTTAAAAATGCGTACAAAAGGTATGACGCTTATGCGTATGCCAATGTTTACATGGACAACATTGATTACGTCTGTCATCATCGTGTTTGCATTCCCTGTACTAACAGTTGCTTTAGCACTTATGACATTTGATCGTTTATTCGGTTCTGCATTCTTTACACTCGAAGCAGGCGGTATGCCGATGCTTTGGGCGAACCTTTTCTGGATTTGGGGACATCCTGAGGTATATATTGTGATCCTGCCGGCTTTCGGTATTTTCTCAGAAATCTTTGCGACGTTCTCAAGAAAGCAGTTGTTTGGTTACAAAGCGATGGTTGTATCGATTGTGGCAATTTCTGTTCTTAGTTTCCTTGTGTGGGTTCACCACTTCTTTACGATGGGGAACAGTGCAGCGGTTAACTCATTCTTCTCGATTACAACAATGGCGATTTCTGTACCAACAGGTGTGAAAATCTTTAACTGGCTCTTTACGATGTATCGAGGCCGTATCAGCTTTACATCACCAATGCTTTGGGCACTTGGTTTCATCCCGAACTTCGTAATCGGTGGTGTAACTGGGGTTATGCTTGCGATGGCAGCTGCGGATTACCAGTACCATAACACGTACTTCCTTGTATCCCACTTCCACTATGTATTAATCGCAGGTACTGTATTTGCTTGTTTTGCTGGTCTTGTTTTCTGGTATCCAAAAATGTTTGGTTACAAGTTAAACGAAAGAATCGGCAAATGGTTCTTCTGGGTATTCATGATCGGATTTAACATCTGTTTCTTCCCGCAGTACTTCCTAGGACTGCAAGGAATGCCAAGACGTATTTATACGTATGGACCAGAAGATGGCTGGACTGCACTCAACTTTATTTCAACAATTGGTGCATTTATGATGGGTATCGGATTCATCATCCTTTGCTACAACATTTACTACAGCTGGAGACACTCAAAACGTGAAGTGTCTGGAGACAGCTGGGGAGAAGGACGTACACTTGACTGGGCGACATCTTCTGCAATTCCGCCGCATTATAACTTTGCAGCACTTCCAGAAGTGACAACACCAGATGCATTCCATCATTGGAAGCAAAACAATGTGGACGTTCATCCTGAAAAAGAATTCAAGAAAATTCACATGCCGCATAATTCAGGCAGACCGCTGATCATGTCTGCATTCTTTGGACTTGGTGCATTCGGTCTTGTATTTGAATGGTACTGGATTGGCGTTATTGGCTTAATCGGTGTATTCGCAACGATGATTTTACGTTCATTTGAATATGACGACGGCTACTATATTCCTGTTGAAGAAGTCATTGAAACAGAGAAAAAGAATAAGGAGGCGCAGAAGTAATGGGACATAATGATAGCAGCTATGCAAATGCACCGCTTGAATATCAGTCTGAAACCGGACGTTTAAACATCCTTGGTTTCTGGATATTCCTTGGCGCGGAAATCGTGTTGTTCTCAACACTTTTTGCGACCTACTTTGTTCTACATGGCAGAACAGCTGGCGGCGTTTTACCAGCTGAGCTGTTTGATATGAAGCTTGTATTGATCATGACATTCCTGCTATTGGTTAGTTCATTTACATGCGGGATTGCTGTTCATGAAATGCGCCGTGGAAGTACAAAAGGGGTTGTCATTTGGACGATTCTCACACTGCTTCTAGGTGCAGGCTTCGTTGGATTTGAGCTTTTTGAGTTCTTCCATTATGTACATGAAGGTGCGAGCATCCATACAAGTGCGTATTGGTCTGCATTCTTTGTACTTTTAGGAACTCACGGATTACACGTATCGATCGGTATCTTCTGGATTACCGGGATCTTGTTCCAAATTAAAAAGCGTGGATTAACTCCACAAACAGCAGCGAAGATTTTCATCTCAAGTCTATACTGGCATTTCCTTGATGTTGTATGGATTTTCATCTTCACAGCTGTTTACTTGATCGGATTAGGGGGGCTTTTGTGATATGGCTGGAAAAACACATTCCTCAGCAGAGCACGAACACTTCCCTTGGAAACACGTAGTTGGCTTTATCCTATCCATTGTGCTGACAGTCTTAGCATTCTGGATTGCGATTGGAGCTGAAATTGGCAGTTCCGCAAAACTATGGATTATCTTTGGTTTTGCGTTCATTCAAGCATTCTTGCAGCTGTTCATGTTTATGCACATGACAGAGAGTGAAAACGGAACTGTTCAAGTCGGAAATACTTTGTTTGGTCTGTTCTGTGCGATTATCTTCGTCATCGGATCTGTTTGGATCTTTGCGGCTCACTACAGCCACGGAGAGAACAGTAAAGACGGTTATTCACCGTCTGCGCCAAAGCAGTCTGAGCATTCAGAGAAATAATAAAAAAACCACTCATCTCTTGAAGGTGAGTGGTTTTTATCATGATGGTGATAACGCTTCCAATAGTTGGACGATATCTATCTGCTGCTGAATCTTTTGCGAATGAATGGAAGTCCGTAGATGAGGAACGCTGCAATGTGAGCCAAAATCACGTTAATGGCAAAGAATGCGATCATGAAGGTATGTCCTGCTGGAGATAAACTGCTTGTCATGTAAAGACCAAAGAAAATCCACATAATCATAATGGGTGGAATAGATGCTAATGCAATTTTTCTGTTTTCCAGCCATAAAAACAGGGGTGTAGCCGTTGCTATACATAGGTACGCAAAGAACATATCCATCGTATCCAACTCCTTTGTAAGTTGATATTCAAATCAAATGAGAGGTCAGGATGCAATTGTGTCTGTTTTTAGGATATATTGTGAACATTTTGTTACAAGTATTATACCACAATTGACTTTGAAGTAAACGTAATAATTGGAAAATGGGCCTTATTCCATACAAAATGGTTTTATTCCTCTTTCCTCAGTGCAGCTTATGCTCGTTTGATGTTTACTTGTTATATTGCCACATAGGTCATTGAATTTTCCCCTTAAAATCTGTAAAATAAACTTTTTAAAGGACTTGAGATCGATTGAATGAAAAGTGGATAGAGGGATTTTTTCCTATTGTTAGGATGAAAAGTATTTCATTTTTTGAAAATTGAATGGAACCTTTCGGATGTATCTTCCGTCATATTTAAGGTGAGTTGATTTTGTGAAAATTTCAATCTAATATAAATAAGGGCTTTTATGTTTTGTAATAAGGGTGGTTAGTTCATGAACAAGCAGAATACATCTCCTTACTATCAAGGAGATTTGATTTTTATATTTTTAGCCTTCTTTGCCATCAGTGTCATTGCGATTTATGCTGCGGGTCAATTTGGGCAGTACGGATCTAATGCATGGACCAGACAGATCATATACTATATGGTCGGAGTTATATGTATTGTTGCTATTAATTATTTTGACTTAGAGCAATTAGAGAAACTGAGCTTATATATATTTATAGGCGGCATTATGCTGTTAATTCTTCTAAAAATCGCTCCTGCACAAATCGGAGGTCATGATTTTGCTCCAATCAAAAATGGTGCAAAAAGCTGGTTTGTGTTACCTGGAATAGGGACATTTCAGCCTTCAGAGTTCATGAAAATTGGTTTGATTATGATGCTCGCATCTGTCATTGGTAAGTCTACACCTAGAGGAAAGCGGACATTAGAGGATGATATTTTCCTTCTATTAAAAATTGCCGGAGTGGCAGCTGTACCAGTTGGACTGATCTTCTTGCAGGATGCAGGGACTGCGGCTGTTTGTATGTTTATTGTTGTCGTGATGGTGTTTTTATCAGGGGTCAATTGGAAACTGATCTCTCTCATCGGTTCAGTGGTTGTGCTTTTAGTTGCTTCTGTTTTAGCTGTGATCATCTTATTCCCTGATTTTGCGAAAACAATAGGCATTCAGCAGTACCAGATCAACCGGATTACCGCTTGGCTGCCTGATAGTTCTTCAACAGCCAACCAAGCACAGACGCAGGATGCATCTGGATCTGATAAATATCAAGTGGAGCAGGCGATTATGGCCATTGGTGCAGGGCAGATTTTTGGGAATGGCATTAAAAACTTAAAGGTCTACGTTCCTGAAGCACAAACGGATATGATTTTCTCCATTATAGGTGAAGCCTTTGGCTTTATCGGCTGTGCGTTTGTTGTGATCATGTTCTTCTTCTTGATCTACCGGCTTGTCGTACTGATTGACCGTATCCATCCTTATAGCCGATTTGCGTCATTCTTCTGCGTAGGATATACAGCATTGATTGTAATCCATACGTTCCAGAACATTGGCATGAACATAGGCGTGATGCCTGTAACAGGGATTCCACTCTTATTTATCAGCTTTGGTGGAAGCTCTGTCTTGTCCGTTCTTATTGGATTCGGGATCGCCTATAACGCAAGCGTTCAATTAACGAAATATCAAAGTTATTTATTTAAATAAAACAGGTAAGGGCAGTCTAAGCATAGGCTGTCTTTTTTTTATGCGAGTTTTCATTTTTGAAAAGTCCTATGTCTTTGCCTTATGATAGAAGAAGTGAAGGAGGTCTTCGAATTGAACAAAACGATAGAAACCATATTAAATCATCGATCCATCCGTTCGTTTACAGACGAGCGTTTGACAGAAGAAGAGGTGCTGACACTGATCAAAAGTGCACAGGCTGCTTCGACATCAAGCTATGTACAGGCGTATAGTATTATTGGGGTGACAGATCAGAAGAAGAAGGCCAAGCTTGCTGAACTGGCTGGGAATCAGCCATACGTTGAGAAGAACGGGCATTTCTTTGTCTTCTGTGCAGACTTGAAACGCCATGATCATATTGCAAAAAAAGCAGGGAAGAATCATCAGGAGGCGCTTGAGAATACGGAAGCCTTTCTCATTAGCGTCATCGATGCGGCATTGGCTGCACAAAATGTCAGTGTTGCTGCAGAATCAATGGGACTTGGGATCTGCTATATTGGCGGACTGCGTAATCAGCTGAGAGAAGTCTCTGAAGTGCTTGAAACGCCATCTTATGTGCTGCCGTTATTCGGTCTGGCTGTTGGCCATCCAGCTAATCAGTCGTCACAAAAGGAACGGCTGCCAGTTGAACTCATCTATCATGAAAATTCATATCAGCAAGATGAAGCGCATGTGGATCGTTATTTAAAAGAATACGACGATCGTATTTCCGCATATTATGAAGCACGAACAAACGGTGAGAGAAAAGATACTTGGTCTGAGCAGATGCTGCGGGGCTTTAGTCAGCCAAAGCGTGCCTTCCTTGGGGAATTTGTGAAAGAGAAGGGCTTTAATCGAAAATAAATAAGATATCCCCCTTTCCATTAAGAGAGGGGGATTTCTGTAAGAGGTGCAGCATAATGAAATTAAGTATACTGGATCAATCTCCTTTGATAGGAGGCGCTACGCCTGCTGAAGCACTGAAGCAGACGGTTGAACTGGCGAAGCAGGCGGAGAAGTGGGGTTATCACCGTTTTTGGGTATCAGAGCATCATTTTTCAAACCGGCTTGCAGGATCGAGTCCAGAGGTGCTTCTCGGCCATTTATCAGCCGTTACGTCGCATATACGCATTGGCTCTGGCGGCGTTATGCTCCCCCACTACAGTGCCTATAAAGTAGCAGAGAACTTCAGGGTTCTCGAAGCGCTGGCTCCTGGCAGAATCGATCTTGGGATTGGACGTGCTCCTGGTGGTATGCCTATTTCCTCCATTGCCCTTCATCATGGTGAGCGCAAGCGTCTAGGCGACCAGTATCCTGAGCAGGTAGAGGAATTGAAGGTCTATTTACATGATCTAGCGGATGAATGTTACCCGCTGCCTCATTTGACCGCTTCTCCGAAGGTAGAGACCGCGCCAGAAGTATGGATGCTTGGTTCTTCTGGAGGGAGTGCAAGGCTTGCGGCGAAAGCAGGTGCAGGCTACACGTTTGCGCTTTTTATTAATGGTGAAGGCGGAGAAGACTCTGTGGAGCAATATATCAACCGATTTGAACCTTCAGTATTCGGTGATCAGCCGCGTGTCAGTCTGGCAGTCTTTGTTTTATGTGCCGAAACAGAGGAGCAGGCAGAAAAACTGGCTGTCAGCTTAGATTTATCTTTACTTGCCAATGAACAGGGGCTGAATCTTGAAGGCTTTCCTTCATATGAAGAGGCACAGTCGTATTCCTACAGTCCTTATGAACAAAAACGAGTGGCTGCCAATCGTCAAAGGATGGTCATTGGAACACCAGCATCTGTGAAAAAGCAGCTGACCACACTCGCGAAGGCTTATCGGACAGATGAATTGATCGCTGTGACCATCACACATCACATGCAAGACAGGCTCACATCGTATCGTTTATTAAAAGAAGCCTTTGATGCATAACGTATGTATATTTATCGCCTGCGGAGCAAGTACAAGGGGAAAAGGAGCATCATGGTGAGGAAGAAGGCGGCTGACACGAGCAGGCTGAGCGGATAGATACATGAAGCATAAACAGTCAGCTCGCATGCTTGATGAAAAGGACGAGGCTGCTTCGTATGTAAAAAGGTTAGAAAATAAACCGAAGTGATCGTCAGAAAAAAAGCAGTAAAAAAAGAAACGATCCATAGCAATATCAACATATATGATCGAAAAGCCTTGATGAGCTTATCCGCTCATACAAGGCTTTTCTTGTGATGCACATTTATTCAGGGTAAATTTCGAAAGGTTCCTTCGTTTGTACGGTATCTGATTTTCCTTTCAAACTTGCATACGCAAGCATTGTATACTCACCAGCTTCAAGCTTCTGGCCTTGATTGATTGTGCCATTCCATTTTACGCGGTGCTCTCCTTTATCAACATGTTGATAAACACCAGCTTCACCTAAATACTCTCCATCGGTCGAGTAGACAAGGAATGCAAGGTTCTCAGCACCGCCAGGCAGGTAGCTGCTAATGACATAGCTTCCAGCACGATTGTCCGGCTCTACGGAAACAGAAGTGACGCGCGGATAATCAGGCTCTTTCACAATCAATAAAGTAGGGATTTCCGTGACCTTTCTGCCATTTTCGCGAATGGTGATGCTGCCTTGGTACGTCCCTTTTTTGGTTTTTCCATAATTCACCTGTACTGCGGAAGTAAAGGATCCAGTGGAATTCCCTTTGACGGTGATTTTTTTCGTTCCGTTTGTACTAATGCCGTTGCCATTGAATTTGTAATCAATGGTATACGTTTTCGGTGCTTTTGAAAGGTTTTCTACTTTAAATTTCTTCGTTTTGATTTGAACGCCTTTTTCTTTTAAGAAAGTGCCGTAAGAATAGCTCGCATCAGAAACGATAGAAGACGCTTGAAGTGATTCCATGATTCGAACGCTGCCTGTTCCTTGTGTGTTATGAGGGAATGGGCTGCCATTTGCGTCAAACAGTTTTTCTGCTGTATTCATCAGCAATGCTTTGATTTGTTCAGTTGAGTACGATGGTTTTGCTTGTTTGATGATCGCTGCAACTCCTGCCACATGCGGAGATGCCATACTTGTTCCTTGCTTAGAACCATATCCGTAAGGCTGAGAAGGATCATGCGTTGGGATCGTACTCACAATGCTGACACCGGGTGCTGATAAATCAGGCTTAATCATCCACGTATCCACAACCGGTCCGCGGGATGAGAAGTCAGCGACTTGCTCACTAAGTTCTTTGACAAATTGAATGGAGAAAGCCGTTGTATCGTTTCCAGCCTCAATGGCTTTAATAAGCGCTGTTCCTTCAGCTTTTGACAACTTAATTGTAGGAAGTGCGAGACCTGGTACGTCGACTGGAATTTCTCCATCGGTATTGTTATACATCACAACGCCGATTGCACCAGCGGCTTTTGCATTGTCGACTTTATCCACAAAAGCAATGGCACCACGTTCAATCACGGCCACTTTTCCTTTAACATCGATGTCTTCAAATGCCTTTTCGTCACCGATTCCTGCTTGGACGAGTGTGACTTGTTTTTGGTCAAGCGCTTTTAAATCACTCTCTTGGTAGTATCCCATGACTTTTGCAGTAGAATAATTCGGGAATTTCACATTGTAAAGGCTGTACGGAAGCTGAGTTGCCCCGACAGAAATGGCCTCTCTTGACGTGCCGGGAGAACCGACAGTCCAGTTATTAGGACCGCTGTTTCCATTCGAAGTAACAGCTACAACGCCTTCAGACATGGCCCAATCGAGTGCAATGCTCGTTGCATAATCAGGGTTATTGACACTGTTCCCAAGAGAGAGGTTCATGACATCTGCTCCGTCAGTAACAGCCCGGTCGATGCCTGCAAGAACGTTCTCAGTTGTTCCAGATCCACCTGGTCCCAGTACACGGTATGCAAGAAGCGTGGCATCCTTTGCGACCCCTTTAATTTGTCCATTTGCCGCAATCGTTCCTGCAACGTGTGTGCCGTGATCTGTGGATTCGCCTCTAGGATCTCCTTTAGGTGTCTCTTGCGGAGAATAATCATTATCAACAAAATCATAGCCTTTGTATAAACCGAAGTTTCCTTTTAAATCAGGGTGGGTATAGTCTACTCCAGTATCAATGACTGCGACTTTGACCCCTTTTCCAGAATAGCCGGCATCCCATGCTTTTGGTGCACCGATAAATGGAGCGCTCTTATCCATAAGCGGGGAGACATCTTCGTTTGGAAGCTGGATGCTTTCCTTTTTCACTTCATCGGTTTTATATGTAACATCCGGATAAACGGCTTTTACTCCATCAACTGCGAGCAGCTTCGGGATTTCGTTTGCAGGAAGTTTCATAGAGAAACCAGAGAAGACTTTTTCATATTCTTGACGAACACTCGCTTTATCTACCTCTTTGAGTGCTGCGTTCTTTACTTTTGTTCGAGATTTTTTGAGGGAGGCTTTTGTTTGTGCTTCGCCATCTTGCTTGGCTTCAACTAAGGATTTTTCCTTTAATTCAACAATGACAGTGGTTTGTTTTCTCGAGTTGACATTGATTTCACCGAAGATTTCTGCTTTTTCTAGTTCCATCTTTTTGTTAGATGGAGCAGCAGCAGCCTGTTGACCGGTAAAGAATGTGGATAAAATAAAAATAGTGGAGAACAATAGAACAGAAGAACGAGATATTACCTTTTTCATTAATTTTCCCCTTTCTAGCTGTGTTTTTAGGGAGATAGCCTTTCTTTTTGTGGATAAATAGGAAAGATTCACTGCCCGTTATTAAGTATTCAATACGTTGAAAACAATTCCTTTACTAAAATGGTCTTATTTTACATAGTTATAAGGAACTATTTTGTTTATAAAGTCGCACTTATTCACAAATATCTGTTGATAACTCGATTATTAAGATACATATATGGAAAATAAAAAATTTACATACACAAAATCTAGTAAGAGGGTGTTGATATGTGGATAAACCCTGTTGATAAGGTGTGCTTATCTTTGGGATAGCGTGTGCATAAAATTTTCAATGAAACATCTAGGAACATGATGATCTTCTGCACTTTTCAACAAAACTTCTGAAAACTAGTTTGTTTTTTCACCCAGATTGTGACAAACCTCTCTTTTTTCTCGGGATATGATAGGAGCAGTTGTTTTGCTAGAGCTGCTAGATTCTAAGAAAAGCGGAGGGATGTTCAGTGAAGAAATTAAAAAGCTGGTTGAGCGTATGGTTTGGTTTCATGATGAATGTGCTTGTGAACCCTGGTGTGATGATGAAGAATCAAGGGTTTCAGACGGCCGCGGGGGATGCCGGATTCTTTCAAGTAGTGAAAGAGAGAGAGCTGGAGAAGCTGGCAGAAGAACATAAGAAGAAACGCAGGGCAGAGAAGCGGTTTACTCAAAGTCTGATGATGCTTGAAGAGAAGACGATGCGAGAGGCGCGTGCTGGTCCGCTCTTACCTTTACAGAAAAAGTGAAACAGGGTAAAATCCCACATAAGAAATGTTATCTGCTGGGAGAGGATACCCCTTGAAGATATATAAAATATTGAATAACAACGCAGTGGTTGTGAAGGAGGGTGATCAGGAGAAAATTGTGATGGGACCCGGAATTGCTTTTCAGAAGGGGAAAAATGACGTCGTTCCTCTTCAAAAAATAGAGAAAATCTTTGTTGTGCGTGAAGAAAATGAGAAATTCAAACAAATTCTTGCCACATTGCCAGAAGCGCATATTGAGGTGGCAGAGCATATCATCAGTTATGCAGAGGGGAAACTCATGATGCCGCTCAGTGATCACATCCACATATCACTGACTGATCATTTGTCCTTCGCCATTGAACGCCTTCAAAAAGGCATTGTGCTATATAATAAATTGCTTGGTGAGATCAAAGTCTTATATAAGCAGGAATATGAGATTGGAAAGTATGCCATTCGTTATGTAAAGGAGCGGCTTGGGGTTGAACTGCCAGACGATGAGGCAGGATATGTGGCACTTCATATTCATACGGCCAAAATGAATACGGAGTCCATGAAAAAGACCGTGAAATATACAACGATGATAAAAGAAATGATCGAGCATATTGAAAGCTATTTTCAGCATTCAATTGATGAGGATAGTATTTCCTATCAGCGGCTTGTGACACATTTGAGGTATGCATTAGGCAGGTTGGAATCGAATGAGGCATTTCAAATCATGGACGAAGACATGCTGATTTTTATCCAAACAAAGTATGATACGGCGTACCGGTGTGCACTTGGACTGGCTGATTTATTAAAAGATGAATATGGACTTCATCTCCCTGAATCGGAGATCGGCTACATCACGCTGCATGTCCAGCGTCTGCAGGAAGCCGAATTGGTTTAAAATGATCGTGCCTGCATGCAGGCTTTTTTTTATGCACACTACTCTTATTAGTGTATATGGGTCATTGGATTTGAAAAAAGAGGTTGACGCATGTCACAGTCTTATACTATGATGAAAGCGTAATCAAAATTTGATACTGCGGGATTGTGACTGTCAGGCAGGCAAGACCTAAAATTTGCGTAACGAGGGGACGTGTATGTCCTTTACTCGTTGGTGAATTTTAGGTCTTTTTTGCTTTAAAAAAGGAGGAAACTTCATGGATTATCAAAAAACAGCCAAAGAATTAACAAAACTGTTAGGCGGCAAAGAAAATGTCATCAGTGCAACGCATTGTGCAACAAGACTCAGATTGGTGGTGAAAAATGAGGATTTGATTGACAAAGAGGCCATTGAAGAACTTGAAGGGGTAAAAGGGGCTTTCTCAAGTTCAGGACAATTTCAAGTCATTTTTGGAACGGGATCTGTTAACAAAGTATATGAACCATTTGCTCGTGAGACTGGTCTTGAGACTGGCGACGAGAAACAAAAGCCTGTCAGCCATGATGAAGCAGTGAAACAAAAAATGAATCCACTTGCGCGTTTTGCAAAGACGTTATCGAATATTTTTGTACCGATCATTCCAGCAATTGTGGCAAGCGGTTTGTTAATGGGTCTCTTAGGTATGATGAAAGCCTTCAAATGGGCTGATCCAAGCTCTGCGATCTTCCAAATGCTTGATATGTTCTCAAGTGCAGCCTTTATCATTTTGCCGATTTTAATTGGGGTCAGTGCAGCGAAAGAGTTTGGCGGAAATCCGTATTTAGGGGCTGTCATTGGGGGAATTATGATTCACCCGAATCTGCTTAATCCGTGGGGATTGACGGAAGCAAAACCTGAATATATGCATTTATTCAATGTTGATATTGCTCTTCTTGGTTACCAAGGGACGGTTATTCCAGTGTTATTGACCGTATATATCATGTGCCTTGTTGAGAAAAATTTAAGAAAAGTGGTTCCAAACAGTATTGATTTACTTGTGACCCCATTTGTGACCGTGATTGTCACTGGATTTGTGACATTTATTGCAGTTGGACCGCTTGGAAGAATGCTTGGTACAGGAATTTCGAATGCACTGACATTTATTTATGACCATGCAGGGTTCTTAGCAGGACTCATTTTCGGCGGTGCTTACTCTTTAATTGTGCTCACAGGGGTTCACCATAGCTTCCATGCGATTGAGGCAGGATTGCTGAATGATATTGGGCGTAACTATTTGCTGCCGATCTGGGCAATGTCCAATGTCGCCCAAGGAGGGGCAGGATTGGCTGTCTTTTTCTTAGCCAAGCGTGCAAAAACAAAAGAAATTGCCCTTCCTGCCGCCTTCTCTGCTTTTTTAGGAATTACTGAGCCTGTCATATTCGGTGTAAACCTCCGCTATCGTCAACCATTTATTGCGGCGATGATTGGAGGAGCATTGGGCGGGGCATTTGTCGTTTTCACGAAGGTAGCAGCCAATGCCTATGGTTTAACAGGCATACCGATGATTGCGATTGCAGCACCATTCGGTGTTCAGAATGTGGTCAATTATGTGATTGGTATGTTAATCGCTGTTGCTGTTTCATTTATTCTCACTATCATTTTTAAAATAAAAGAAGTCGAAAAATAATCAAGGAGTGGTCACAGTCATGACAACAACTGACGCAGCACTTCGTCAAAAGATAGCAGACCGTATTCGAAACTATGAGCATTTGGTCAAAAAGGATGTGTACCGGCAGCATTTTCATTTGATGCCGCCAGTCGGTCTTTTAAATGATCCGAATGGGCTGATTCAGTGGAAAGGAATTTACCACGTCTTCTATCAGTGGCAGCCATTCAAAACGGGGCATGGTGCAAAATTCTGGGGGCATTACACATCGACAGATCTAGTCAATTGGCAGCACGAAGAAGCCGCTCTTGCCCCAAGTGATTGGTTTGATCAAAACGGCTGTTATTCTGGCAGTGCATTTATAGACGATGGGCGGATGTATGTGATGTACACTGGAAACGTTCGGGATGAACAAGGGAACCGTGAGACGTATCAATGTTTAGCTGTTTCGGAAGATGGTATTCACTTTGAGAAAAAAGGTGTCGTGGCAACGCTGCCGGAAGGATTCACTGCCCATTTTCGAGATCCGAAGGTATGGAAGCGAAATGGCCAGTGGTACATGGTCCTTGGTGCACAAAGCTTAGATCTGAAAGGACACCTTGTCTTATTTACCTCTGATACGCTAGATAATTGGACGTTTCAAGGCACGATTGCAGGCAGCGGAAAGAATGGTTTAGACAATTTCGGCTATATGTGGGAATGTCCAGATCTGTTTGAATTAGACGGCCGGGATGTATTGATTGTGTCACCGCAAGGGCTAGAGCCGGATGGCTTAAAATATCACAACACACATCAATCAGGCTATTTTGTTGGCACATTGGATGATCACTCCTATCAATATACACACGGAGCGTTTAAGGAACTGGACCGCGGTTTTGACTTTTATGCGCAGCAAACCTTTCTAGACGAAACAGGCAGACGACTTTTAATCGGGTGGATGGGGGTGCCTGATCAAGGAGAAGAGCATCATCCGACCATTTCTTATCAATGGATACACTGTCTCACGATCCCGAGAGAGCTCCATTTAGATGAGGACGGACATCTGATTCAAAAACCAGTAAGTGAACTTCAATCCATGCGGACCAATGAACAAGAGCATGTTTTTCATATTAAACGTTCTGTTCATTCCATCCCTGTAGAGGATATTACGAGCGCAGAGGTATTCATTGATCAAATTGACACACAAAAAGGGTTTGAATGCTGTATCCGTGCAGCTGCACGCCTCATCTATGATAAAGAGGAAGGGAAGCTGACATTAGAGCGGGATCGATTTGAAGATCGATCAAAGGAAGTTCGTGAAGCAGTCATAGAGGAATTACACGACCTTCATATCTTTATCGACTCATCGTCAATTGAGATTTTTGTAAACGGAGGCCGAGAAGTTTTTACTGCACGTTACTTTCCTTCCCCGGGAAATAAATCGATCTCCATCAGTGGCAGAAATGAAACAAAGCTGAAACTGAAGACATGGCATTTACAAAGAGAAGCAGGTCAATGATCTGCTTTTTTCTAGTGAGATCAGCCTGTATCTTAGAGCCTATAACGTGTATATACAAGGTTGGCCTAAAGCGGTTTGATGACGTTTTACATATATGATAACAGGTGGAATTATGGTATCATTTTAAAATATATACAGCTGAGGCTGACGTTTATCCAAATGCGGTAGGACAAAAAAAGGGGTTGTTTACTTGAATTCAAAACAGCAGCCGACGACTAGAAAACGCTTGGAGACAATGGCAGATCATGTTGAAGATAAACGTGAAGAATATAAAGAATTGCTCATTCAAGTTCAATCTATTCTCGGTGAACCTTCTTTAGAGCAGGAAGAAGTAAAAGAGAAGCTGTCAGATACGTATAAACAAATGAAAGAATATGCTTTATTTGTTGAATCCATTGAAGCCTTTATTCGAAAAATGGCGAAAGAGTCCGATCAGCAAAAATAGGCATTCATGTATGGATAAAAGAGTGTACTCGGAAGCGGGTACGCTTTTTTAATTCAATAAGATTAATCAGAAATTTAAATGAAAGCGTTGACATTTATATTGTCATGATCAATAATAAATAAAAATTTCATATGAGCCTGTACAGGAGGAACGATATGAACCATACAACCAAGAAATGCCTGATCACCTTTATGATTGTCCTATTTTCTATGAGTTTTCTCAATCCTTCCGTTTCATCTGCCCGAACTCAACACACGTCATTTTTTGCACCTACTGCCTCTGTACCATCTGGTGAATATTATCGCTCACAAGAGGTGGTTCTCCATTCTCCGGTGCCAAAAGCTTCTCTTTATTACACAACAGATGGCAGCCAGCCGACAACTCAAAGTCAGCGATATAAAAAGCCTATTCATATTGATGCCAATACGACTTTAAAAGTAAGCGCTTACAAAAATAGGCATCGACTTGCTACGTCTACGTACAATTATCGTTTTGTCACACGAGAGGATATCGCATCATCCTTTTTATCTTTTGAATATCAAGGAATGCCTTATAGGTTGTACATTCCGAAAAATCATAAGAGGGGTAAAGCCTATCCTCTCGTCCTATTCTTACATGGAGGCGGGGAGAGGGGAACAGACAATCAAAAGCAGTTACTTGCGAATGATGGTGCAGTTTTATGGGCTTCTCCTGAAGTCCAAAAGAAACATCCTTCGTACGTACTTGCACCTCAGGCGCGAAATGCTGTCGATGGAGGCTTTGCATTAACAAGAAATTTGCAAAATGAAATTGATCTGACGAACGTGTTTCAATTTTCACCAGATTTACACAAAGCTTATGATGTCCTTCAGCATGTGTTAACTTCTTATCAGATTGATCAGAAAAGAATTTATGCGACGGGTTTATCACAAGGTGGATTTGGCACGTACCAGTTGAACATCACATATCCTCGTTTGTTTGCAGCAATGATTCTTATTGCGGGGGGAGCAGATCCAAGCAAGGCAGGAATTTTAGCACACAAGCCAATATGGGCATTTCATGCAGAAGATGATTCCATTATCCCTATCAGCTATGCAAGAAATACCATTCAAGCTATTCAAAAAGCTGGCGGCCAGCCGCTTTATACGGAGTACGTAAGCAAGTATGGATATGACCATGCATCATGGACGCCTGCTTATGAGACGCCAGGCTTAACAGATTGGCTGTTTGCACAGAGACGAAGCTTTCGATAAACAAAAACCGATTCACCTCCTAACAAGGCGAATCGGTTTTTTCTGTTTTATTTGTCAAAACGATGAGCAGAATGCTTTGTTGGTCCAATGTATTCGTTTAGCTGGAAAGAGCCTTTAATGGCAGCCGTGATGAATTCTTTTGCTGCATAAATGGCTTCTTTCACATCTGATCCATTCGCTAGTTCAGCTGTGACTGCTGCTGAGAATGTGCAGCCTGCGCCGTGTGTGTATTCTGTGTCGATTTTATCTGTTTCAAGGCGTTCGAAGGTTTGTCCATCATAAAGTAAATCGATGGCTTTGTCTTCGCTGAGCTTACCGCCTCCAGTGATAACCACATACTTTGCACCAAGTTCGTGAATGCGTTTTGCTGCTTCTTCCATTTGTTCGATCGTTTTGATCTCGCCGATTCCGCTTAATTGACCTGCTTCGAAAAGATTAGGTGTGATAACGGTTGCCAGTGGCGTGAGCTTTTCGCGCAATGCTTCCGCGTGCTCTGGGTAAAGGACTTCGTTCGCACCCTTACAAACCATGACAGGATCAATGACGACATTTTTTAGGTCATATGTTTTGATGGTGTCAGCTGCAAGCTCGATCACGTCGACGGTAGGAAGCATACCCGTTTTTAGTGCATCTACACCAATGCCTTCTACAATGGTAGAGAGCTGCGCGCGAATTGTCGCCGTATCAATTGGAAACACCTGATGATCCCAATGATGATGTGGGTCCATTGCAACGACAACGGTTAAAGCTGTCATCCCGTAGACGTTTTTTTCTTGAAACGTTTTTAAATCTGCTTGGATACCTGCACCGCCGCTTGAATCCGAACCTGCGATGGTGAGTGCTTTATTCATAGACATAGTTGCTGAACCTCCAATGTGATGTGTAGCAGTTATTGTTCTATCCCTTATTATAATCAGCTTTTCCGTTTATCACAATGAAACGGCATAAAAAAGCGTTCCTCTCTTCGGAACGCCTCTTTTTCTTACCTTTTACAAATCACCAATTTCCCTTTTTTCAGCTCGTCTAAAAGGGTTAAGGCTAACTCTTGATCGGCCCCAGTTGACATCATTTTGGCCATCAGTTCATCATCCCGGGTGCGAATGACATTGGCGACTTGATCCAAAATCCCTTGATCGACCGCTGTCATGCTTTTGGCGTCTGTATGCTCTGTTACGGTATCAGAGCGTTCTGGGTCGTAGGCAAAAACAAAAACAGCGTCCTTTGATGATCCCGATGAATGAATGTGGTCAATGGTCTGTTTTGCTTCTTTACTATTCTCCACCTTGATATATTCCATCATCATCACTCCTTTTCATCAAAAATTCCCATTTTCCCATCAAATCAAACCGCCTTTTATATCATGAGAAGAAAGTCAATTTATGTTTTAATGGAAAAAGACGAATCTATTAAAGGAGTAAGCTGCATATGAAGATTTCCTTATTAATTGTGACACATAACCGGCTCAGCGCACTGTGTGAGCTGCTTGAATCCATTACAAGACAAACCGTACAGCCTTTTGAAATTGTTGTCGTCAATGATGCAGGAGAGCGAGTCGACATCATTCAGGAACTTTACCCTGAGCTTCCGATCCGCTTGATTCATTTAGATGAGAATGTCCAGCATGTAAATGCCAGAAATGTGGGGGTGCGGGAGCTGACAGGCGACGTCATCATGCTGAGTGACGACGATGATTACTTCACATCTTGTCATATCGAACGCATGAGTAAGGCGCTGGAAGATGCCGATTTTGTCTTTTCTGATGCAGAAATTGTATCATTTGAAGAAAAAGGTGCGACCCGTTTTCCGCTGTCGAGACGTTTATTTGCTTATACAGCAGATATTGAGGATATGCGTGTCTTTTCTACATATGTTCCTTCGGGCAGTATGTACAAACGCTGTATACACGATGAGATAGGCTATTTTGATCCAGCGATGCATCATTATTGGGACTGGGACTTCTTTTTACGTGTATCACAGCATGCCCGAGTGAAACGGGTGCCAGCTGCGAGCGTGATCTATGCGTTTTTTGACGGCGGTGGAAATCAGTCTAGTGATCTTGGTGAAACAAGGAAAAACTACTTAGATGATTTAAGTGAAAAGCATGAACTGGGCGATCTGCCGACAGCGAACTTTGCTATATTATTAGAAGAACCAGCGATGAAAAAAAGAGAATCAGAGAGTGAGATTGTGTGGGATGGAAAACCGATGATCTCCAGACTAGCGCAGCAAGTAGAAGGAGGAAAACCGCAATGAAGCCATTTTTAAATGATAGCTGGTGGGCTGTGATGAAAAGTGAATTTGAACAGCCGTATTATCAGGAATTACGTGAATGGATGAAGGAAGAATATCGCACGCAGACCGTTTTTCCAAAACCAGATGACGTGTATCGTGCTCTTCATTTGACGTCATATGAAAAGGTCAAAGTGGTGATTTTAGGACAAGACCCTTATCATGGCCCAGGGCAGGCACATGGATTAAGCTTTTCTGTTCAGCCGGGCGTCAAGCATCCGCCATCTTTGAGAAATATTTTTCAGGAGCTAAAGGATGATCTTGGCTGTCCTGTTCCAAACCACGGCTCACTTGTCAGCTGGGCAGAGCAGGGTGTGCTGCTTTTAAACACTGTGCTGACTGTGAGAAAGGGCGAGGCGAATTCTCATAAAGGCAAGGGATGGGAACGTGTGACAGACCGCGTGATTGATGTGCTAAATCAGCGTGAACAGCCCGTCGTTTTTGTGTTATGGGGAAGACATGCTCAAAACAAGAAAGAACGCATTGATCAAAACAAGCATTTCATCATTGAGTCACCTCATCCAAGTCCTTTTTCTGCAAGAAACGGCTTTTTTGGCAGCCGGCCGTTTTCAAAGGTAAACGCGTATTTAAAGCAAATGGGGATTGAAGAAATCAATTGGTGTATCAAGGATATTGAATGAAAATAGGACGAGGGGAGAGACCCTTCGTCCTGTTTATTTTAAAAATTTGCGAACCAAGTCGAGTCCGTTTTTCGCATTTGGATAACGGAAGGAAAAATCGAAGCGATTGGTTTGCCGCAGGACGCTTTTTTCATGCGTAAAAGTAAAGAAGCTGTCCTTCCCGTGATATCGCCCCATGCCGCTTTCGCCGACGCCTCCGAATGGCAGGTAAGGGGTAGCGACATGCATAAGCGTGTCATTGATACATCCTCCGCCAAATGAGAGGTTGTCTAGAATATAGTTTTCTGTCTCTTTATTTGTTGTAAATAAGTAAAGCGCAAGCGGCTTTGGCCTTGCTTTGATCATTTGAACTGCCTCATGCAGAGAATCAAAGGTCATGACAGGCAGAATTGGTCCGAAAATTTCCTCCTGCATGACGGGATCTTCCCATGTGATGTGGTCTAAAATGGTCGGAGCGATTTTGAGCTCCTGTTCATTGCGCTGTCCACCTGTGACGATCGTTCCATTTGAGAGAAATTGTGTGAGCCTGTCAAAGTGGCGCTGACTAACATTTTTTCCAAAGTGCGGATGCGTTTCGGGATGTTCACCATAAAAGTCACGGATACAGGCCGTTATTTCTCGCAAAAGTTCCTCTTTGATGGATTCATGAACGAGCAAATAGTCTGGTGCAATGCAGGTTTGCCCTGCATTGGTGAATTTTCCAAAGGTGATCCGCTTCGCTGCTAACTTGATGTCGGCATCAGGCATGACAATGCTGGGACTTTTTCCGCCAAGCTCAAGTGTGACAGGGGTCAAATGCTTTGCGGCGGCTTCCATGACGACTTTGCCAACTGCCACACTTCCAGTAAAGAAGATATAATCAAAGGGCAGTTTCAGCAGTTCTGTACTGACATCGACACCGCCCTCTACGACAGCCGCATGGTCTTCTTGAAATACATGGTTGTTGATTGTGCTGATCACTTGTGAGACTGCCGGCGTCAGCTCAGACGGCTTTAAAATCACGGCATTTCCCGCAGAAATCGCACCGACTAATGGAGAAAGGGCCAATTGGAAAGGATAGTTCCAAGGAGCAATGATGAGCACACTTCCATAAGGTTCCTTGATGATCATGCTTTTTGATCCGATATGAGTCAGCGGTGTTTTCACGCGAGTTGGCTTCGCCCATTTGTGAAGGTGCTTGATGGTATGATTGATTTCTTCATACACCATCCCGATCTCTGTTGTATAGGCTTCCTGTTCGGATTTATGTAAATCATGGGCTAAGGCCTGTAAAATATCCTTTTCATGCTGTTTGATTGCTGCTTTTAAGTCTTGAAGAATGCGGATGCGTTCTTGAACCGCCGGCTTCTGAAAGACTTTTTGTTTCTGAAATAGAGCAGTGAGCTTGTCCATTATTCAATCCTTTCATAGACGATGTTGTTTCTTTTATTATGTGTGAATGAAGATGACGGGTCAAATAAGAGAGTCGTGAGCGCACTGCTTTGAAAAAATGAACCCATTTGGTTTGTTCATTTGGTAAAATAATGTTGAAAAGAGATTTTTTTAGATTGGAGGGTCTACCCTTGAATATTCATATATCAAGCCTGCTTCAAAAAATGGAGGAAGCGGTTCAAAAAGCAAAACAAAGTGGAAATGATGAAGAGGTGAAACGTCAAGTGGCGGCCATTTCTTCACTATGTGATGTCATTCTCGACGCACCATCACAGGTGCAAATGCCGCAGTCGCCGGTCATTTCACCACCTTCATCGATACATACACCATCAGCACCATCTGTGTCTGCAGATCAAGCCATGCTGGAGAAACTCATGGGCACAAGTGGCGCGAAGAAATTTCAGCAAAATGATGAGGGTCAAAAAGAGAAGGACGGGAACGGCGACTCTATTTTTGATTTTTAATGGTCTTGTCACGACAAAGGGAAGGTGATCGGTTTGAAACTATTTTTAGGCGCCATTCAGTGGATGGCATTTTTTATCGCAGCTTCTATTGCCGTACCAATTGCGATTGCACAAGCATTTGAATTGAATCAAGTGCAATCGGCGGAGCTGATTCAAAGTACTTTCTTTTCACTTGGTCTTGTGGCAATGGTGCAGTGTTTATGCGGCCATATGCTGCCGATTAATGAAAGTCCAGCAGGGCTTTGGTGGGGTGTGTATACCCTTTATGCCGGCATGACAGGTACAATCTTTGCGACGTATCCTGAAACCCTGCAAGCATTACAAGGGGCTTTAATTTTTAGTGCTGTTTTCTTTTTTATATTTAGTTTATTTAAAATCATCAATTGGCTCGCGTCTTTATTTACGCCAGTCGTCACAGGCATTTACCTGCTGCTGCTTGTTGTGCAGCTAAGTCAGCCAATCATGAAAGGGCTGATGGGCATCGGCTATCGGGGTAATCAGGTGGACGGGCTTGTCTTTTGCTTATCGATCTTGATTATTATCCTCACTTTCATGATCAGCCGCTCAAAATGGCATTACTTGAGGCAGTTTTCTGTGTTATTCGCACTTGCAGGCGGATGGCTGTTATTCGCTCTACTCGGATTGGCGAAGCCAGTTCGAATTCCAGAACAAATCATCGAGTTTCCGAAGCTGTTTCCATTCGGTATGCCGGTCTTTGACAGCGGATTGCTTGTCACGTCCTTTTTTATAACGATTTTACTCATTGTGAACATGCTGGCAAGTATTCGAATTGTGGAAAGCTCAGTGAAGGCATTTGGTGAACTGCGTGAGCGGAAAAGAGCACGTCCTGCCGGTTTTGTCGCAGCATTTGGTCATTTACTAAGCGGGCTGATCGGTGCGATTGCGCCTGTGCCTATTTCCGGGGCAGCAGGATTTATCCAGACAACCAAAATTCCATCGAGAAAGCCTTTTTTCATAGGAAGTCTGCTTGTTGTTCTCATTAGTTTGTTTCCGCTGCTCATGAGCTTTTTCTCTGCATTGCCATCACCTGTGGGGCTTGCTGTAAACTTTGTGGTCTTCTCTTCTATGATTGGGATTGCGATGTCGGAGTTTGATCAGTATGAGAAAGAAGAAGTCCCGCGGATTCGCTTTGTTCTTGGGATTGCTGTTTTAGCAGGCGTAGGGGCGATGTTTGTGCCTCAGGGGGCCTTGAAAGGCATGCATCCTGTGCTCATTTCATTATTAAGCAACGGTCTTGTTCTAGGCACACTCATTGCGATTGTGGTCGACCAAGTCTTGTTACGAAAGAAAAAGAAATCCGACAATCTCGTGTCAACGTAAAGGGAAAGTTGAATGTCGCCCTTCACCCGCGCTATGATAAATATAATTGACGAGATAAGGAGAATGACGAATGAAACTATTTTTCATTTTAGGTGCCATTAACGCCATGCTTGCTGTTGGACTTGGAGCCTTCGGTGCGCACGGTCTAGAAGGGAAAATCCCTGAAAAATATATAGAAATATGGAATAAAGGTGTTCAATATCAGATGTTCCATGCCATTGGCTTATTTGTTGTCGCTTTTCTTGCAGATAAGCTGTCAGGTGTCTCCTTGGTTCCTGCCGCTGGCTGGGTGATGCTTGCAGGCATCCTTTTCTTCTCAGGAAGCCTTTATGTGCTGGCATTGACGCAGGTGAAGATTCTAGGTGCCATTACCCCTATTGGCGGAGTAGCATTTATCGCCTCTTGGATCATGCTTGTCATTGCAGCAGCAAAAAATTTATAAGCCAAAAAACCGATGCTCTCATAGGGGCATCGGTTTTTTTTAACTCCAGTAAGGGGTATAGTTGGGCGGTGCTTGATAATATGGGACGTAGTGAGATGGAGGGACAGGGTGCGTTTGAGACTCTTCCTCCCGGTGGCAAAATGGTCCGATAAACACACTTGGTTTCACAGGCTTTATCGCCTGCTTCCACTGTGTTTCGTTCATGCAATAAGTATGGGCCATGATGTGAGAAGGGGTGAGGGTGAGAAGGTCTGAGCCTAGGATCACTTCAGGTGTAGATGCGTTAAAAATGGCTAACAAATGAGTTCTGTCTTGGAGAGCGACTTCATAGTGCCACCAGCCTTGAGGCACGTTTGCCACCTGTCCAGGTGTGATGGTGTAGGTGTGCAGTTTTTTTGTAAATGGATTCAGCATCGATACGGCAGCAGAACCGGCTATACAATAAACAAGCTCTGCCGCATTTTGATGATAATGAGGCTCTACGACTTTGCTTTTACTCAAATATATATCCAGCAGGGACACTTGATCCAACGAGTTTAATTGTTTTTTTCCTAACACATTAATCAGGTTATGCTGATCGAATTTCACAAGGGGGCTTTGATTCAGATCGTATGAAAATTTGACATTTGGTGATGTATAATCCAGCTCAACAGTCATTGATATCACCTCTAGGCTTTTGATAAAAACTACTAGGCATCTTATGAGCAGCGCCCTAGAGGTGTGACAAAAACCTAGACAAAAGAAAAAAGCAAGGGCACCTGAGCCTTGCTTTTGCCATGCTTGACGTTATCTCGGAGAATATGTTGACATCGAATAAGGATAATCATATTGAATTTCTCCATCAAACGTAATGTAATCAAGATAGATTGTTAATAGTAAGTATCGTGTTCCTGTCTTATTATCACTAATGATAATGTGGTCACGTCCTGCAGCTTCAATGACGCCTCTAAAAATCTTCGAATTCCATTCCTTGCTCGCCTCAAATGTCATATAAATCGTGGCTACCTTGCCGCGGTTCAATCGTAAAATATTTTCAATATAGGACTGCTCAATAGGCAGCTGCCCGGTGACATTCTGCTGATAAATCGGTCCAGAAGGAATTTGATAGGGCTGACCGCCGCCCTGCGTTCCTTGGCCTCCTTGTGAAGTGCCGGTAGACGGCATTGGTGAAAACCCCTGCTGCATTTGACCCTGCGTTTGGGGAGGGACTGAATAACCCATCTGCTGCGCAGGATACGGATTTGCTCCATATTGTTGCTGGCGGAAATCTTGACCTTCGAAACCCGAACCTTGCCCAAATTGATTTTTCAATTTCATAACGTTCCTCCTCTTTCCTCATGGTGTTCTAAACAGAAGGCGCTAAAGCACCTGTTGTTTCCATAGCATTCTTTCTCTCTTTCACACTATGAGACAGGAGGGGAGAATATGTACATTAAACGAAAAAAAGGAACTGCTATGCAATTCCTCAGCGTGTAGACAAACCCTCGCATTCTATCGGTACTCGTCCTTTTTACATGATCCAGTTTACAGCGTGCTGAATATCAAATAAAAGTGTCATGATGAGAAAAAACGCGGCGGGCGGTGTGATCACAATGATGAAGGCTTGCCATAATCTGAGCTTCATCACAGCGACAATGCCTAAAACAGCCATTCCAAATATCCACGTCTTTGCATATACATCCGTAAGAGTTAAAAGATCGAGATAATACCATACTTCATAATGCTGATCTAAATATGGTGAGACTTTAACAAACGTATACGGACCGAGCATCCCAACTGTGAAAATCCAAGTAAGTGAAAATAAAGCAGAAGGGAAAAAGACCGTCAGTGTGCAGGCCTTGAGTATATCTCGATACGCCGTTTGACAGCCGAAAAAGAGACGCCCTAACCATTTGATCAGGAGGACACCGAAAAATAGAATCATATTGCCTGCCAAAATACCATATCCCGCTCCTTGTAACAGAATAAAAGGGAATGGAATATGATTGCCCATATACTCGCTAAAATACCCTTCGTAGATCCAGCCCGTACCGGCGATACTTGCAAGGAGCATCATCAGCCAAATGGGAATATTGGAATGTTGATATGAGCGAATAATCGTTTTTGTCGCGACGAAAATTTTAAAAAATCGAAAAAATCCTTTTAATTCCTCTTCTTGGGAGTGATCATTCTTCATAGCTTCCAATGTTCTTTACTCCTTTAATACACACAAATGATTACTTATATTACCAAAAAGTTCGCATTTTTCAAAGATAGATCAATAAAAAAATACAATTTTATAAAAAATAGGTCACTCTACAGTCTCTTTAAGAGGAGACACATATGATAAACATAGTTTGAAAGAGACCGAGGTGAAAACTTTGACAAAAGTAACTGTCATTATGACGAGCTACAACAAGGCGGCTTACGTCGGCAGATCGATTGAAGCGGTCCTGCAGCAGACGCTGTCAGACTTTGAACTTTTTATCATGGATGATGGATCAAACGAAAAAACCCTTGCTGCGATTGAACCGTTTCGCAAAGATCCCCGCGTTCATTTTATCCAAAGCGGTGTCAAAACGCTGGAAGAGAGAACAGCGAAAACTCGCTACGCCGTGCTGATTAATCAAGCATTAGAACTGGCAAAAGGGGAGTATATTTCCTATGCCACAGATGACAATGTCTACGCCCCGGACCGTTTAGAGAAGCTCACTCATTATCTAGATACCCATCCAGGTAAAGATATTGTCTATTCTAGTTCTAAAGTGATCTATTTAAATAGCAAAAAAGAGCCAGTGAAGGAAACGATTCGGCCGGCGCAAACAGTGCAATGGAATGCCCCCTGCGCCATAGATCATTGCTCGGTCGTGCATCGTACATCCATTTTATCAAAAATTCATGAGGAATTTGGGTCTTACTGGGACGAGAGTCCGCATTTTTATCGAATAGGGGATGCCCGTTTCTTTTTCCGGTTAAATCATTTTTATCCGTTCTATCCGTTTGATGAAATATTAGATACAAATTACATCACAGAAAAGTCGATTCATTATCAGCTGGCAGAAGAAGAGAAAAGTTCCTTTATTCAAGCACTTCCCGAGCAGTCCACCTGCTGGGAGCTTCGCAGTATATTAAAACAAAGACATGGGAGGTGACCTGAAGTGTCGCACTATATTCATCATTATTGGCAGGTGTACTTTGAGTATGTGAATCTGATGAAGGATTTGTCCTACAAGCAAATTCCTCTTGGGTTGATCAGTAATTTTTATCAATATATCAGTCCTGAAGTGAGGGAGCGCATGGAAGATGAAGCATTCGGTCAAGAACTGACAACCGCTTGTCCATTACCGCAAGAGATTCAGCCATTTTTTGATCAGCATAAGCAGCAGATCAAGCGTATCGCTTATCGTCCGGCGAATGGAAAGGTATTGCTTCACTTTGAACACCTGCGTTTTACGGAACAAAATTACACGCGGTTCCATCCAAACCAAACGGTGGTGCTCGCTCGCTGGAAGAAGGCGGATTATTACGGATTACCCGTGATCAGTAAGCCGGAATTAGCCGGAGAGGTTAATAAAGAAGCCCACGCTGAATATATTGAAAAAGCAAATGCTCTCCTTAAACCTTACGCTCACCACCCTGTCTTTGGCAATGTCTTTTTTAGAGAAAAACTGCGGAAGGACATTGTGCAATTTATTGATGTCATTGACCAGATAGAAATGCTATTTCAAATGCAGCCGATTGCAGCTGTCATTGTTGGAACGACGGAGGATGTCTACAGCCGCGTACTCGCTTTGCAAACAGTGAAACGCCAGCTTACGAGTATCTGTCTTCAGCACGGCGCGCTTATGGGAGACGAAGCCTTTTTACCAATTTTTACGACTTGCCATGGGGTGTTTGGAAAATATGAAAAGGACTGGTATGTAGATAAAGGCTGTCAGCCGGAACAGGTGGAAATCACAGGTCATCCGAGGTTTGATTTGGTGAAGGAGCGAACGCCGCTTCAACAGGATCTCATTTTTCGTAAATTGAACTTCAGTCCGGCTAAAAAGACCGTGCTCGTGGCAACGCAGCCGTTTTCTGAAGCCTTTTATGGCGATGTTCTTAAAACGATCGCCAAACGGAAAGACATTCAGCTGATCATGAAGCCGCATCCTTGGGAAATTGCTCGAAATCGATTAAATGACTATGTGTCTATTGAACGAGCGGGAAATCATGTGAAATTGATTAAAAAAGAAATTGACCTGTATGACCTGCTGCCATATGTGGATATCGTGATTACGCTCACATCCACAGTTGGTCTTGAAGCGATGCTTTTTGAAAAGAGTGTGCTGATCGGGAAAATGACAGAAGGCAGAAGATACCCATATTACGAGTCGCTTGGCAGCTATCATATGGAAAACCCTGTTGAACTAGCTGAGAAAGCCATTCGTATTTTGTCGGATGAACAAGAGATGAAACTGGCAAAGCAGCAAGGAGCTCAGTTCATTAAACAACATTATCCGCATGCGCGATCTATCGATGTTCTGCTTTCTCTGCTCAAAACAAAAACTGGTGTGGATTTTCAGAGATGAAGATAGGGGTGTGCAAGCGATATGGGAAAAAAGAGAGCACAATTTCTTCCTTATGCTCTGCCTTTCATTGAGCAGGAGGAAATTGACGAAGTCATTGGAACATTAAAGTCCGGCTGGCTGTCAACTGGACCAAAAGTAAGACAGTTTGAAGAAGAATTTCAGCAGCTGACAGGTGCAAAACATGCGATCGCTGTCAATTCATGTACGGCTGCTTTATTTTTAGCATTAAAGGCAAGAGGGATTGGGGCTGGGGATGAGGTGATTACAACCCCTCTGACATTCTGCGCAACAGCTAATACGATTATCCATACGGGGGCAGCGCCTGTATTTGTCGATATTGATCCAGCGACACTCAACCTGGATGCAGAGAAAATAGAAGCGGCCATTACACCACATACAAAAGCGATTGTTCCTGTTCACTTTGCCGGTCAATCGTGCGATATGGACCGAATTTTAGCCATTGCCAAAAAGTATGATCTATTTGTACTTGAAGATGCTGCCCACGCTCTTTACACAACGTACCACGGTCAGCCCGTTGGATCCATTGGTGATGCGACCGCTTTTAGCTTTTATGCAACGAAAAACCTAGCGACTGGTGAAGGCGGCATGCTGACAACAAATGATGATGCGCTTGCTGCTCGGATTAGAAGACTAGCGCTCCATGGGATGAGCAAGGGAGCGTGGAATCGTTATGGAGAAAAAGGAACGTGGTATTACGAGGTCGAGGAACCAGGCTATAAAATGAACATGTTTGACGTGCAGGCATCGTTAGGGCTTGTTCAGCTAAGCCGTCTGGATGACATGCAGGCACGGAGAGAACAAATTGCGAAAGCATACAATCAGGCTTTTCAAAAAGAAGCGGGTCTGATTCTGCCGCCTGTGCATCAAGAAGGAAGACATGCATGGCATTTGTATGTACTGCAAGTGAACCCAAAAGAAGCATTCATCACGCGGGATGAACTGATTGATCAGCTGCAAAAAGAATATAAAATCGGCACGAGTGTTCACTTTATCCCTGTTCACTTGCATCCATACTATCAACAAACGTATCACTATTCACCGGAGGATTTCCCTGAGTCACTCACATACTACAAGCAGACGCTCTCACTGCCGCTCTATCCGAGTATGACAGATGAAGATGTGCAGGATGTTATCACAGCGGTGTTGTCTATTTTAAAAGAACAGAGGGCATCATCATGAAGGTCGTTCATGCTGTAGATGATCAGGTGCTCGCTGCTTGGCTGGAGAAATACGGTCAACAAGCGGAACAAATGAACGGCTTCAAGCAGTTTGCTCTTGTCAATGGCGCCCAGCTCAAAGCAGTCCTGTTATATGAATGGTCAAAATGGGAAAGCGGCATTTTTGATCAGCATATTTTTCATGTGAAGTTTGTGGAAGCGGAGTCAGCGTCTGCTTTTCAAGAATTGATGGAGCGTTTCATCAATTGGATGAGAACAGAAAAATGCGATTTTTTCTTTTTACGTCTTGAAGCGTCTGATCTTGAAAAAAATCGCATCGTCCAAAGGCTGTCATATGTGTACTATGTGGGCGGTCTCACTCGTCTTGAGGCGCCGCCTGTTCAAATGGAGCTTCCATCAACAGGTGAAGATGTGGTTATTAGTCTGCCGGATGAAAAGGATTACGATGAGGCGGTGTCACTTGCTCATCAGGCGTTTGTGAAAAGCCGGTACGCACTTGATCCTTTTTTAGATCAGAATGTCGTCCAGCATTTCTTTCAGGAATGGATGAGAAACAATTTACTCGGACGTGCAGATATCAATCTCGCGGCAAAGGTAAACGATGAAGTCATTGGTTTGATTCAAGGGGTAACAAAGGGCGATGAACTAGTGCTTGATTTATTGTCCATTAGACCGGATGCACAAGGAAAAGGGATCGGAAAAAAGCTCGTGATGGCGATAATAAAAGCCTCTTATGAGAGAGGGCATCGGTTTATGTCTGCCGGAACTCAGATGCATAACACAACCGCGATTCAGCTGTACGAAAAGCTAGGTTTTAGAACAAAAAATGCCTTCTTGTATTACCATGTGTGGCCGAAAAAAGGAGAGAGGTAAGATGGCGCATTTCTATATCGGAGATCGCAAAGTAGGGGATGGTGCGCCTGTCTTTATCATTGCAGAGGCAGGCATTAACCATGATGGAAAGCTGGATCAGGCGCTTGCTTTAATTGATGTGGCAAAGGAAGCAGGTGCCGATGCGGTGAAGTTTCAAATGTTTCAAGCTGATCGGATGTATCAAAAGGAACCGGGTTTGTACGAAACAGCCAAGGGGGAAGAGGTGTCTATTTTTTCTTTAGTGGAACAAATGGAGCTGCCGCCAGAATGGCTCCCGGTGTTATTGTCACGTTGCGCGGAAAAAGGGCTGATATTTTTAAGCACAGTATGTGACGAAGAATCTGCGGATCTATTGAATCAAACCGATCCGCCGGCTTTCAAACTGGCATCCTATGAAATCAATCATTTGCCTCTTATGCGTCACACGGCATCTTTTCAAAAGCCCATCATATTCTCAACTGCCGGGGCAACCATTTCGGATGTCCATGAAGCATACGAGGCGATTACAAGCGAGCAAAATCAGCAGGTCGCTATCATGCATTGCGTAGCAAAGTATCCAGCACCTAGAGCTTACACGAATCTGCGCGTGCTTCAAACCTTAGCTGCGGCATTTCCCGAGGCAGTCATTGGCTTTTCTGATCATAGTGAGCATCCAACTGAAGCGCCTGTAGCTGCTGTGAAGCTTGGGGCAGCAATCATTGAAAAGCATTTTACAGTCGATAAAACGTTACCTGGGGCTGATCATTCCTTTGCGCTTGATCCTGATGAATTGAAGGAAATGGTTCAGCATATTCGAGCGGCAGAAAAGCAGCGGAATTTAAAAGAAGCTGACATTCATTCAGTGCCAGAAGAGCTCCTTGGCAGTTCTTATAAAACGACAACAGCCATTGAAGGCAAGATTCGTGAATTTGCGTATCGAGGCATTTTTACGACAAAAGGCATTGCGAAGGGCGAGACATTGACCGCAGAAAATCTAGCCGTGTTACGTCCAGGACAAAAAAGCCAAGGTCTGCATCCAAGGTATATGGCGGTTTTACTTGGCGCAAAGGCTGTCAGAGATATCCCAGCCCATACAGGAGTTACATGGAAAGATGTACTCATGCAGGAGACGTCAAATGATCAATGATGTGCTCTTTGTCATACAGGCGAGAATGGGCTCAACAAGGCTGCCAAAAAAGGTGATGAAACCGATCGGCGGTATGGCGCTGATCGACCTGATTGTTGAACGGGTAAAGCAATCAGCTCATTACAATCACAAAACGCAGAACCTCATGATCGCCACAACAGTTGAGGCAGAAGATGATCTGCTGGCTCATTATTGTTTATCAAAGGGCTATAAAGTATTTCGTGGCAGTGAGAAGGATGTACTGCAGCGATTTGCGCAGATTGTCCGTCATTTTGAACCGCAAACCATTGTGCGTTTAACGGGAGATAACCCATTTATAGATCCAGTCCTTTTGTCGAAAATGCTTGAAAAACATAGGCAAGCGAAGGCTGATTACACGTATACGGCTGGGACGCCACTCGGTATTTCCGGGGAAATGATCAACGCACAGATTTTAAGTGAAATCGACAATTTTCCCCTTACGCAGCCAGAGCGTGAGCATGTCACGCTCTATATCAGAAAGCATCCTGAGCAATTTCACCTGCAATTATTCACACCGCCCAAAGAACTTGCATATCCTGCTTATCGATTCACGATTGATACAGAAGAAGATTATGTGTTTGCGACCCGTTTACTAGAGAAAGCTGGCGGCTCCATTGCTGTGCCTACGGCTGAGCTCATCACCATTTGCGAACAAGATCCTGATATTGTTCGGCTGAATCAATTTGTGAAACAGAAGGATGCTGAATGAACAAGAAAATCATGATTGTTGTGTATGGTGGTTTTTTAAGAGGGATGGGTCATGTCGTCAGAATGAAACGGCTGGCAAATCAACTGCTTCAAGAAGGAAACGACATATCTTTCTATACAAATGAACAGATCTGTGTAGAAATGCTCTCAGGTCCAGATTGGCACGTTCATTTGGTGCAGGAGTCGAAGGCATTCCTTCAGATGGAGCAGGACATAAAAGAGCTGAATCCAGATCTTCTGCTGATTGATGTACTTGATTGTGACCTCCAATTTCTTCAATTAGTCAAAGCATCCTCCAGCTCTGCCAGGCTGGTCTTATTCGAAGAAATAAGAGCAGAAGCCTGTCAGCTTGCCGATGCTGTCGTGAACGGCATTTATGGTGGTCTGGACGAAAAGCACATGCAAGTAGATGGGACAGAATATTTTTATGGAACACCTTATTTATTGTTAGATCAAGAGATAAGCCGATTAAAAGACACATATGAGGTTCGAAAAGAATGCAAAAAGGTGGTCATCAGCCTTGGGGGCAGTGACCCGCGCGGATTGTTATCAAAGGCTGTATCAGCACTCCTCGAAGCGGACCACTTACTCATCTTAGCGGTTACAGGAAAAGCCTCCCGCATTGAGGAACAAATAGAGGCTGAGCATATTCAATTCATTCGTCATACAGATCAATTACCTGCGCGTCTCTCGGAAGCTGATCTGGCCATAGTTGCTGGCGGGATGACATTATACGAGGCAGTTTGTATCGGAGTGCCCAGTATTGTCCTTTCACAAGTCGACCATCAAGCAGTGACAGCCGCTCGTTTTGCACAAAAGGGAGCGTGCCACCATCTTGGATTAGGTGAACTTGTGGATGAAAAAGATATACGATGTGCTGTGGAAAGACTGTCCAGCAGCTACTTTCTCCGCAGGAGCATCCATCTCAATGGACGGACACTCATTGATGGAAAAGGAACTGAACGAGTGAAAAACATTCTTATACACCTCATGAATCATCACCAAAAAGAACATAAGGATGTGTAGATGTGAAGGGAGTTATTTTAGCAGGAGGAAAGGGATCACGACTGGCGCCTTTAACGAAGATTTTCAATAAACATTTATTGCCGGTTGGTCCATATCCAATGATTTATTGGTCATTGTTCAAATTGAAGGAAGCAGGGATTTTAGATGTGATGGTCATATCACAAGAAGAACAAATCCCGTTGTTTCAAAAGCTGCTTGAAAGCGATCAGGAACTGGGGATGAACATCGTATATCAGGTACAGCCTGAAGCGTCTGGGATATCAGACGGTTTATCCTATGCAAAGCCCTTTGTAGAAGAGGAAAAGTTTGTGCTGATGCTTGGTGATAATGTATTTGAGGATTCGCTAAGCCCTTTTGTTGAAGCCTTTCAGCGGCAAGATAGAGGAGCCAAGGTTTTGTTGAAAGAAGTGACAGATCCAAACCGGTTTGGCATTGCAGAAATTGATGCCACGCGTCAACGGATTTTATCAATAGAAGAAAAGCCGGAGTATCCGCGCTCGTCTTACTGCGTCACGGGCATCTATTTTTATGATCAAGAAGTCTTTCAATATATTGAGAGAATCTCGCCGTCAGATCGAGGCGAATTAGAGATTACAGACGTGAACAATCTCTATATCTCAAATAGCCAGCTGACCTATGATATGTTAAAAGGGTGGTGGATTGATGCAGGAACACATGAATCTCTCCACGAAGCATCTGTGAAAATGTTTGAAACGATGAAGAAAAAAGAGGGATCCGAATGACGAAGTCTTATTTAATTACAGGCGGAGCGGGTTTTATCGGACTGAATTTTGTGAAGCTGCTGCTTCAGGATACAAATGTCAGGCTCACCGTTTTTGATAAATTAACATATGCCAGTCATCCAGACGAGATGGAAGAATTATTAAAGTTGTCTCATTTTCGGTTTATTCAAGGGGATATTACCCTTCAGCATGAGCTGGATCAAGCATTTGACGAAGTCTATGATGCGATCATTCATTTTGCGGCAGAATCGCATGTTGATCGCAGCATTGAATCGGCAGAGCCTTTTATTCAAACAAATGTCCTCGGAACGTATCGTATGCTTGAAGCGGTCTTAAAAGGAAAGGCGAAAAAGCTCATTCATATTTCAACAGATGAAGTATATGGAGATTTGGAGCCAGATGATCCTGCTTTCACAGAACAAACACCACTTTCACCGAATAATCCTTATTCAGCAAGCAAGGCGAGTTCAGACCTGCTTGTGAAATCCTATATCCACACTCACCAATTACCTGCGATGATTACACGATGCAGCAACAATTACGGACCGTATCAGCATGAGGAAAAATTAATACCGACCATTATTAGAAAAGCAGTCAATGGAGAGAAAATCCCGATTTATGGAGACGGCCGGCAAATTCGCGATTGGCTGTATGTAGAGGACCATGCGAGAGCTGTGAAGAAGGTGCTCGAAAACGGCACAGCCGGGCAGATATACAATATTGGCGGCGGCAATGAGAAAACAAATCTCGATTTAACCAAAACGATTTTATCGCAGCTCGGAATCAGTCATGATCAAATTGCGTTTATTCAAGACCGAAAAGGACATGACAGACGGTATGCCATTGATGCCAGTAAGCTAAAAGGCGAGCTCGGCTGGACGCAGGAGACGTCATTTGAAGAAGGTATCGAAAAAACGATCAATTGGTATCGAACCAAATACGATCAGAGCGAAGAAGGGTGACGGATGAAAGTTTTAATCACCGGTGCAGGCGGCCAATTAGGGAAAGAATTGAGCAGACAGCTCAAAGAAAAAGACATGACCGTCATTGCCTTAACGAGGAACATGCTCAATATCACAGACCAGCAGGCAGTTAGACATGCGATGAGACACTATCAGCCTGATATTGTTGTCAGTGCAGCAGCCTATACATCTGTTGATCAATGTGAAACAGAAACCGAAAAGGCGTATCTTGTGAATGGCATTGGCGCGTACTATACAGCCCTGGAAGCAAAGCGCGCAGGCGCTGATGTGTTACATGTCAGTACAGATTATGTGTTTGACGGTCAGGCGGACACCCCTTACCAAATCGATGCACAAGCAGATCCTCAAACCATTTATGGAAAGAGTAAGAAGCTTGGTGAGGAATTGATTCAGCTTGTGTCAGACGAAGTGAAAATCATTCGTACCTCGTGGCTTTATGGACATGAGGGGCATAACTTTGTGAATACCATTCTTCGGCTCGCTGAAACGAAGGATCATTTGCGCATTGTGAACGATCAAATAGGGTCTCCTACTTATACAAAGGATGCAGCCGAGGCCTTGATTCATTTGTTTGAACAGAAGGCAGGCGTGTACCATGTCAGTAACCGAGAAAGCTGTTCCTGGTTTGATTTTGCGTCAGAAATTGTGATGAAAAGCGGTCTTTCCGTCACAATTGAGCCGATTTCCACGGAAGAGTACGGCTTCCAAACGCCTCGCCCAGCCTATTCTGTCTTAGATCTTCAAGCGATTGAAGCCACAGGCTGGGAGCCGAGGCATTGGAAGGATGCACTTCACGAATATTTGCAGAAAGAAGGGAGATGGCAACAGCATGATTGATGGTGTTCAAACGAAAAAACTCATGAAACATTGTGATGACCGCGGCTTTTTTGCAGAGCTCATTCGAGATGATGAACCGATGCTGAAACGCTTTGGTCAGGCGTCATGGTCGAAAAGCTTTCCAGGCGTGATCAAAGCCTTTCATTATCATGAAAAACAAGACGACGTTTGGTTCTTCCCGGCAGGTCATGCACAGGTTGTGTTATATGATTTGCGAGAGGACTCTCCCACAAATGGGCAAACCGATGTGTATTATATGGGGGAAGACAATCCGATGCTGCTTCTCATCCCAAAGGGTGTCGCGCATGGCTACCGTGTACTAGGTGAGACGCCGCTGCAAATTGTGTATTTCACAACAGAATCGTATGACCCGAATAACCCAGATGAAAAGCGAATCGCCTGGAATGACGAAACGATCGGGTTTAATTGGGAAACGACATTTAAATAGAGAACGGGGGGCCTTTCGCAGGAGAAAGGTCTTTTTTTGTTGAAATACATTCTATATGTGTCATTTTATGTATATGTACTAAGCTGATAAGAAAAGGGATGTGGATGAGTTTGTCTAAAAGAATTGCGTTTGTAACAGGAGCAAGTACAGGGATTGGAAAGGCCATCGCCGTAAAGCTTGCAGCTCAAGACAATGTAAAGATCATCATCAATTCTAGAAATCAATCCTCACTAGAAGAAGCGCAGCAGTACATTGGGCGTATGGCAGAAACAAAGGAGCCGGTGGCTCTTTTCTGTGGGGACATGTCAGATGAAGGAGTGAGGGCTGAGGCTTTTACGAAAATAGAAAAAGAGTTTGGCAGACTGGATGTGTTGATTAATAACATTCCAGGGGGAAAGCCGGATACCTTTGATTCATGTGACAGCGAGCAGATGATGGCAGCATTTTCTCAAAAAGCCATTGCGTACATTGATACGATGAAGCGTGCGGCAGCGATGATGAAACGACATGAATATGGCCGGATCATTCAAATTGTCGGGAACCTATGGAAGGAGCCTGGTGACCAAATGTTTACGAACAGTATGATGAATGCAGCGATTATTAATGCTAGTAAAAATGCTGCCACACAGCTTGCACCTTCAGGGATCACAGTGAATTGTTTAAACCCGGGATTTATAGCTACAGATCGGTATGAACAATTTATCGGAAACATGATGCGTAAACAGGCATTATCGCGGGAAGAAGCTGTACAGGCTGTAGCGTCAGGAATTCCAATGAAAAGAGTGGGGTCAGCGAGTGAAATGGCTTCATTGGCCGCTTTTATCGCATCAGAGGAAGCCTCCTATCTTACAGGACAACAAATATCCGTCGATGGTGGTTCGATGAAAAGTATATAACATCAAAAAACCCGCTATATGCGGGTTTTTTGATTAAAGCGAATCGGAAGGATGCGAAGCCGGTCGATAAACAGGGCAAGCTGTTCAATTGGAGCAACCATTGAGATGCGGACATGACGCCTACCATGTGCTCCAAACACACCCCCAGGCGTGACAACAACATCAGTATGTTCGAGTAAATAGTCAGCAAATGCATGAGAATCAACAAAATCATCAGGGATCTGAGCCCACAAATAAAAGGCGCCGGCTGGACGTTCAATGGTCCATCCAAGTTGTTTTTCCGCTTGACGGATGAAGAAATTCATTCGCTCAAGATAGACCTCTTTCAATGATTGAATATGACAGTCATCACTTTGCAAGGCGACGGTTGCGGCTTGTTGAAATCCGCCATACATACTGACAAACACATGATCTTGGAAGGCATTAATGGCTTGGATGATGTCCTCATTACCTACAGCAAAAGCGACTCTCCATCCTGCCATATTAAATGTTTTGGATAGAGAATATAATTCCACTCCTACGCTTTTCCCAAGAGGAGCGTTCAGAAAGCTTACTGGTTTTTGCTCATAATGAAATGAACCATAGGCAAAATCATGAATGACATGCAGTCCGTGAGCCGATGCAAAATCAGCAGCCTCTTCAAAAAATGCATCATTTGCCACAGCACCTGTTGGGTTATTCGGATAATTTAAGAAAAGAACCTTTGCCTTTTTGAGCACCTCCGGATCAATTGAAGAGAGATTTGGCAAATAGCCATTTTTCGATTCAAGTATGATGCAGTAGGGCTTAGCGTCTGCCATCAAGATCCCAGAATGATATTCTGGGTATCCTGGATCGGGGATGAGGGCAACGTCCCCAGGGTCAAGCAGACACTGACTCATGACATAAAGTCCTGTTTTCCCTCCATTGAAAAGAGCAACTTCTTTCTGTGGGTCTATCTCAGTGCCGAACTCCTTTTTGTAGAAATCTGCAATGGCTTGCTTGAAAAAGTCGAAGCCTCTAAAAGGTGCATATTGCTGAAATTGCAAAGTGGCTGCTGCCTCTTGAAGGGCGCTTACGATATGTGCAGGAGTAGGAAGATCGGGATTTCCCTGACCAAGGTTTATGATGTTCGCTCCGTTTTGTGCTTTTTGCGCAATTTTCTCAAATACGGTTCCAAATTTCTGTTCTGGCAGCCGTTTAATCATGTTAGATGGTAAGATCTCCACCACGTTACCCTCTCTTTCTATCCCTTGACTAATTCATCCATTAAATGAATGGCAGCTTGCTTCTGTAAGTTGCGGATGGATACGGCAACATCCTGTGAGGATGACCCTTTTAACTCAAGCGACACGATGCCGTTAAAGGCTTCAAATAAAGATAGATCGACAAAGGTGCCTTTGGACGGGACGGATTTACTGACGAGCACAGTATCTCCAACTAAAGCATCCTGCGGAATATGGATATGATCAATGGTGATATGTGTGGCCTCTGCCGGTATGTGTCCGCTTTCTTTGAAATGCTGAGGGTATAAATGGCAGTCTGCTATATAATGCGTATGTCCAGAAAGCAGCTCTTTTGGCAGCTCCGCTTTTTTTCCATCGACTAATACATCGATCAGCAGCTTGGCCATATCCACCCCAAACACTTTTTTGATATTCGGAATCATATTCCAGCCAGCAAATCTAGCTGCGGATTCGATCAGTCCTGTTTCTCGATTTTTCATGAGCTTGATCTCTGTATGGGTCGCACAGTTTTCAAGACCCAGCCCTTCATTTGCCTTCTTAGCTGCTTCAATGATGATTTGCTGGGCTTCATTGTCTAGGATCGAGGGAGTAATATGAGCCGTTTCTGTAAAACCGATTTGAGGGGTCTTGTCATGTATGACAAAAGGGATATATTCTCCCTCCACGACTAACCCTTCTACACTGACATAATCAGAATAGCCATCCTCCTGATACCAATCCTTGTAAGCACCCTCTAAGTACGTTTCAGCGACAAATGGTGCTTCATATGTCACAGCGTTTGGGACGGGAATCGTTTGCAAATAGGATTGTACGTTTAAAAAGAGATCATCACTGCCGGCTCTGTCATGAAAAAGGGTCACACCAATGGAGCTTGCTAAATATGTAGGCTTTAAAATAAGCGGTGTCCCGATATGTTCAATGGCTTGCTGGAAATCAGCTAAAGTCGTGACAGGCTGAGTTTTCACCGCTTTGACACCAGCAGCGTTGAATGCAGCCCTCATTTGGCTTTTATCACGTGCCATTTCAGCTGCTTTTACCCCAGCGCCGCGCAGCCCCAGCCGCTCAGCAGCTTTTGCCATTGGTGCAATGAATAATTCATTATTGGTGGTGATGGCATCAGCTTTGAAAAAGGAAGCCACACGGACTAGGTCATCTACCACTTCCTCCTCTGATTTCAGATAATCATCATGTGCCCAGTAAATAGAATCAGGGTGTTCAAAAGAAGGGTGTGTCTCAAAATAATCACGATCTTTGATGACGGCAATGGAGTATTTTTCGATTAGTTCAGCGTGACCCTTTGTAATGGCAAAGGGTCTCGGAATATAAGAAACGATATGATAAGATGCCGCCACGCTTTCATAAAACATATGGGGCGGGCATCCTCCTAAGTCAGCAATGACAAGTACGGTTTTTTTACTCAATGAAAGCACTCCTTTTTATCTAGCGGTGTATCCGCCATCTGCTGTGACAACACTTCCGGTCATATAGCTGGATAGATCAGAGGCGAGAAACAGCATCACGCCCGCAATTTCTTCGGGTTTTCCGAGACGAAGCAAGGGATTCACCTTTGCTTTTTCCTTTTTGACAACCTCAAGACTTTCTGAATGATTGTCTAAAAAGGATTTTTCATTTAATGGCGTATCAATGATGCCTGGGGCGATACAATTCACCCTGATTTGATGAGCGGCATAGTCGATCGCCATCGATTTGGTGAGCTGGATGACACCGCCCTTTGTTGCGTTGTATGCAGGAATGTCAGGCCAGCCAACGAGACCTCCGACAGATCCGGTATTAATAATACTTCCGCTTTTCTTCTCAAGCATATGGGGCAATGTATGCTTACTCATAAGAAATACACCAGTCAGGTTGACCTGTAGAATATGGTTCCAATCCTCCAGTGTCATCTCGTGAATAGGTGAGACAATTTCGATGCCTGCATTGTTAATCAAAACATCAATTGTCCCGAATTGGCTCAGCACGGATTGAACGGTTTTTTGACAGTCAGACTCATTCGTAATATCTGTTTTGAAAAACGCAGCATGTTCATGAGGCAATGATTCAATGAGTTGTTTACCGCTATCTTCATTGATATCAGCCACTGCTACTTTTGCTCCGTGCTCAAGGAAAAGCTTGACGGCGGCAAGCCCAATCCCAGACGCACCTCCTGTAATCAGGACGACTTTTCCGGCAATGTTCATTTCTTCACCTTAGATGCTTTTGGCTTTAAGCGGTTATAGCGTGGAGGGAAGAAGAGATTAATAGACTTTGATGCTTCTGGCTTTGGATTAATGGCGCCGTGATCTTCTTTTGGATCACAGAAGTAAGTCGTGCCAAATTCCATCTTTTCTGTAAAGCCTTCAATCGTCATATCGTACCCACCGCTAATGCAAATCCCAATTTGTTCATTACGGTGCTTATGAAAAGGCATTTCCCCGCCATTTCCCGGAATGTTGGCAATCATAAGCTCCATCCAGTCCTCCACAAAAAAAGTCACTTCCATGCCAGGAAGTAAATCACGCGTTTTGAAAATATCTAAGAAATAAGTAGGAGGAGCCGTATATTCCTCGCCATCTTTTAATCTCTTAATATCAATGGCGATCACTTCCTCATCTGTCAGATTCGATGCGCCGTGAGGAACGAATGGTGGTGCAATATAGGCTGATTCTAATGGGGTCAGCAATTGGGTCGATTGGCCGACCGTCATTTGAAGCTCGCCTTTTAATACGATGCCGATTTGTGCTTCTGGATGCTCGTGAGGTTCGATGATCGTGTGAGGAGGGACGTATGAAATTAACACTTCCGTATCGCCTCTGACAGTAGAATATTGGATGACACCATTATCCCATTCTCGTTTTTTCGCTTGAGGAAAATATAATTCTTGCACCTTTTGTTCAGTTGTCATGTTACATCTCTCCTTTTCCGAATATAGACCAGCTCATAGGAATGCTTTTAAATGTTCGAATGAAGGTGAGCCCGTATGTAGCTCTTGCCACCTCATTGGTTAAAGCGAAATCAAATTCGCCGTCTCTTACCTTTTGTGCGGCTGTACTTGTAGAATTGACAAGCTCAAATTCAGCATTTTGATGAATAAAATATTGAATCAAATTCACAGGTGCAGGATGAGAAACAATTTTTAAATGGTGAAGCATTTGTTCTTGAAAGGGGAAATCTGGTCTGACAGCCAAACCATACATGGGCGTGTCACATCTGAATATTTGTAAAAGCTGTAGGTCAGGTCTCATGTAGAAGTGTTTGATTCCTTCGTATGCGTGTGGAACGAGAGTGTATTGGAGTGCGTTAGAGAGAGTATGTTCAATGCAAGTTTCGAATGTGTCGTAAAGGGATAGTTTCGTATGGGTGCCGAGTGTAGTGGTGGAATGAGAGATGAAATGTTTTGCTGCATATTCACTGCTTGTCCCCTTAGGGCCTAATGTATTGACTGTAAACATCTTAGGTGAAACGATGGGCTCTTCTTTGAAATGAAAAACATCATTCTTTAAGATCATGTTTACCATCCAATCTTTTTCAAATTTTTACTAGATTATAAAAAAATAAATTGGCAATTGTCAACAAAAATTATAAAAAATGTATTTTATGATGATATTAAAAATTGATCTAAAAAACTGCACATATCGAGATGTGCAGTGAAATGAGCTCACGTTTCAAATGTGTTTTTATGTTTCTGCTGTAAGGTTTTTTCGCGTTTATAGCTGACGAAGCTGATGAGAAAACCAACAAGCGTAATGAGTGCACATACAAGCCCTACCGTATGATAGCCGAAATGGACATAAACAGGTCCCATCAGAGCGGACCCAAGCATAACGGCAAGATTGGAAGCAAGGCTGTAAAAAGCCATCACTTTGCCTCGGTGGGTTTGAGAGCAGTCGCTCAGGACGGTGCTCAAAAGCGTGACAGATAAACTTTGCATGGCACCCCAAATAAATAAAGCGAAAATGAGCAATGTCCATGAAAACGGTGCATAAGGAAGTAAGGCAAGAACGAGCGTAATGCCGCCAAGCACAAAGAAAAGAGACCTTGTTTTGCCAAACCAATCTGCTAATTTCCCAGTAAACATACTCATGGAAAAGCCAACACCATAAGCCATGATCAGAAGTCCAGCTGTTGATTGCCCCCCGGAAAACAGACTTTGCAGGTAAGCCCCTAAAAATGAGTACATGCCATAAAATCCAAGCATGTTACAAAATGTCACGGTCAAATAGGCAGGGACTCGGTCGATTTTTAAAGCCCCCCATATAAAGCCTGATTTCTCCCTCGCTTGAGATGCCTTTGGATCAGCTGCTGCGACTTGTTTACGAGATTCAAGGACGACGAGCAGCAGGACAACGAGACTCATCATGGCGAAAATCCAAAATGTCCAGCGCCAGTTCAAACTTTGACCAATAAAGGCGCCAATGGGCACACCAAGGACAAGAGAAAGAGACCAGCTCGATACAATGAGTCCCATTACTTTGCCGCGATATTCGTATGGAACTCGGTCGCCCACAAGAGCATAGGCTGTTGGTACAAATACACCAGTCGCCAGCCCAGAAATAGCACGGCCTGCAAAAAACACGGCCAAATTTGGGGCAGCAGCACACATCACTGTGCCAACCAAAAAGAAAGACAGCCCAATAATCAAACACAGCTCTCTTGAATACCGGTCCCCTAAAGGAACGAGCAGCGGAGCTCCAACCAGCACAGCTAACCCATAAATGCTGATGGAAAGAGCGAGAACATCAAGAGAGTGCTGAAAGGAGTTTGATAAATCAGGCAGCAGTGGTGAAATCACCAGCTCTTCCGATCCCGCAGCAAAAACGCCAAGTGTGAGTGCGATGGCAAGTGTGATGGGAAATGTTTTAGAAGCCTGGCTGTCTAAAGATTCTTTCATCAAGTGATCCCTCCATACTTGCTTTTTCATTCAATTCCGTTAAAATAAATTCTACCATTATTTAGTTTTATTTTACATTTCATATCATAAGTATTATCATAAAATACTTTTCAAATGGAACGATTTTTGGATAGGAGAGGTACGAATGAAAATCACCGATGTAGATGTGCATATTTTAAATGAATTGAGAGAAGATGCTCGCTTATCCATGAGGGAATTGTCCAAACGAGTGAATTTATCAGCACCTGCGGTAGCAGAAAGAGTACGTAAATTAGAGGATGCAGGGATTATCGAAGGGTATTCTGTTCAGGTCAATTATAAAAAATTAGGGCTTCTGATTGACTGCCTGCTGGAAGTTACGGTGTTAAATGGGGAGTATCAGCGTTTTGTGGCTTTTATGAACGAGCACCCACGCGCCTTTTTTGCTTATCGAGTGGCAGGGCAGTCTTGCTTTTTCATTAAGCTGTCAGTTTCTTCTCTTGAAGAAATTGAAGCCTTTATTCAAGAAGTATCTGGATTTACAAAAACCGTCTCCCATATTGTCTTGTCAGAGCACTCTTTTGCCCATCCAATTCAGGAACGCTTGAAACAAATAGAAGAGCCAGAAATGACCGTGGTGAAATAAAAAAGGACCTGACTCAGGTCCTTTTTGTTCTTCTATCTGACTGATAGCTCATAATTGTAATAATGAGGCCAATAAATGTCACAGCTGCAGCAAATAACGGAACAAGCTGTAAATGTGTGATTTCGATAGCAAGACCGCCAAGCGCTGCACCGCCGGCATTCCCAATATTAAAGGCAGAATGGCTGAGCGTCGATGCGAGTGTCGGTGCTTCATGTGCCATGTTCATCGTGCGGTATTGCAAGGTAGGAACAAGAATAAATGAAATGATTCCCCAAACAAAAATAGTCAGCACGGCAGGCACTTTGAATTCGGAAGTGACTGTAAACAATAACAGGACAGCAATGAGCAGGATCAGTGTCACCATAATACTTGGCATCAGCCTCCAGTCAGCAAGCTTTCCGCCAACTAAATTCCCGATGGTGACCCCAAGTCCAAATAGGACAAGGATGAGCGTCACCCCATTTTCCTGAAAGCCAGTGATTTGCAGCAAGATTGGGCTGATATACGTAAAGGCTGTAAATACACCAGCAAAACCAAAGATGGTCATTGCAAAGGAAACGAGTACTTGTGGTTTTTTCAAAACGGATACTTCATTTCGAATATCGAGTACTTCTTCTTTCGACTGATTTGGGACTAAGCTGATGATACCGATTAAGGAAATGAGACCAATGACGGCAATGACTAGAAAAGACATACGCCAGCCGAATTGATTTCCGATAAAGGTACCGAACGGCACACCGAGTACATTGGCAACTGTCAGTCCTGTAAACATGAAACTGATCGCGCTTGCGCTTTTCTCTTTAGGCACAAGCCGTGCAGCCATAATGGCTCCGACGCCAAAGAAGGTTCCATGAGCAAATGACGTTAAAATACGGGCGGCCATTAATAGACCATAAGAGGTCGAGACAGCGGCAGCAGCATTTCCCGCAACGAAAAGAATCATTAACAGAATGAGGAGACGTTTCCTCGACATTTTTCCAGTCGATAACGTTAAAATAGGTCCGCCAACTGCGACACCAAGTGCATATCCAGTAATCAGCTGTCCTGAAGCAGAAATTGATACATGAAGGTCGTTTGCGACATTTGGTAAAAGTCCCATGATGACAAATTCAGTCATGCCAATCGAAAACGCACCGAGCGTTAACGCAAAAATAGCGATGGGGAAGTTTTTCATGATGTGATCACCTTTCTAAACAAATACATAAAAAAGCTTCGGAGAGATCCGAAGCTTTAAGAGTTTATCATACATGGAAATAAGACGCCAGCTGCTCGTTTGCTAATCGGTTTCCAACAAAGAAGGAACCAAATTCGCCGTAGCGTGCACTGACTTCATCAAAGCGCATTTCATAAACCAATTTTTTAAATTGAAGCACATCATCAGAGAAAAGGGTAACGCCCCACTCATAATCATCAAAACCAACAGAACCTGTAATGATCTGCTTTACTTTCCCAGCATAGCTTCGGCCAATTAAACCGTGGCTTCTCATAAGAGATTTACGCTCATCCATGGAAAGCATGTACCAGTTGTCATTGCCAGAACGTCTTTTATCCATTGGATAGAAGCACACGTATTGAGAAGAAGGAAGCTCTGGATATAAGCGAGCACGTACATGCGGGTTCTCGTAAGGATCTCCGCCATCGCCGCCTCCTGCTAAGTAGTTGCTGAGCTCAACAACTGAAACATAAGAATAAGCTGGAATCGTAAACTCTGCTAGTCGTGTCTTGTTGAATTCGAGTTCAATTTCACCTAGTTCTTCCATTGTCGGACGTAAAATCATAAGCATAATATCTGCTTTTTGGCCGACAATACTATAGATTGTTTGGCTTCCAGCCTTATCTTGCTCAGCTGTTTTCCATTTTTCCAATAGACCTGTGAACTCATGAATGATGGCTTGGCGCTCATCACTTGTCAGCAGCTTCCAAGCTGTCCAGTCGATCGTTCTAAAATCATGCAGCGCATACCAGCCATCTAGTGTTTGAGCTGCTTCATTTGTTGTATGTTGTTCGCTCATTTCTTTCACTCCTATTAACAGTTTTCCATCTGTTCCAACTATAACATAGTTTGTCCAAATGGAGATGTGATCAAAACTTGAACGAGGAAAACAGCTTTTATCAAAATTGATTAAATTAGTTTGAAAAATAAGAATTTAATTTGTAAGCGCTATAATATAAGTTGGTAGTTTGAATTTAGGTAGAAGAAGAGTATGCTTAAAAGAGAACGCTTTTTTTGTAAAATCAAGGAGGGTATTGAAGTGGCAGATATTTTTTCAACAGTTCAGGAAAAGGTTGCAGGTAAAGGAGTAAAGATCGTTTTTCCTGAGGGAATGGACGAACGCATTCTTACAGCCGTTCAAAAATTAGCAGATGGCAAAGTATTGCAGCCAATTGTGGTAGGAAAAAAACAAGAAGTTGAAGCTAAAGCAAAAGAATTAGGTCTTACACTTGATGGTGTTGACGTGTATGATCCTCATACATATGAAGGTTTTGAAGAGCTTGTACAAGCTTTCGTAGAAAGACGTAAAGGCAAAGCAACAGAAGAGCAAGCAAGAAAAGCATTACTAGATGAAAACTACTTCGGTACAATGCTTGTGTATAAAGGTCTTGCAGACGGACTTGTGAGCGGTGCGGCACACTCAACTGCTGACACAGTACGCCCAGCACTTCAAATCATTAAAACAAAAGAAGGCGTAAAGAAAACATCTGGCGTCTTCATCATGGCTCGCGGCGAAGAGCAATATGTGTTTGCTGATTGCGCAATCAACATTGCACCAGACAGCCAAGATCTAGCTGAAATTGCGATTGAAAGTGCAAATACAGCCAAAATGTTTGATATCGAACCACGTGTGGCAATGCTTAGCTTCTCTACAAAAGGCTCAGCAAAATCAGACGAAACAGAAAAAGTATCTGAAGCAGTTCGCATTGCAAAAGAAAAGGCACCTGAGCTTGTACTTGATGGAGAATTCCAATTCGATGCAGCTTTCGTTCCTTCAGTAGCAGCGAAAAAAGCGCCAGATTCCGTCATCAAAGGCGACGCCAGCGTATTTGTTTTCCCTAGCCTCGAAGCTGGAAACATTGGCTACAAAATTGCACAGCGCTTAGGTAACTTTGAAGCTGTAGGTCCAATCCTGCAAGGCTTAAACCAGCCAGTGAACGATCTTTCAAGAGGCTGTAATGCCGAAGACGTTTACAATCTTGCACTTATCACAGCAGCTCAAGCACTATAATGATTTCGACAAAGGCAGCCAGTACGATAGATTCGTGCTGGCTGTTTTTTTGATGACAAATGTGTACAATATAGGGAGAAAAGAAAAAATCTGATCGTAGATAAAGCCGATAGAATGGGCAGGTGCTATAATGGACGATTTAATACATAAGCTTCAGCATAAGGTCTCGGGATTAACCGAGGCACAAAGGAGAATTGCAGATTATATCGTGCAAAATCCAATGGAAGTCGCGTTTTTAACTGTAGATAAATTGGCGTCAAAAGTAGGGACGAGTACTGCGACCATCATGAGATTCTCTGCTGCTGTAGGGTATTCCGGTTTCTCCGAGCTTCAAAAAGAGCTTCAATCAAATATGAAGCATAAAGCTGCCCCTCAAACGAGACTTGAAGCGAACCTCAAGCATTCAAATAAAAGTAAGCTCCTGCATAATCATGTCGAGCTGCAATTTCAAAATATCCAGTACGCTTTAGACAATATCACGGAAGAAACCTTTCAGCATATTGTTGAAAAAATAGCCAGCTCCCGTCAGGTTCTGTGTACAAGTGTTCGAAGCGGAAGACCTGTTGGAGAGTATCTGTCACTCGGAATCAATCGGTTGTTGGGGAACAGTCAATATATTGATGCAGACAAAAGTGACTGGGTCGATGACCTCGTTCATTTTCAATCTGATGATTTCATTATAGCAGTCAGCTATCCCCGCTATGCAAAGCGTATGAAGGATTTGCTGGAGGCAGCGAAGTCATATGGAGTGGAAGTGCTTTTAATTACAGACAGCTACAGCTCCCCACTAACAAAGTATGCACAATATGTATTGCCATGTTCCTCAGCAAGTGTGGGCTCTCATAACTCTGTCGTATCTGCTATCTTTATCGTAGATTACATTTTAAGTGCCTTAGCCATTAATGATCCTGACAGGACAAAACCACGTTTAGATCAAATCAATCATATGTTAACGAAAATGAGTTATCACACAACACATTAGTCGTGTGGTGACTCATTTTTTTATTTTAAAATTTTATGAAAGCGCTTTACTAAATAAAAATGAGATGGTATGATCTTATCACAAAAGTAATATATATTACTTTATGTATTATTAAATGTAATGAATATAACTAAAAGGGGATGAAGGAAACGATGAGTACTGTTCAATTCGTGTCAAATGATCTAATAGATCGGGCAAGAAAGCTTAACTCAACTTTGCTGTCAGACGTGATGGGATGCACCGGTGCGATGGATCATCAAATCAAACCAGTTGCAAGAGGCATGAATGTAGCAGGTACAGCTTTTACCGTTAGCTTACGGCCAGGGGATAATTTATTTCTTCATCAAGCGATCTACTCTGCAAAAGAAGGAGATATACTGATTGTTGATGGAAAAGACCATAAGGGTCATGCATATTTAGGGGAATTGATGGCAGGTGCTGCAAAGGCTGTAGGAATAGAAGGAATCGTGATTGACGGGCTTGTTCGCGACAAACTCGCTTTAGAGGAACTAGCGTTTCCGATCTACAGTAAAGGGTTTATGCCAAATGGACCTTTTAAAGATGGTCCTGGGGAATTGAATCAAACCATCTCGTGCGGCGGTGTCAAAGTAGCACCAGGTGATTTAGTCATTGCAGACGATGATGGAGTCGTCATCGTTCCAAAGGAAAAGGCGGAACACCTGCTGACACTAGCGGAAGAGAAACAAGCGTATGAAAATCAAAGATTAAAAACGATTCAACAGTATATGAACGAAGGAAAGCAAGACATCAGTCTCTTAGCACCGCCATGGCTGGAAGGCAGAATGAAAAAATATCAGGGATAGGGGAATCTGTGATGAAGATAGGCTTTATTGGATATGGAGAAGCAGCATATGAGCTGTCAACGGGATTGAAATCAGAAGGATTAGACCAATTTTATGCGTATGATGTACTTTTACAAAATGAGAAATTGGCTGGAGCGATAAAAGAAAAAGCAGCCCGTACAGGAGTGGAATTGACAAGCAGTATCAGCGAAGTCATTGAGAAATCTGATATTGTGATTGCTGCTGTGCCGGCAAATAAAACCTTAGAAGTGGTCCAATCCGTATCGGGAAGTTTGAAAGAGAATCAAGTATATGTAGATGTATCGGCATCAACACCAGACATCAAAAAACAAGTGGCAAACGAAATTGAAAAGCAAAAAGCTCTATTCGTAGATGCTGCCATGCTAGGGCCTCTTCCAGTTAACAAACACAAGGTTCCGATCACGGCAAGCGGCAGTGGAACTGACCAATTCATGAAAGTAATGAATGCTTATGGCATGAATATTAAAAAAATCAGTGACCAGCCAGGAGATGCTTCGGCCTTGAAGCTGATCAGAAGCGTTTATATGAAGGGGATCGTTGGTCTCATGGTTGAATTTTTGGAAATTTCAAAAAAGTACAACGTGGAACAACAAGTGATTTCTTCACTAAGCGATACAATGGATAGCAAAAGTTTTGAAGAGACCATGAACCGTCTTGTGACAGGGAGTGCACTTCATGCGAAAAGACGAGCGATCGAGCTTCTTGGCTCTATTGAAATGCTGGATGAAGCAGAGGTTGATGCCAGTATGTCTCGGGCAGCACAACAGAAGCTAGAGAGATTAGCAGACTTTCAATTCGCTGAACGGTTTAATGGGAAAAAGCCGGCCAGCTGGGAAGAAGTCATTGACGTGATGCAGCAGGGGCAATAAATTGTAAGCGTTTTATTTAATGAAGGGGAGGCGAAAAAACGATATGGGTTTTATTGCGTTGATTGTATTCATAGCTGTCATCATTATATGGAATGTCGTCGTGAAGCGGAATATGGGAGAAGCCATGCTATTAGGCTTTATTGCAACCACATTATTTGGCGGATTGGATGCATTAAGACTGTTCTGGGATGGATTAAAATTTGCATCCACATATGAGGTGCTCTATGCAGCTGTTGCATTTGTATTCATGGCCTATTTAATCGAAAAGCTGGAATTAATTCATGCACTCTTGCGAATCTTAAATTCGGTTGTAGGAAAACTTCCCGGTGGAGCGGCTTATATGAGTACGTTAGGTTCAGCAGTCTTAGGTGCACTTTCAGGTTCAAATTCTGCAAACACAGCGGCCACTGGCTCTATCACAGCTTCTTGGATGATTAAATCAGGCTGGAGCCGAACCCATACAGCGACCATTTTAGCAGGGAATGGCGGACTTGGGGCGGCACTGCCTCCGAACTCTTCCATGTTTATCATGCTGGGGTTTGCACCAATTGCAGCCCTTGTATCTGAGGGAGATTTATATATTGCCCTGTTAATAGGAGGACTGTATCAAGTCGTATACCGATTTATTCTTGTGTATATTCTGGTGAAAAAGAATAAAATTCAGGCCATGCCGCCAGATGATATTCTTCCTTTTAGGGAAGCTGTGAAACAAGGGTGGAAGTCGATCTTTATTTTTTTCGGTGCCTTGATTCCTATCATTGTCACGATAGGTCCGCTGGCAAACTACTTGAAAAGTAATCCAAACATTGGACCAGAGGCAATGGATCAAATTTCTTTAATTACGTGGATTCCGATTCTCATGATGTTGATTAGTTTAACAATTGGGAGAAAAAAGGCGTCTGCACTAGATTGGTCTCAGTTTTTCAAGTCGGCTATACCTAAGTTTACAACGATCGGTGCCTTGATGCTGTTTGCTGTTGCTGCTAGTCAGGTGCTTGCTGAATTAGGATTGGCAGAAGATTTGACGCAAATCACATCAGTACTTACCATTCCGAAATGGCTTATGGTGCTCATTGTGGGTATTCTTGTCACGCTGGTGGCTGGACCATTATCTTCTACAGCCACATTAACAGCTGTTGGACTTGTCTCATTTTCAGCTTTAGTCTCAGTCGGAGTGGATCCAGTTGTGGCTGTTGTCGCCATTCTTGCTTTTTCATCAACAGAAGGCGCTTCCCCGCCGGCATCAGGATCGATTTTCATTGCTTCTGGTCTTGCAGGAGCCAGACCGGAGAAAACATTTATACCGCTGATTCTCTACTATATGCTGCCGATCGTAGGAATTGGCTGGCTTATCGGAATGGGAATACTTCCAGTATAGAAAGGAGAAACACATGAGAGCATTGATGGAATTTTTATTTAAAGTGCTGCTTGTCCTGTTCTTAACGTCAGGAGCCCTGTTGGTATTCGGTCAAATACTAGGGATTCTTTTGCAAAAGGGAGATATGATCATTGCAAGTACGAACCTATTCAAAAACCCAACATTGGTGTTAAGTGCCTTTTTCAGTCTTGTCGGTTTCTCTCTCCATTATATTCCTGAAAAGAAAGACACCTCATTTAGCGATCATCCACCAGCAACAGCAGGTGATTCGCTCAAATAAGCAATAAGAAGCTGGATTCAGTAAATGAATCCAGCTTTTTTGCGCGCGAGAAATAGGTATTAAAACCCAATACGTACGATTCATTTTTTGGTAAATTCACTTTCAATCATATGCCTCTTGTGCTAGTAAATGGTAACATAACGGAGGACTATTTAAGGAATAGAGGTGTTTGACCATATCTGGAGCAATCATCGGTTATAAAGCAGCCTTGTATTCGTTAAAGGCAGATATATCTATCAAAAAAGAACAAATCATCGAACTCAACATGTGCCGCAAAGAAATCAAAGAGGCAAAATCGGCTCTGTCAGATGCCAGCAAAAAAATCACTCATCCAGATCTGACATCACATACATGGTTTGGCCATTTGGCAGACACGTTTGATGACATTCGAGACGAAATGGCTTCCGCCAGTCAGGAAATAAAAGGTGTACAGCTAACCAATCTATTAAATCGAATCAATGAGAAAATCAGTGATTTAACATCGGATATCCATTCGTTAGAACATGAAATTCATTCGGTTGAAAGAAAAATAGAGAAAGAAAAGCAGAAACAACTGGAAGAAAAAAGAGGGTAGTCACATGACGAGAGAAATTAAAATAGATGGCAGTCAGGTCAAACAAGTATTACAGCATGCAAAACAATCAGGCGCTCAAATGAATGCATCCCTTCCAACCACCATCAAAGGAAGAAATCAGCTCCTGACGGCAGACACATTAGAAAAGATCAATCAGCAGCTGAACGAATTAAGTACATCCTATATAGGCATTCTTCAGAAACAGCTTGTACAAACAGAACAAGCGGTGAACACCATGATTGAAACGGACAAGGCGCTTGCTTCCAGCAGTAAAAGAAAATAAAGGAGAACACAATGAAAACCCTTGACGCCTTTGCGCTAATAAACGGAATAGATCAAACGCTGAATGCGTTAAAGCAGCAGTCGCAGCAAATCAGCTCCCTAGAAAAACAAATCAATCACATCATCTCACTCGATGGCGCACTAAAGGGAGAGGCGGGACAAGCCATCTGCGCCTTTTATACAGAATGCCATATTCCCTTCCTGCAATTCTTTCAGGTCGTCATTGAGGAATATAGCGCTGCATTAAAAAACACAAAGCAGGCTCTTCACGCATTAGAATCAAATGAGCACGGATTTATATCACAAGCATTTATCGAACATGATCTTGATCAAGGCTTAAAAAAAGCTGAACGAACGATTTCTGAAATCGTATCAGAGGTAAACCACGCCATTGGCAGAGTTGGTCATATTGTTCATTTACCAAATGTAGACGAATCAGTGTTTCAGCAAAACTATCAAAAGGCATGGCTCGAGACCTCAAGAACCATTGGTCTGCTTCATGCATTTGACCGGGAGCAGACAAGTGCTTTACATGAAACCAAAAGCTCCCTTCAAACAATGAAGCAATACATCGACACCTTAAGTACCATGTTCACCGGCCCAAAAATCGACATCACGAGCTATCAAAAGGGATCTATTTTCAAAGATGGAAAAGAAGAGAAAATAAGCAGCACCATCAGTGGATTAAAAGATAAAATAGACAACCCAAAAGACAACCCATTGATGATTATGCTGAAGAAACTTAGAGAGAAACAACAGGCGAATGTGGAGACGGTTGTTCGAAATGACACCCATAAAAACATCAGTAAACAAGTCACAGCAAACGATCCATCGCTTACGACATTGCAAAGGGAAGCAGTGAACGGGAAAAACAAGATTCATAGAGACATCAGGGTCATAAATGGTAAACTATTCAACGTAAAAGGCATTAAAAAGTTAAAAGAATTCGACATCGCAGATGAAGTCGTCACTGATCCGTCGGATATTGATTTTATTGGCGGACGATACACCGTTTACGCCAATAAACAAATCATCCGAACGTATATCGCAAAGGCGAAATAAGAATAGAAGAAGTCGACAAAATTCCAGAAAGCCGCAGCCGTGGCAACGCTAAACGCATAATAGACGGTGAAGTCGTCTCAACCACCGAAAACATCATCCTAGAATACAGCGGCATCTACGACGGCTACCGAGCCGTTACTGGCAAAGACCCAGAAACCAGCCAAAACATCAGCAGCACAGACCAAGCTCTATCCGCAGCCTCTATCATCCCAATAACGAAAATAGTGAAGGTTGGGAAATATGTTTTTAGGTTGGATCAAGGGAAGAATGTGAAGAGGGTTAAAACACCTACTTATGGTAAACAATCCGTACCAAAAGGACCGTACCGTGAAGTAAATGGTTTCCCTGCAAAAATAAAATCAGGAGCTCAAGAAAAACATATTCCAGAAACACCAAATTATAAGCAAGAAGTAGCAAATGGAAAAAAGAAAAGCATTTTTTACGGAGATAATAAAAAGGCACAAGAATTGCTGGATAAATATGCAGGGACAGGAAAAGAATTGGGTAAGAATAAAGAAAGGATAGACTTTGGCCAAGCGATAGGAAAATACTATAATATTGATACTGGAAAGTATGAAGAGACTACTAAGGGAATGATACATTATGGAAAAGATGGTGCTCACATCGTACCAGCGAGGCCTTAAAATGATAAATCGGAGGTAAAAAATGGGTTATGATTCTTTGATTGGAACATTAATAAAGTATGAAAAAAAAAATATGATTTTGGAATGGAATAGTGGATTGAAAATCTTAGGAAAACTAGATACAGTTTTTGAAACAAGTAATATGTTAGATGAAGATGATATTAATTTTACAGAATATATTGCTGCTGCTTTCCAAGTAAATGATATTCTATCTCATCCTAATGAAAGCAGTGGCAGTGTATACGATTGGTTAATTCAAGAGAAAAGCTCTTTAGTTGAGATATCTCTTTATGATGATCCACCAAATAAGATTTTGGTAGATGGTCAAATAGTATGGGAATTGGCAGATGAGTAACAATTGACAAGCCCTCGGTAAGAGGGCCTTTTTATATTTATGAGTTAGCGAAATATGCTTCAAGTTGATCGTTGGCAAAACCGGTTTCTGTAGGTTCATAACTGGGGCAGTTTGGGCTGAAATATGATAGCGCATGTGTATCATCAAAGCTCAATAAATATTATTAACAGTAAAGTACCATTGAATGATTTAAATAAAACCTTGAAAATAGGAGCGTTCAATGAACAAAAAACAAAAACTAACGAAACAAATCCAAACAGTCATCAACATCCTAGAAAAAGAATATCCACAAGAAATCAATCAAGGTGTTCTCCAATTAATATACAAAAGATATAAAAATGCACAAAGGATCATTCAGAACAATGAAGATCTCCAAAAGATTTTGATCATTGGCGGGGTGAGAGCTTATTTGGATAGTTATAATGACTATCTAAACCCCTTTCTAGATGAATTACATAAAGCAGAGAGTTTGCTTAAAGAAATGCTGTCATAGATAGGACGGTTGTCTGTAGTACTGGAATCAAGTCTTGTATCGGGCAGCAAAACAGAGAAAGGAATGCCTATGGAACATAAACAATACAAAAACAAAAAAACATCCAACTGGCTATTAAGTATCAGTGTTCTGATTGTTATAGGAACAGCTTTGCTGAGAGGAGTTTCTTACTCAGATGCTGATTATCGCGGTTTCCCTATTGATTGGCTAGTTCTGCACGGACATCATACTTTTGAATTTCTAGTGTGGGGTTTTATACTTGACGTGGTCATTTTCTATTTTCTTTTAAAAATGCTCCTTCGTTTGTATAAAAGGGTGATGAAAAAATCAGCGGCTTAACATAGAGGAGGCTCTTAAAAATGATCAATTTACCCCAAATCCCACATTTGCACGTGAACAAACCAGCCAGTGACATACATATCACAGAGGCAGAATCACAGCTAAACATGCTGCTGCCTTGTGCTTATAAGGCTTTGCTGAAACAGACAAATGGATGTTCCATTGGCGGTGAGGTGCTTCTATACGGTACGGAGGACATGGCGGAACGCAATGCAACATGGGAGGTTCAGCAATATGCAAGCGGTTATGTAGCAATTGGCGACGATGGCGGCGGACAAGTATTTCTCATGCGGCTGGCTGATGAGGAGAAAAAGGTGTGGATGGTGGATGCAGGTGTGATGGACCCTCAGCATGCAGAGCTCCTAACCGACAACTTTCTGAAATGGGTGAGTGAGGGCTGTAATATAGAAGCGTAATCCAATAAAGGAGATGATCACATTGCCTTGGAATACATGGATCACTGCTTGTCTCGTAGTTGTGATACCCATCGTTTTAGTTTTCTCTGTATATTTCATCATGAAAAGCAAGAACAAGAAAACCAAATCATCCAACTGAAACGCTCTGTGACGCCAAATGTTATGGAGCTTTTTTGCATTCTCCCCCCATTCATCCCATGTTATAATAAACACAGTTTATGAACGAGAGGATATGCAGGAGATGAAAAATGAACCTATTGAGTTACTGACACAGCCAAAATGGCGAATCATCGATCAGTCGAGTCTTGGTCTCTATGTGGACCCGAAGCAATCCTTTGCGATGGATGATACGCTTTGCGCGTCGGTGGGGAAGGGCCTCTCACCAGCGACAGCCCGTTCTTGGGTGCATCACAATACGATTGTGCTTGGGATTCAGGATACAAGACTTCCATTTCTCCAAGATGGCGTAAAGCTCCTTGAGGAAGAGGGATATCGTGTGATTGTGCGGAACTCAGGCGGTCTTGCTGTGGTGCTGGATGAAGGTGTACTGAATGTGTCTTTAATTTTTGCGGAACAAAAGAAGGGCATTGATATTGACCGCGGGTATGATGCGATGGTGGAATTGATCCGCCGGATGCTGTCTATGTATAATGTGGACATTGAAGCCTATGAAATAGTCGGCTCTTATTGTCCAGGTAGCTACGATTTAAGTATCAATGGAAAGAAATTTGCAGGCATTTCTCAGCGTAGATTACGCGGTGGGGTCGCTGTGCAAATTTATTTGTGTGCAGATGGAAGCGGGCGTGAACGTGCCGACTTGATCCGCCGTTTTTATGACGCTGCCTTAAAGGATAAACGGCAAGAAGTAAAGGCAGTATTTCCTGACATACAGCCGGATACGATGGCATCCTTATCAGAATTAATCGGTGAACCGATTGATTGTACGCTTCTTATGCGTTTATTACTAGAGGAGCTTCAAAAGCTTAGTAATCAGCTGACAGCCTCGGGCCTGAATGCAGAAGAACAGCTGGAATTTGAGAAAAATATGACGCGGATGATTGAGCGGAATGAAAAGGTGTTTTCGTAAACATCCGCCTTTTCATCTTGAAAAGAGTAGAGGTGAAGTGATGGAAACAAAGCTTGAAAAAGCCATTGAACTTCGAAAAAGTGGACATCTTCAAGAATCAAATGAAATGCTGTCTCATCTTGCAAAGGAGTATCCAGACGATGCCTCTATTCATTATCAATGTGCCTAGAGTTATGACCTGTTAGGAGAGGAAAGGCAAGCTGTCTTTTTTTATGAAAGGGCCATTGAGTTAGGATTGTCTTCAGAAGAACTAGAAGACGCTTTACTAGGGTCAGGAAGTACATACAGAACTTTAGGAGAATACGAAAAGTCAAAACAGATATTCCTCAAAGGGATGGAAACTTATCCGGACAACCAAGCCATTCAAACGTTCTATGCCATGACTTTGTATAATTTAAAGGAACATAGCAAAGCGATGGAAATATTACTGAACTGTTTAACTGAAACGACAAAAGATCCTGCTATTTTAAGTTATCGAAAGGCGATTGATTTTTATTCAAATCAGTTAGATAGTTATGGAAATAATAGTTGATTTGGTTACTTGAATAGATTTGGAGGGGCAATGTTATGAAAAAATCCCCTCCTTTGTTATGGAATTTTATATGTAATAGTCATTTATGGCGTAAGAAAGAAGGTAAATTTGTTGTCATTATTCACCACGTATTACCCGCTGTTTATGCTTTGTGTTTTGTCTGTGTTGTATGTGATGTATCGTATTCAGCCGATGGCCTCTACTGTTAAAAAAATCATCATTGTGCTCTGTGTGTTAACAAATGCCGCCTATATTTGCTGGCGTCTCTTCTTTACACTGCCGCATGAAGGTACATTTAATATAATAATGGGCACCTTGCTTGTTGCCTGTGAATGTATTGGATTTTTACAGCTGCTTGTGTTTTATACACTTGTTTGGAAGCCTTCAAATCGGAAACAAGTCACGATCAGTGATCTGGACAGGCTGCCAACAGTTGATATTTTCATAGCTACATATAATGAACCGATTGAAGTGCTGAAACGCACGGTGGCAGGCTGTTTGAATCTGTCTTATCCAAAAGGCAGCGTCCACATTTATTTATGTGATGATGGCAAGAGGGAGTCTGTGGAGCAGCTTGCATCTGAGTTTGGCGTTCATTATCTGACAAGAACAGATAACAAGTTTGCTAAGGCGGGTAATTTAAACCATGCGATGTCTCAAACGAATGGGGAGCTGATTCTCACACTTGATGCTGATATGGTCCCCCTTCCTGCCTTTTTAGAAAAGACAGTGCCTTACTTTCATGATGGAGCGACTGCGTTTGTTCAAGTTCCACAGGCGTTTTATAACGAAGACCCTTTCCAATATAATATGTTCTCGAAGGATCGAATTCCAAATGAACAGGACTTCTTTATGCAAACCCTCCAAGCTGGTAAGGATCGATTCAATGCGGTGATGTATGTCGGGAGTAATACTGTATTTAGAAGAACGGCCTTAGAGGAAATTGGCGGATTTGCTACTGGAGTGATTACAGAAGACATGGCGACCGGAATGCTTCTCCAAGGGAAGTTCAAATCTGTGTCTGTCGGAGAAGTATTAGCCGTCGGTCTGGCACCTGAAAGCTGGATTGATTTGTTAAAGCAGCGAGACCGGTGGTCGAGAGGGAACATTCAGTGCGCCCGTAAGTTTAATCCATTGAAGGTTCGCGGCTTAATTGCTTATGCAGCGAGTTCTTTATTTAGATGGCATTGTGTATTGGTTTAACGGTTTGTTTAAAATGATTTACATTCTTACACCGATTTTGTTTTTATTGTTTGGTATTCAAAGTTTCTGGGCCGATTTCCAGTCCATTTTCATGTTTTGGCTGCCGGCGTTCTTTAGTTCGTATTTAGCGTTTAAATTGGTGTCGAATCAAAAAAGAAGTATGTTCTGGAGTCATATTTACGAAAGCTCTATGGCATTCCACTTGGCTGGTGTAGCTTTAAGTGAGCTGTTTTTGAAGAAGAGGGTTGAATTCCTTGTCACACCGAAGGGAATTCAAACGGACAAGAGACATTTTCATTTGAAAACGATGATTCCTCATTTGATCTTCTTGCTGCTCTCATTGCTTGTCCTTGTGAAAATAGGATACGATATGAAGGTAAATGGGACGATGAATGCTGATCTCACGTTGATTAATATTTTTTGGGTGCTTTACAACGGTGCAGGTCTATTCATGGCACTGATTGTGGCGTTTGATCGTCCGCGTTATCGAAAATCAGAGCGGTTTGTCATAGAAAAAGAGGGGCAGCTCTGTTCTGATCGTCAAGAAGAATCGATTGCTTGTTTTCTACTAGACATGAGTGATTCAGGTGCGCGTCTATCCATTCCACTTGATCAAGCTTCTTCTTTAAATCAAGGGCAAATGCAATTGTTCTTTTCAGAGGATCAAAGTGTGGCGTGTGATGTGGTTTGGAGCCATCCAGATGGAGACAAGCTGATGGTTGGTGTTGCTTTTACTGATACAGAAAAATCAGAGTACCTATCATTGATCCGTTTCTTATTCACACGAGAGCATGTATCGATAACGGATCGTGAGAAAAAATCCTATGCTGTTCGGACATTTCTCCGCTTTATAAGAGAAACGGAGAAAGTACCAAGGGCCTTGCGGCGCAAATGGGTGAGAAGACCGTTGCAAAGCGTGACAGGCACGCTGTCCTATGAGGGCCGGTTAGAAGAGAAGGTGCCGGTGAACATACATGATATTAGTGTATCTGGGTGCAAAATCGAGTCTGAAGCTTCAATTGAATTACATGAGAAAGTGCTGATCACCATTGACACAGAATCTCTCACTGATCAGCCGGCGATTGCAGTCTGGACATCACAAAAACGCGGCCGCACAATGGCCGGACTCAAGTTTGTTCAGCCTGAAATCAAGCAGATAGAAGAAAGAGAGGGAGTGGTTTCTTGAAATCCAAAAACGGCGGTTACCTCTATTTACTATGGCTTCCTGTCATCATGGGAGCCGGCTACGGCATTTCGCTTTTAGTGCCATTTCTTCAGCCTGTCCTGACACTTGGCATCGCAGGTCTTTATATTTTTATGTTTGGTGATTTTCAGGTAAGGCAGGTCAGATATATTTTTATGTTTGTGTTTTTGATCAATGTCCTTTTTAGTGTGATGCTATTTTTGGGCATTTAAAAAAAGTGCTTCCCGAGGCGGGGAGCACTTTTTGTTATTCTGCCATTTTTTCGAGGTTGCCGTTCCGGTCCATTTTAAAGGTTGGTGCGGCACTATCGTCCTCTTCAAACAAAACTAGTTTTCTTGCACGGTTCATGATTTTCACGAGTGTTTCATAATCTTCTTGAATCGTGAGCTGATCCTTTTCAAGCTTCTTCACTTCAGCTTCTAGCTGCGAGACTTTATGAGAAAGCTCATTGTTTTCTCGTTTTAAGCGGCTGTTTTCCATACGTAAGGCAGTGGATTGCTGACCATCGCCTTCATAACGGCGTAAGAAATCAATGATATCGTCGATGGTTAATTCTTGATGCTGCCTAAATGGATTTGCTTCCGGCTTTTTCTCTGCGGTATTTGGGGCAGGAGCAGCCTGTGACAATAAATGTGATAAACTAGCTAACTCTTCATTGTAGCTTTGATCCACAAACTGAAGCTGTTCAGCAGTTTCAGCTGCTGGTGCAAATGTTTCTTCCTTTGCTGGCTCCAGTTCCTGTGAGAATTCCTCTTGAGTGACCGTTTCTTCTACTTGCGGCTGATAAAGTAATCGTTTTTTCGCTGGCTGTCCATTACCAAGTGCACGCATCCGTTGTTTTCGCTGTTTTTTGGCAAGTGCCAGCGCTTTTTCATATTGATGTCTGACGACAGCGTTCCATCTAAATCCGCATGCCGCTGAGGTGCGGTTCAGCTTGTCTCCAACTTCTTCAAACGCATTTAGTTGCGTGCTGCCCTCTCTGACGTGACGTAAGACGGTTTCTGCCAGGAGGAGATCATTTTCCTCTGACCAAGCATCTTGTCTTTGTTTTGACATGTGTTTAAACCCCCATATGATTTGATGGTATTAGATTAGCCAAGTTCAAGAAGGTTTATACAAGTTTGCTAAAAGGATAGTGGAAAATACTAGCTTTTATGTAAGCGGATGATGGGGGCAGCAAAGCGTCTTGCAAGTCCAGCCGCTTCGATGTACAATGTTGGGTGGTATATTATTCATGATTGGCTGTCCAACTGTTTCATATAGAATGAAGTATCATCATTGAAAGGAAGCGTAAGACCATGGCTAATGAGTTTCGCGTATGTGACGATTGTGATGCGACGAACCTAAAGACGTTATTGCCTCGACTCAAATCGGTTGACCCTGATGCAAAAATTGAGATCGGCTGTCAATCCTATTGTGGTCCAGGACGAAAAAAGGCTTTTGCGTTTGTGAACAATCGCCCATTATCCGCACCAACAGAAGATGAATTACTTGAAAAGGTTCAAAAAAAAGTCAAATAAATGTCACTGAATGTGTTCAGTCGACCTAAAAAGAGGTCCGTCCCTGTCAGGTCGGGCTTTTTACGTCCGTGCAATCTTTGAGAACACATTCATCAGCAAATTCAAGGATGTTTTCGGGAAAAGTTACCCGATATAATAGAAACACGTCTTAAAAAAAGAGGGACGAAACGATGGCGTATCCAAAAGGGAAATTATCTGAGGAAAAGGTATTTAAAGATCCTGTACACCGTTATGTTCACGTAAGGGATGCATTAATATGGGATTTAATAGGAACAAGAGAGTTTCAGCGCCTGAGACGAATTAAACAGCTAGGAACTACTTATTTGACGTTTCATGGTGCAGAACACAGCCGATTCAATCATTCACTCGGTGTATACGAGATTGTGAGACGAATTGTGGATGATGTGTTTAAAGGGCGGCCTGAATGGGATGAAGGGGAGCGCGAGCTTGTACTTAGTGCAGCCTTGCTTCATGACCTCGGACATGGTCCATTTTCTCATTCCTTTGAAAAGGTCTTCCACTTAGACCATGAATCGTTTACAAGAGATATTATTTTAGGGCAGACGGAAGTCAATGAAGTGCTCCGCCGGGTGAGTGATGATTTCCCGAAGCATGTGGCTGAAGTCATTGCCAAAACGTATCAAAACAAACAGGTGGTCAGTTTGATCTCAAGTCAAATTGATGCCGACCGAATGGACTATTTGCAGCGTGATGCCTACTATACAGGCGTCAGCTACGGCCACTTTGATATGGAACGTATTTTACGTGTGATGCGCCCGAGAGAAGATCAGATTGTGATGAAGCAGAGCGGGATGCATGCGGTTGAGGATTATATTATGAGCCGCTATCAAATGTACTGGCAAGTCTATTTCCACCCAGTGACACGCAGTGCGGAAGTCATTTTAACGAAAATCCTTCACCGTGCAAAAGAGCTGCATGAAACGGGTTATATTTTCACACATGCCCCCGTTCACTTTTATTCAATCTTTGAGGGGAATGTCACCACAGAGGACTATATTAAGCTGGATGAATCCATTGTCTTATTTTATTTTCAGGCGTGGGAAGATGAAGAAGATCACGTGCTGGCTGATTTGTGCCGCCGTTTTATGAACCGCCGATTGTTCCAATATACAGAGTTTAATCCAAATGAAGAAATGACGAAATATTTCAAGCTGACCGCCTTGTTCAAGGAGGCAGGAATTGATCCTGACTACTATTTAGTGGTCGACTCTTCCTCTGACTTGCCCTATGACTTCTACAGACCAGGGGAGGAAGAAGAGAGGCTGCCAATCCACCTTTTGACGCAAAGCGGTCATATTAAAGAACTGTCGAGACAGTCAGATATTGTTGACGCCATTTCCGGTAAACGAAGAACCGATCATAAACTTTATTTCCCGATGGACTTAATTGTAGATATGTCGGAAAAAGCTGAAGAAAAAAAGGCGATCATGAAGCTGCTTGGTTTGGGATAAGGAAGTACTGAAAAAGGAGATGTCGGGAATTTGTTGAAAGAGCATGCAAAGTTGATGAAGGTATTCTCTGAATCAGGGGAAATCGTTGGACGGAAGAAGCTGCAAAAAATGATTTACATAGCAAAAAAGCTAGATTTGCCTTTTTACGAGAAATACGATTTTCATTTTTATGGCCCCTATTCAGAGGAGTTGACGCTCAGAATTGAAGAGCTGTGCAACCTTGGATTCTTGGACGAAATGAAGGAAAAAAAGGGCGGATACTATCAATATCGCTATTCGCTGACGGACAATGGGAAAGAGTTTCTCGATCAGTGTGAAGTGGACATGCCTGACCTCAAAGCGCTGACGAAGCAGATGAACGAGCAATCGTCCCGTTTCCTAGAGCTTGTCTCAACGATTTTATATTTTGATAACCTGCCAGAAGATGAGGTAAAGGAAAAGGTCTTCACTATTAAAAGCAAGCAGCGCTATACGGACGAAGAATTTGAGGCGGCTCTTGCTTATATTGATCAGTTGAAGGAATTGAACTAGTTGAACAAAAGCCCGACTTTTAGGGCTTTTTTTGTTTTGTAAGACCCGGACCAAAAGCGCTATTTTTCGATGAAATGTGTGCCAAAATATCCGAAAAATTAGTGAAAATGACGTAATTCGACTTTCTTCCTGTGCATCTAATTCCCTGTTTTTGACTGAATAGAAGGAAAATGGTGAATTTTCAGTGAATATATAACCTTGTGAAAAACAAAGGAGGGATAGGAATGAAAAAGCGTTCAGTCTTTTTGTCATTTTTATTGGTAGGTAGTTTGTTACCGGGGGTAAGTTCAGCTTCAGCACCAGTAGCGAGTGCAGGTCATGGGCATGATCATGGTCATGCGCCGTTCGAAACCCATATTAGTGAGGGGTTGCCAAAAGCAAAAGATTTTAAAGATTTGAAGACAGCACCTCCAATTGAACGAGATGTGACAACAAAGGTATTAGATGAGTCTGGTAAGCAGGTAGGCTCGAGAACCTTTAAGGCCAATACAGGAGATTCTATTTCAACAAAAGCAAGTACAGGCAGTCAGAAGGTCACTGTTTATGCGGTCGCTGATGCGCAGTATCGTGCGAAATATAGTGACTGGCAAACACGGATTGTCAGCATCATTGAGCAAGCAGATGTCACATTTAACCGTGATCATGATGTGGACTTTGTCGTACAAGCAGTAGGATCTTGGACGTCTTCGGGATCAAATGCAGAGCAAATTTTGTCTAACCTTGCGCGCAGCTTTGATGGCAGAGGATATGACTTTGTCACTGGATTTACAGCAAATCCAAACTTTGATGCTGGCGGAATTGCTTATGTTTACAATAGTGCACCAAGCGGAAGTGCATTCGCCGTTAACCTTGATCAAGGAACAGCGAACACTGCAAAAGCGGCTACGCATGAATACGGTCATAACTTTGGCTTACCGCACGACCCTCAAGGAAGCGGTATTGTCTGCTTAATGAATTATGATTATTCTTACACAGTTGACTACTTTGATGCGGCTCATAAAAATCAAGTGAACCGTAACAAAGCGTGGTACAGATAAGAATGCAGACAAAAGGACAAACACTCTATGTGCTTGTCCTTTTTATATGCTTACAGATCGCTCATTCGCTTTCCTGCTACAGCATAGTGTTCTTTTTTCATTTCTTCAATAATGACAGAGACTTTTTCTGCCCCTGCGCCTGTTGTTTCAACAACGGCATCTGTGACTTTCTCCACAAGAGCTCTTTTCTGCTCGTCTGTTCTTCCTTCAAGCATTTGAACGGTGACAATCGGCATGGCGAAAACCTCCTTTTTCCTTTAATGCTACGCTTCCCTTTAGTTTAAGGGACTTCTTATAGTATACTGAATGAAGTAAATCATTGTATAGAAAGAAAGAGGGATTCATGCCTTTGAACCAATTTCTTGTTTATCCATTAGAACTTATTCCATATGTCGCCATTACGCTTGTTGTTGCATTTACGATGCACGAGCTGGCGCATGCATATGTTGCGTACCGATTCGGAGACCCGACGGCTAAGAATCAAGGGAGACTGACGCTCAATCCACTGAAGCATCTCGATGTATTCGGGACGATTTTGATCTTTGTGGCCGGGTTTGGCTGGGCGAGACCGGTACCGGTGAATCGTTACCATTTTAAAAAACCGCGCTTAGCAGGGATTTGTGTCTCCATTGCTGGGCCATTAAGTAACTTGGTGCTGGCGTTTTTGGGCTTTTTTGTGTATGTGCTTCTTCAGAAATTTGGCGGGGAGTGGATCATGCGCTTTGAGCCGGGAATCGATAATTTCTTTTTAATCTTTATTAACTTAAACGTCATCTTGTTCCTATTTAACTTATTACCACTTCCGCCGCTGGATGGGTATCGGATTATTGAGGACGTCGTCAGCCCCCGTATCCGGGCGAAAATGACGCAATTTGAACAATATGGGATCATTATTTTTCTCATATTCGTGATCACACCACTGGGACACTTTGTGTTTGGTCCATTGATCGGAATGCGGGATCAAATCATACACTGGTTTAATCTTATTTTGAAGCCGCTGCTTTAGGAGGTTTAATGAATGGAAGGTAAAAAGAAGAAACCAATTGGTTTTAACATCATTAAAAAAACAGATGCAACCGACGGACATGGAGGCTTTGGGGCAGGCGCCCTCAGTCTTGATAATATCTCGCCAGTCATCATTGATGTAGAAGAAAAGGAAGCTGTCATTGATATTGGTGCTATGCATGCAAGAAGTGCCGTCGAAAAAGGAATTAAATTTTTGAAAACAAAAGAAGAGGTGCCGAACGGAAAACCGTATTGGCTCGTATGGGTGACGATTGACCGCAGAGAAGAAGGGCCTTATTATGCAGGTGTGACGGCTTGTGAAATGACCGTTGACCGTTCGATCCGCCGCGGGTATAAGTCACTTCCAGAGCATGTGAATTTAATGGATAAATCGATGAAGCGAAAAATTGTCGTGAGTCATATGGATGACGTATCCAAAAAGGTGCTGGCTGATTTCTTAAAAGGGCATAATCAAGCGCTGTGGGACGCATCAACAGATGAATTAAAAGAAGGATTGGCTGTCCCTGAATAATTGTGAAATTTTTGTGAAGATTGGCGGATGTCTACCAATTCTCTCCGGTTTTTGAGTAAACTGGTGTTAAAGCTAGGACATGGAGAATCCCGAGATGCAGGTCTCGGGGTTTTTCATGTCTTTTTTAACGTTTCAGCCACTTTTCCCACCATTTCTTTGGCTTTTGATCTTGAACAGGTTCCTGCTCAGAGGCTTTTTCTTCAGCACCATAGCAGACACCTGTCGGCTCCGTTCCTTCTATAAAATAGGTGAATACCTTTGATTCACATCCTGGACCTGCGAGGTCGCCGGTTTTTGGATTAATATATACCCCTTTGACACCGTCTGGCGGCATGAAGGAGGAGGCTGGCTGCTTCGAGAGGGCTGATTCCATAAAGGAAGCCCATATTTTTTTCGCATAGGCTGTTTCTTCGACTGAATCAATGGTGCGGCCTTTATCATAGCCAGTCCATACACCTGTGACGAGCTGGGGAGAGAAGCCGATCATCCAGCTGTCGGCGCCTGTAGTCCCGGACTTTCCTCCGTATGTTCTTGTAAGGTCCTTCATAATAGTGCGGCCAGTGACACTTGTATAGCCGTTTAATTGATCATTGAACATGCCTGACATCATGTCGGTGGTGACAAATGCTGCTTTTTCATCAAGGATTTGTTCTCGTTTTTGTTTCTCTTCAAAAAGCACATTGCCTTTTGCGTCGGTTACTTTCGTAATAAAGGTTGGTTTTACGCGTTTTCCGCCATTGACCAGCATGGCGTAAGCATTGGTCATTTCAATGGGTTTCACAGGAGACGTGCCCAGGGCAAGAGAGGGTACTTGATCTAGTTTCTCCTTGATTCCAAATGTCTTGCCAGCACGTACAAGCTGTTCCATTCCTAAAAATAGATGGGTTTTCACAGCGTAAATATTATCAGACAGTGCTAAAGCTTGAAGCATTGTAATGCCGTCATTGGCGTAATAGCCGTGATAATTGCTTGGTGAATAAGCGGCATCGCTGCCTGGATCATCCAATTCAAACACCGTTTCCTCACTGCGCATGACGGTTGCGGGTGTAAACCCGTTTTGCAAGGCAATGTAATAGAGAAGGGGTTTCATGGTTGAACCGGGCTGCCTTTTTGCTTGTGTCACCCGATTGAATGGACTTTTCTCATAATCTCTCCCGCCTATGAGGGCAAGTACATGCCCTGTTTGGGGATGGATGGCAGCAAAGCCAATTTGGATTTCTGATTTGGAATTCATCGTGTTTTTTAACGTCTTTTCTGCGATTTTCTGTAATTCTGGATTGAGAGTCGTTTGGATATGAAGCCCATAGGTTTCAATCTGTTCCTCAGTTAACCCCAAGCTTTGTTTCAACTCTCGAATCACATCGTCATAAAAATACGGGGCTTGCTTTGCTTGCAGCTGCTTCTTTCGCAAAGGGCGATAGGACAGTTTTTCTTTCGCAGCGTCATCAGCTACTTTTTTCGTAATCATGCCATCCTCTTGCATTTGCCTCAGAATCATATTCTTTCTTGCGCTGGCTTTCTCCTCATTCACATAAGGGGAATAGAGCGAAGGCCCCTTTGGGATACCGGCAAGCAGGGCAGATTCAGCGAGGGTTAAATTTTTCGCCTTTTTCCCGAAATACAGACGGGACGCTGCTTCCACGCCATACGCTCCGTGACCATAATAAATGGTGTTCAAGTATCCTTCTAAAATCTCATCTTTTGTATAGTTTTGTTCTAAACGAATCGTGTAAAAGGCTTCATTCCACTTCCGCTTCCACGTTTTATCATGATCTAAATAAAGGTTTCGTGCATATTGCTGGGTGATCGTGCTGGCACCTTGCACCTTAGCCATGGCACGAATATCGGCCACCGCAGCACCTGCCATCCGTTTCACATCAAAGCCATGATGCTCATAAAAGGTTTTATCTTCAACAGCGACAACTGCCTGTCTGATATGAGGAGACATCTCCTTTAATGGCACCCAATATCTCTTTTCTCCAAAGCTGGATTCTCCAAGCTTTGAGCCATCGGCTGCATAAATGGTCGTGGATTGGGGAACTTGAACAGAAGGGGCACCTTGCCATTTAGCTATTAATAGAATCGTCAAAAAGACGGTACCTGCAAATAGAAAAGCGAGCAAGCCGATAAAAAAACAGGCTCGAATCGTTTTCACGGTCATGCGGATTTTTTTATTACTCATGATTGTGTCCATGCAAAGCCCCCATTTTGACGGTTTTTTATCAGTATGGAACAAAGAAAACCGTTTTAAACAAGCGATTGCAGGAGCGCTTTAAAAAATGAAGAGAACTCATGCGGTTCTTTACAATTTGATATGAATCCACTATACTTTTTTCTTGGACAATCGATATAGTCAAAGCCGATAAAAGGCGCTAACAATAGATGTTTGTTTATTATTGGATGAGAGGAAGATGAACAATGAGCGAACTTTGGTATACAGAGAAGCAAACGAAGAATTTTGGTATTACATTGAAGGTGAACAAAACCCTTCACACAGAACAAACAGACTTTCAGCATTTAGAAATGGTGGAAACAGAAGAGTTTGGCAATATGCTGTTTTTAGACGGCATGGTGATGACGTCTGAGAAGGATGAGTTTGTATACCACGAAATGGTGGCACATGTTCCTCTTTTCACTCATCCAAACCCGGAAAATGTTCTTGTTGTAGGCGGAGGAGACGGCGGTGTCATTCGTGAGATCCTCAAACACCCAAGTGTGAAAAAAGCGACACTTGTTGATATTGACGGAAAGGTCATCGAATACTCGAAGAAATTCCTTCCTTCTATCGCTGGGAAACTAGACGATCCTCGTGTAGATGTGAAAGTAGGAGACGGTTTTATGCACATTGCTGAAGCTGATAACGAGTATGATGTGATCATGGTTGACTCTACTGAGCCAGTTGGACCAGCTGTGAACCTGTTCTCTAAAGGGTTTTACGCAGGAATCGCAAAAGCACTCAAAGAAGACGGTATTTTCGTTGCACAAACGGACAACCCTTGGTTCACACCTGAGCTGATTACAAATGTACAGCGTGATGTAAAAGAAATTTTCCCAATTACAAAGCTTTACACAGCGAATATTCCAACGTATCCAAGCGGTCTTTGGACATTCACCATCGGTTCTAAAAAATATGATCCACTTGCTGTAGAAGACAGCCGTTTCTTTGATATTGAGACGAAATATTACACAAAAGAATTGCACAAAGCGGCATTCGTTCTGCCGAAATTTGTGAGCGACTTAATCAAATAAATCAAGCGAAATGGACATGCGCAAATGACGGTTTGCGCATTTTTTGAAGCGTAAAAGGAGGAATCTTGCATGAGATTCGACGAGGCTTATTCAGGAAAAGTGTTTATTGGAAGTCATCCGACATGGGAAGATGCAAAGGTCATTTTATACGGCATGCCGATGGACTGGACAGTTAGCTACCGCCCAGGTTCACGTTTCGGTCCGAACCGCATTCGTGAAGTATCGATCGGTTTAGAGGAATTCAGCCCTTATTTAGATCGTGAACTGCACGAGGTGCCATTCTTTGATGCGGGTGACATCCCACTTCCTTTTGGGAATGCACAAAAGAGCTTAGATTTAATTGAAGAGTATGTCGACAGCATTTTAGAAAAAGGGAAGTTTCCATTAGGAATGGGCGGCGAGCATCTCGTGTCTTGGCCGGTTTTCCGTGCGATGTATAAGAAATACCCTGATTTGGCCATCATCCATATGGACGCACATACAGATCTTCGTGAGGAATATGAGGGTGAGCCGCTTTCACATTCAACACCGATTCGTAAAGTTGCAGGACTTATTGGAGCTGAAAATGTATTCTCTTTCGGCATCCGTTCTGGAATGAAAGAAGAATTTGAATGGGCAAAAGAAGCGGGTATGCACATTTCTAAATTTGAAGTGCTGGAGCCATTGAAGCAAGTATTGCCAAAGCTAAAAGGGCGTCCAGTATATGTGACGATCGATATTGATGTACTTGACCCAGCTCATGCACCTGGTACAGGAACGGTAGATGCTGGCGGTATTACATCAAAAGAGCTGCTTGCATCCATTCATGCGATTGCAGGATCTGACGTCAAAGTCGTTGGGGCAGACCTAGTCGAGGTAGCACCTGTATATGATCACTCTGACCAAACAGCGAATACAGCGAGTAAGCTTTTACGCGAAATGCTGCTTGGATTTGTGAAATAATCAGTTGATAGAGGAGCTTGTCATCTCATGTGGACAAGCTCTTTTTTTTACATTGGTCAAAAAATAAAGGAGGGAGCTCATGTTTTCGTCAATATTGATGGGGATCCTCGCTTTATGTGTGTTAGCGGCAGGCTTTCTCACACTGAAACGAGAGCTCGCAGCTGATCCGCCTGTTTTTGCTTCAAAGAAGGAAGCAAAGGAAGAGATGCTGGGGCTGTTTCACGATCGAGGCTTTTTCTATCTGACGACCATTGCGTTATTCATGCAGGTAGTATTTAAAAAGGATCAAATCGCACCATTTGATTTTTTCCAGGCATTTTTGGCAAGTTCAGGCATACAGGCTCTTTTTTACTTAATGAAAAGAAAAGACTTAGGTGTAAAGGCTGGACTTGTCGTAGTGGTCAGTTGTATTTTTCTTTTTTTCTAAAGGGATGGCTGAAGATGAAAAACGAAGTTTAATCGCCTTGAAGAAGAGAAATGATGGTATGATAGGCGATCATGATTATGGTATACTATTTTAGTTAAACGGGTCTTAGCAAAGGAAGTGCAAAATGACACAAAACCAAATTTCAATTCATGTAAAGTCAGTGATGAAACCAGAGACGGAGCCGGCTGAAACGATCGAATTCCGCACGACTGGAACGTACCAAGAGAAGAATGACAAAACGTATCTCACTTACCATGAAGAACATGAAATGGGTCAAGTAAAAACCGTTGTGAAAATGAGTGAAAAAGAAATTTTTGTGATGAGATCAGGGGCTATTCAAATGAAGCAGCGCTTTCTCATTGGAGAAACGACCGTCACACATTACACGATGCCATTCGGTACACTTCAGTTAGATGTGCACACACATGGTATTGATCTCGATGTGGACAAGGGACTGCTGCACATTACGTACGATATGCTGACAGGAGAAGATCAAAAGCATTTACATACATTATCGATTTCGTATAAGGAGGATTTACGTTCATGAATATCGCAGAACAGGTCAAAGATGCGTTAAAAGAAGAAATCATAGCGGCAGTCGTCAAAGCAGGACTTGCCGATGAAAGCCAGGTGCCAGATGTCCTTTTAGAAGTGCCGAAAGACAAAACTCACGGTGATTACTCGACCAACATGGCGATGCAGCTTGCCCGCATTGCGAAAAAAGCACCTCGTCAAATCGCAGAGGACATCGTCAATGCGTTTGATAAAGGGAAAGCTTCCATTGAAAAACTGGATATCGCAGGTCCAGGGTTCATTAACTTTTATATGAACAATCAGTATTTAACAAAGCTCATTCCAGCTGTCCTTGAGGCAAAAGAAGCTTACGGCGAAACGAATACAGGCGGCGGTCAAAAGGTGCAAGTCGAATTCGTCTCAGCTAACCCAACAGGTGACCTTCACCTTGGACATGCCCGCGGAGCAGCTGTAGGAGATTCCCTTTGCAACATCCTTGATAAAGCAGGGTTCGATGTGAGCCGTGAATACTATATCAACGATGCAGGGAATCAAATCAATAACCTCGCTTTATCTGTAGAAGTACGTTATTTTGAGGCACTCGGTCTTGAAAAAGAAATGCCTGAAGACGGCTACAGAGGAGAAGACATCAAAGGCATCGGACAAAAGCTTGCGGATGAATTTGGTGACCGTTTCGTGCATGAGCCGGAAGAAGAGCGTATGAAGTTCTTCCGTGAATACGGTTTGAAATACGAATTAGAAAAATTACGTGTAGACCTTGAGAATTTCCGTGTGCCATTTGATGTATGGTATTCAGAAACCTCTTTATATGAAAACGGAAAAATCGAACCAGCGCTGGAAACACTTCGCGCTAAAGGCTATGTCTTTGAAGAAGACGGCGCAACATGGCTGCGTTCAACTGATTTTGGTGATGATAAGGACCGTGTGCTGATTAAAAAAGACGGCAGCTTCACTTACCTGCTTCCAGACATCGCATATCATAAAGACAAATTGGACAGAGGCTTTGACCAGCTCATTAACATTTGGGGAGCGGACCATCACGGCTATATTCCTCGGATGAAAGCGGCGATCCAAGCACTTGGATATCCAGCTGACAAACTGGAAGTAGAAATCATTCAGCTTGTGCATCTTTACAAAAACGGCGAAAAGATGAAGATGAGTAAACGTACAGGAAAAGCCGTCACAATGCGTGATCTGATTGAAGAAGTCGGCTTAGATGCGACTCGTTATTTCTTTGCGATGAGAAGTGCGGCGACACATATGGACTTTGACCTAGACTTAGCGATTTCTACGTCTAACGAAAACCCTGTGTACTATGCACAATATGCGCATGCGAGAATTTGCAGCATGCTGCGTCAAGGAGAAGAAAAAGGCTACGAACCTAACCTTGAAAAAGCCGATTTCTCTCACATTCAATCGGAAAAAGAATACGATCTTCTGAAAATCATTGGCAGCTTCCCAGAAGTTGTAGCAGAAGCAGCTGAAAAGCGTATTCCGCACCGCGTGACGAACTATATTTATGACCTTGCATCAGCCCTTCACAGCTTCTACAATGCCGAGAAGGTCATTGACGCAGAAAAAGAAACAAAAACAACAGCACGTCTTTCACTCATGAAAGCAACACAAATCACGCTTGCTAATGCATTAAAACTAATTGGTGTATCGGCACCGGAAAAGATGTAATGAAATGAAAGAAAGCCCCACTCTATTGAATGAGTGGGGCTTTTTCGTATAAAAAACCTGCTATCCTCAAGAGACAGCGGGTTTTGAAAATTATCCAAGCGTATTAATCATGTTAGAAATAGAATCGAATAATTGGCTAAGTACATCAGAAAACATATTTTTGCCTCCTCTCTTTTCTTTTTACATCTACTTAACGAAGGGGATGGAGGGTTGGATCACTTTTTCTAAAAAATTTCAAAAAAGATGGCGGCATAGAAAAAAGCACCGCCTATTTGGGTGCTTTTTGGCCTTTAGTCATGAATGAATGCGCAGCTTCACGTCTCCATTTGTACACGCTAGCTGAACGTTTCCGCCAATCGGGAGGGTGAAGACGGGCTGTGTATGTCCGAGATCGACATCGTAAATCACTGGGATGTGTTTGAGCATTGGGTGCTTATCTAGGATGAATCTTAAATGTTCCTCTGTCATCTTGGATTTCTTCTGAAAGCGTCCGATGATCAACCCTTTGATTGATTGTGCATGCTGTAAGAGGGAGGTAAGGTCTCTGGCGAACATTTCAGGGAACACCAGCTCATCATCCTCGACAAATAAGACCGCATCCTTTACATTCGGCATAAATGATGTCCCTTGCAGTAAGTTCAGTGTACAAAGGTTTCCGCCAAACAAGGTGCCTTCAGCTGTTCCTGCCTGATATATGTTCCATTTCGTCGGATGAAACTGCCTGTTCGCTTGATCGAGATATCACGCATCATCACTCCATTTTGTTGAAGGAATCACATCAAACGGTTCGCCTCCGTTCATCAAGCAAGCTTGAAACATAGCGGTCTGCTCCTCCTGTCCCTGCTCCATTTGAAAGCTTGAGAAATGGGGGCCAGAATATGTTACCATATCACATTTCGCTGTAATGGCGCTTGCAAGTGCTGTAATGTCACTATAGCCGCAAAGGACTTTAGGATGCTGACGGATCAAGTCGTAATCAATATAAGGCAAAAGCTCATTGGAGTTGAAGCCTCCGATGGCTGTCAAAATACCATCGACCTCATCATCTGTGAACGCCTCATGCAGATCAGACAAGCGGTGTTCAATAGACGATGAGGAATGAAGGTCACATTCAAAGACGTGCTGTCCAAAAGAGACAGTGAACCCTAAAGACTCCAGACGTTTTTTCGCTTGAGAAATTCCTTCTTTTGATAAAATGCTGGCATTTCGGCTTGGGGCAATGACACGAATATGGCTGCCTTTTTTTAAAGGTGGGGGTGTATGCATAAACAAATCTTCCTTTCCATCACGTATTTCTCCATTATATCGGATCAAATAGCGCAAGTCTGTAAAGGCTAGGAAAAAGGAATGGGTCGTGCGTTTCATACAAGCTGTGTAAAGGGTATGGAAGAGAAAAAGACAGAATGAGGGCGGAGAATGTGAAAAAGAGAAGACTGGAATTTTTATTTTTATATTTTATGATCTTCGGGGCATATGTGGTGTTTTGGTGGACTGTGCCGGCGTGGAGCGTTCAGCTGTACGCAGCGATTTATATCGCCATTATTTTATTTAGTATCATCTCACTCATGCTGGAGAACCGTACATCACAGCACACGCTGTTATGGATATATGTGCTGATTTTTTTCCCGATCATTGGCTATATGTTCTATCTGTTCTCAGGACAGCTCTATGTAAAGGGCCATTTATTCAAATCAAAGAGAATGTATAACCGCGAGAAATTACGCAGAATCTCTGAGCTTGAGAGTAAGCCGAATGAGTCACGTTTAACCGATAATCAGCGTGCTTTTTTTCATTACACAGAAAAAGCAACAGGCATGCATGTGAATACAAATAGTGATATGGAGATTTTAAAGAATGGGGAGGAGACGTTTCCCCGAATTTTTGAAGAGTTAAAAAAGGCAAAATCGTTCATTCATATTGAATATTACATGTTTAAATCCGATTTCCTTGGCCACCGGATGATGGAGATTTTGATTGAAAAAGTGAAAGAAGGGGTAGAGGTCCGCTTCATATATGATGCGGCAGGCAGCATCCGCTTCTCCCGAAAAGATATTAAACGCTTGAAGCAGGCAGGAGTCAAGGTCGCTCCTTTTCTTCCTTTAAAATATGGATTCTTTAATCAAAAATTCAATTTTCGAAATCACCGAAAAATCGTCATTATTGATGGAGAGACAGGGTTTGTCGGCGGGTTAAATGTCGGCAAGGAATACGTAGGACGGGATGAAAAGATCGGCTTTTGGCGTGATACGCATGCCATGTTAAAGGGTGAGGCTGTTCAGACCCTTCACTCCGTTTTTATGCTGGACTGGGAGTATGTATCAGATGAAGTATTAATTGATGATCCGAGGTATCATACGCCGAATTCTGTGACAGGCGAGGATGTTATTCAGGTTGTACCAACTGGACCTGATATGAAAGAAAGTATGAGTGATTTATATGATGCCCTCATTTCTAATGCGAAACAATTTGTCTGGATTGCCACACCTTACTTTGTACCAAACGAATCGATTCGCACTGCGCTCAAAATCGCTGCCACAAGAGGGGTGGATGTGCGGGTGATGGTACCGGAGATCAATGACGGATTTCTCACGCAATATGCCACACGATCCTATTTTTCTGAGCTTCTAAAAGAGGGCATCAAGGTGTATCACTATCAAAAAGGGTTTATGCACCAAAAGGTGATGATCGCTGATGGAGAACTCGCTTCTGTCGGCACCGCGAATGTCGATATGAGAAGCTTTCAGCTCAATTTTGAGGTCAATGTCTTTACAGCCGCCAAAAAGCCAATTGAGCAATTGATGGCTCACTATGAGGAAGATATGAAGGAATGTGAACAAATGGGTCCTGTTCATTTTTATAAAAGAGGCTTAAAAGAGCGGTTGAAGGAATCATTTGCCCGGTTGTTTTCTGGCGTATTATGAGGATTTCCAGTCAAAGAAATCATTTCCTGATCTAGTATTTTGAAGAGGATTCCTCTATAATTGAAAATGATTATCAATTATAGAGGGAATGAGGTTCTTTTACATATGCTAAAACGCTTTTTCGCCTATTACAGGCCCTATCGCGGTCTGTTCTTTTTAGATTTCTTTTGCGCTGTCGCAGTTGGATTGATGGAACTTGGTTTCCCGCTGATCGTGAACTACTTCATTGATACATTATTACCAACAGGGAATTGGACGGTCATTGCCTGGACCGCACTTGCTCTGTTTATCATTTATGCACTCAGCTCGGTTATGCAGTTTATTGTGTCGTACTGGGGGCACATGTTAGGTATCAATATTGAAACAGATATGAGGAAGAAGCTGTTTGATCATTTTCAGCGTCTCTCATTTAAGTTCTTTGATAACAACAAAACGGGTAAGCTTATGTCTCGGATGACAAATGACCTCATGTACATTGGTGAGGTGGCTCATCACGGACCTGAGGATTTGTTTATTGCAATTATGACGATTCTTGGCGCCTTTGCTGTCATGCTGATGATTAACTGGCAGCTTGCTATTTTAACCTTTCTGATCATGCCTGTCATCATTTGGCTTGCCCTTCATTTTAATAAGAAGATGACACAGGCGATTACACAGCTGAACAATGACATTGGAGACTTTCATGCAAGGGTTGAAAACAATATTGGCGGCATTCGTCTTGTTCAAGCCTTTGCCAACGAACATTTCGAGAAAAAGCGTTTTGCTGAAAACAACAACCGCTTTCGGAAAGCGAAGCTACTTTCATATAAAATCATGTCGGTGAACGGCTCAATCAGTTACATTCTCACACGTCTTGTGACACTGTTTGTCCTTCTGGCAGGGACATGGTTTGTTCTGCAGGGTCAATTAACGGCAGGTGGATTTATCGCGTTTGTTCTCATTACAAACGTCTTATTCAGACCGATTGATAAAATCAACACAGTGATTGAAATGTATCCTAAAGGAATTGCGGGCTTTAAAAGCTATGTCGATTTACTTGAAACAGAGCCAGATGTGAAGGATACAGAAGGAGCTCGTGATGTATTCGGATTGAAAGGTGAAATTGAATATCGAAACGTGACATTCGGCTACGATGAGCACAGCCACGTGTTAAAAGATATCGATTTGAAGATCAAACAAGGAGAAACCGTTGCGTTTGTCGGGCCTTCAGGAGCCGGGAAATCGACGATTTGCAGTTTGCTGCCACGTTTTTATGATGTGGATGAAGGGGAGATTACAATTGATGGTGTGAGTACAAAATCGATGACCCTGTCTTCTTTAAGACAGCAGATCGGCATTGTGCAGCAGGATGTCTTTTTATTCTCAGGCACCATTCGAGAAAACATTGCGTACGGCAACCTAGAAGCCAGCGATGCAGAGATTTGGGAGGCTGTACGTCGTGCGCATTTAGAGGAACTCGTTCAGCGTTTCCCAGAAGGATTAAATACAGTCATAGGCGAGCGCGGCGTCAAACTGTCGGGAGGTCAAAAGCAGCGTCTGTCGATTGCGCGGATGTTCCTAAAAAATCCTTCGATTCTTATTTTAGATGAAGCCACATCAGCACTTGATACAGAAACAGAAAAAGCTATACAGGATGCACTGAGCGAACTGGCTGTCGGCAGGACAACACTCGTCATTGCCCACCGCCTGGCAACAATTAAACACGCCGATCGTATCATCGTCGTGACAGAGGAAGGCATCCAAGAACAAGGCCGCCACCAAGACCTCATTCAAATGGGCGGCGTGTACAGCAGACTGCATGAAGCGCAGTTTGGTCATTAAAGAGAAAGCCCTTTTGATAAAGGGATCAGCGTGTAGACAAACCCTCGCATTCGGTGTCAGGCCTGCGTGCCGGTGCTCACGAATGTCAAATTCGCTCCGAGCCGGTACTCGTCCTTCCTAGGGCTGCAAAGGTTTTCTATCACGCTGAAATGAAGACAAAGGCTAAAAGCAAAATCATTTTAGCCCTTTGTCGACAATCTGAGCCCTTTTGATAAAGGGCTTTTTTTGTTAGGATAGAAAAAACGTTGTAGGAAGGATCTGATGGAATGAAGGGGCTTCGGCGATTACAAAAGGGCGATAAGATCGGTATTTTTTCACCTTCAAGTCCTGCATCAGCGACCTCGCCTCTTAGGTATCAGCGGGCGAAGAAGTGGCTTGAGCAAAAAGGATTCATTGTGGTTCCAGGATCATTAACAGGGAAAGAGGATCACTACCGTTCAGGTACAATTCAAGAACGAGCAGATGAGCTGAATGAGCTGATGGCTAGAAAGGACTTGGCGTGCATCATGTCAATGATTGGCGGGACGAATTCAAATAGTTTGCTGCCTTATCTTGATTTTGACCTGCTGAAACAACATCCGAAAATCATGATCGGTTATTCAGATGCGACAGCAATTCTTTTAGCGGCATACGAAAAAACGGGACTGCCTGTTTTCTACGGGCCGGCGCTTGTTCCTTCTTTTGGCGAGTTTGAACCATTTGTCGATTATACATATCAGTCATTTGAGGACATCCTGATGTCCCAACAAACCATTCCTTATCAGATAGAAAAACCGCCTTTTTGGACAGATGAACGAATCAATTGGGAAGAAAAGACGCGTGACAAAAAGCAGCGTCCGAATGATTGGCTGTGCGTCATAGAGGGACAGGCAGAAGGCAGATTGATCGGCGGGAACTTGAATGCGATGTATGGCATATGGGGAAGTGAGTTCATGCCAGCCATCCAAAACGGAGACATCCTTCTCATTGAAGATTGTATGAAAACCGCGTCGGTTGTAGAAAAGAACTTCTCTTTATTGAAAGTAAATGGAGTGTTTGAACGGGTATCAGGGATTCTTTTGGGAAAACATGAGCTGTTTGATGATGAAGGAACGGGCAAAGAACCTTACGAGATTTTACTTGAGGTGCTCGGAGAGACAAAAAGACCGCTCATCGCTGATTTTGACTGTGCCCATACGCACCCAATGCTTACGATGCCAATTGGGGCACAAGTGAAAATGGATGCATCCTCCAAACAAGTTTGGTTAACAAAAGAGTGGATATAGCAAAAAAGCAGCCTCGGGCTGCTCTTCTTTATGAAACCGTCTCTTTTTCAAACGGCTGAAGGAGATCTTGCGCTTTTTTCCCCTCTACGACAATTAAGTAATCAGATTCTAAATGAGTGAGCCTGAAGGTTTCAAGCTCTACGATGTTCTTAATGTTGCACATTGTTTTTTTAGAATACACATATATACGATGCTGAGCCTGCTGGCACTTTTCATAAAGAGAAATAAGCTTATGTAAATTCAACGCTTTTGCAGCGATTCGGATTGAATAAATTTGAGACATCTTCATATCCTCCTGTTAATTACTTTCTCACAATAGCTTTGTTACCCTCATTTGCATAAAGGTAAACCTTTCTCTATGATTTCCACTCAATGGTTCCTCCGCCCGTCCGCCGATTGCCCCTTATCGCAGACAGTTCTTCGACTAGACGGAGCAGAGCCTGATCCTTTAATTTTGCTTCAATCATGAAATCTACATCACGACCATACGGTTTTAATGTTTGAAAAAGCGGTAAGACAAAGTTCATATCTACTCCATCTGCATGACTGCGTATGGCTTTTTCTGATTTAGGTGAAGACAAATGGATTTTGGGCGGAATGTCAGTGTTTGTCCAAGTGTTGAACATTCTTGGCAGGATGTCATCGAGTGCGGCATCATCATCTTTATTTGCCACGTGATGATGGTAATCAAAAACAAACGGAATCTCATGCTTTTCACATACACTAAGCGTTTCCAGCGACGTATATGTTTTGTCATCGTTCTCAAGTGTCATTCTCGCCTTGATATGAACCGGAAGCTGTTTGATATTTTCATCAAAGCGTTGAAGAGCCGATTCTTTATCACCGTAAGCCCCGCCTACATGAATGTTCATGTAGCCTTCCTTTTCGAGCTTCATCGCTTCAAGCATCTGATAATGGTACGTCATATCGATGACGGCATTTTCAGTTATCGAAGGTTTTGGACTAGTAAACAAGGTAAATTGATTGGGGTGAAAGCTGACCCGTAAGCCGTGCCGTTTCACCAGCTTGCCTATCTCAAGAAATTCTTTGCGAAAAGGTGTCACAAAGTCCCAGCGCACCTCGGGATGGGTCGCGAGCGGGACGATCGAGCTTGAAAAACGGTAAAGCGGGATATCATGAGCAATGGCGAAATAAAGCGTTCTTAATGTATTCACGAGATTGGCCTTCGTTGTTCGCAATAAAGCCTCGTTTCTTTCTTCCTTAGCGAGCTTGCTGTATCTAGCAAAGGTCAGCGACTTGGCAGGAGAAGCTTCCCACAAGGTGACGGCATTGGATACATAACCAAATCGATAACGCATAGGTCATCTCCTTTATAAAAAATACGAGAACATGGCGGCAACCCACTCAAGCGGCCGTGTGAAAAGCGGGCGCTTTGACAATGTTTCTTCTGTCAGGATTTCAGATACCTCCATATGCTCCCGAATCTTTTCCTCTACGTGTGCAGTAAAGTCGGGATCATCAATGGCCACATCTACTTCTTCGTTTAAAAACAAACTGCGTTTATCAAAATTCGCAGTGCTGATCATACAGCGGCTGCGATCAATCAAAATGGCTTTCGAATGATAAAATCCTTTATAAAAACGATAAACAAGGCATCCAGAGGCAATGAGGTCCTTCAAATAATGAAAGCCAGCCTCTTTGACAAGTGGATGATCCGCTTTCATTGGAATGATGATTTCAACTGTGACGCCGCGCTTTCGTGCATCAAGCAGCGCCTTCAGAAGAGGGGAAGATGGAATAAAATAAGGCGTACAGATGATGATCTGTTTCTTCGCCTGTTGAATATCTTTAAGAAATAAAGCTTCTAAAGAAAAGCCAGCAGTCGCGCGTGTTGTGCATTGTAATGTTCCCGGTTCCAATGCAGGGAAAACCTCATATTGCAGCTGATGAATACCAGACGACCGGTACAAATCATTCAGAAATACATGCTGGAGATCTGCGACAACCTGTCCAGTCATCCGCAAATGATAATCCTTCCAAATGCCAAACCGGCCTTTCTTTCCAACATATTCATCGCCTATATTAAATCCGCCAATATAGCCAATTTTCCCATCAATTACCGTGATTTTACGGTGATTTCTCATGTTTAAACGGTAAATCAAAAAAGGAAACCGAGGCTTATTTAAAAAGTAAAATTGAATGCCGCTTCTTTCTAGCATGTCAATCGCCTTTTGATCAAACGGATAGGAGCCCAATCGGTCGGTCAGCAAAAAGACGGAAACTCCTTGCTCAGCTTTGGCTTTCAATGCTTGTAAGACCTTTTGACCAATCTTGTCGTTCTTTACAATAAAGAACATCATATGAATAGAAGAAGAGGCCTGCTGTATATCGGTAAGCAGCTGATCGAAAAATGGTTCGCCATCATGATAAAAGGCAGCATCGCCGCTTGTTTGGTCAAAAGACCGTTCAAATGCGTGAGTAGAAAAATATTTCCTTCCCATATAAAGGTCTAACATCACGAGCAAAACGATGGCAATGAGTACGAGTAGGATGATCAATGCGATCATGAAACTTCCTCCTTTTTTGCATATTTCAATAGTGTACCCAAACGTGTAAAAAATATTGACTGAATACTCATTCATTATTTATGATAGAGGTACAACATGGAAACGGAACAAAGTGGGTTTTGGGGAATGAAAGGGGGAGCAAGATGAATAGCCTTTTAATCATCAACTTGATCGCATTTGCGGCGGTGACCGCTTACGCAGTGTATTTGTTTGTTTATCTCATTCGAACACGAGCGGCGTATATTCGTCTTGGTAAAAAAGAAGAGTTTCAACAAGACATGAAGAAACGCTTAGAGCGTGTTTGGGTCAATGTATTTGGGCAAAAGAAGCTGTTAAAGGACAAGAAGAGCGGCATCATTCATGTGCTGTTTTTCTATGGATTTATCCTCGTACAGTTCGGAGCCCTTGATTTTATTCTGAAGGGGCTTATTCCAGACAGCGGGCTTCCTTTAGGTCCGGTGTACGGCGTCTTTACGTTTTTCCAAGAGGTGGTCACACTTCTCATTTTAGTGGCCGTTGTATGGGCGTTTCATAGAAGATACGTGGAGAAGCTTGTCCGTTTAAAACGAGGCTTCAAATCGGGTCTAGTGCTTTTATTTATTGGCGGCTTAATGCTGACAGTCTTACTTGGGAACGGCATGAACATGATCTGGCATGGACACTCTCTATCACCAACTGAGCCAATCGCTTCTGGTATTGCTTTCTTGCTGGGCGGAATTTCACCTCTTGCGGCTGCGATTGTTTTTTATGCCGCATGGTGGGTGCATCTTCTTATTTTGCTGACATTCTTAGTATATGTTCCGCAGTCAAAGCACGCCCATCTGATTGCAGGGCCTGTGAACGTATTTGTCAGCAGATTAGACCCGCCAGGCAAGCTGCAAAAAATCGATTTTGAAGATGAGTCACAAGAGACCTTCGGTGTGGGAAAAATTGAAGACTTCCGTCAGTCTCAGCTCATCGATCTTTACGCCTGTGTGGAATGCGGGCGCTGCACGAATATGTGCCCGGCAACAGGGACAGGGAAGATGCTGTCTCCGATGGATTTGATATTAAGGTTAAGAGATCATTTAACCAATAAAGGGGCCGCTATTACATCAAAGACACCTTGGGTCCCGCAGCTTGCCTTCAAGCAGACAACAGGAAACCAGCTGGCACTGCAGGCGAGAGGAGCAGGTGCGGAAGAGTCGGCTGCCAGCTCTATATATCATCCTTCTCTTATTGGAGAGGTCATTACAGAAGAAGAAATCTGGGCATGTACGACGTGCCGAAACTGTGAAGACCAATGCCCTGTCATGAATGAACACGTTGATAAGATTATTGATATGCGCAGATATCTTGTCTTGACTGAAGGAAAAATGGACGCAGATGCACAGCGTGCCATGACAAGCATTGAGCGCCAAGGGAACCCGTGGGGACTGAACCGAAAAGAAAGAGAAAATTGGCGTGAACTGAGAGAAGATGTGCATGTGCCGACAGTGAAAGAGCTGAAAAAAGCAGAGCAAACCTTTGATTATTTATTCTGGGTTGGTTCAATGGGGGCCTATGACAATCGTAGCCAAAAGATTGCGCTTGCCTTTGCAAAGCTCCTCAATGAAGCTGGGGTCTCCTTTGCCATCCTAGGCAATAAAGAGAAGAACTCAGGTGATACACCAAGAAGACTCGGAAACGAATTTTTATTCCAAGAGCTTGCTGCAAAAAACATTGAAGAATTCCAGAAAAACGGCGTTACAAAGATCGTCACGATTGATCCACACGCCTATAACTTATTTAAAAATGAATATCCAGACTTCGGACTTGAGGCAGAAGTGTATCATCATACAGAATTACTGGCAGAGTTAGTGAAAGAAGGGAAAATAACACCTGTACATGAAGTGAACGAAGTGATTACTTTCCACGACTCTTGTTACTTAGGCAGATATAACGAAGTGTACGACCCGCCAAGAGACATTTTAAAAGCCATTCCTGGTGTGACGCTGAAAGAAATGGAGCGCAACCGTGAAACTGGTATGTGCTGCGGTGCAGGCGGGGGCTTAATGTGGATGGAAGAAGAGACGGGTACCCGGATTAACACTGCACGAACGGAGCAGGCGTTACAGGTCCAGCCGTCCATCATCAGCTCAGGGTGTCCTTATTGCTTAACGATGCTGGGAGATGGGACGAAGGCGAAGGAAGTAGAGGAGCAGGTAGGCACATTTGATGTCGCCGAACTTCTTGAAAAATCAGTGTTTGGTGAGCCTGGAAAGCAGGTGTCGTAAACATGACTGGCCGATGAATAGGATGTTCATCGGCTTATCCATGGCGCTGTTTCATCAGCTGCCTAAATCATATGTAAGCGGTAACAAACGGGGAGGGGCATACATGAGTTCGACGGTCATTGTATCTGGAGCAAGAACACCATTTGGAAAACTAGGCGGTGCTCTCAGTGGTTTGACTGCCGCAGAACTAGGCGGTATAGCGATCAAGGCTGCACTGGAAAGAGTTTCGGGTTCTCATGAAATAGATGAGGTCATTATGGGATGTGTGTTACAAGGAGGGCAAGGGCAGATTGCTTCAAGGCAAGCAGCAAGATATGCTGATCTTCCTTGGTCTGTTCCAACACAAACCATCAATAAAGTCTGTGCATCCGGAATGCGCAGTGTGACTGCAGCAGATCAAATCATTCGAGCCGGAGATGCTGAGGTCATCGCAGCGGGCGGTATGGAATCTATGTCTCACGCTCCTTATGTGCTAAAAAAAGCGCGATGGGGCTACAAAATGGGAGATGGTGCAGTACAAGATGCGATGATTTTAGATGGGTTAACCTGTTCGTTTACAGGCGTTCATATGGGTGAGTATGGAAGTATGGCTGCAAAGGAGCTCGGCATCACGCGCGAAGAGCAGGATCTGTGGGCACTCAGAAGTCATGAACGGGCCATCGAAGCGCAAAAAAACGGCTTTTTTGAGCATGAAATCACCCCCGTCACCGTCAAAATAAAAACGGGAGAACGGCTGATCACAGAAGATGAGTCTCCGCGGCGTGATACGTCATATGAACGGCTGTCAAAGCTCATGCCTGTTTTTGATCAGAAGGGTACCATCACCGCTGGAAATGCACCAGGTGTCAATGATGGTGCAAGTGCGCTCCTTTTAATGAAAGACACGTATGCTGCACGGCATGACGTAAAGCCAATGGCAGTCGTTCTCGGTCATGCTCAGGTTGCTGTAGAGGCGAAGGATTTTCCGAAAACACCAGCCTTTGCTATCGAGAAGCTTTTAAAGAAAACAGGAAAGCGCCTAGAGGATATTGATTTGTTTGAAATCAATGAGGCCTTTTCAGCTGTGGCTTTGGCATGTGAAAAAATAACCGGGATCGACCGGCGGAAAATGAATATCAACGGGGGGGCTGTCGCACTCGGTCATCCGATTGGGGCAAGCGGAACACGCGTGATATTGACATTGATTCATGCATTAAGACAAAGAGGTGGAGGCATTGGCATTGCGGCGATTTGCAGCGGAGGCGGTCAAGGAGATGCCATCATGATAAAGGTAGATGAAAAGGGAGGCGTTTATTGATGAGTATAGAAGAGACCGTTATGGTCGTTGGGGCTGGTCAAATGGGATCAGGCATTGCCCAAGTGTTTGCTCAGTCAGGCTATACAGTCCTGCTCCATGATGTATCAGAAAAGCAGATTCATCGAGCGATTTCCTCCATGACCAAACAACTGACGAAGCGGGCAGAAAAAGGAAAGCTGGCACATCAGGCAGTCCGAGATATCACGCAGCGGCTTGCCGTTTCCACAGATTTAAAAGACGTCAAGCAGGCTCATTTAGTCATAGAAGCCGCATCAGAACAAATGAGTGTGAAAAAACAAATCTTTGAAACACTTGATCAATTTGCAGAGGCTGAGGCCATATTTGCGACAAACACGTCTTCCTTGTCGATCACAGAATTAGCAGCTGTGACGAGCAGACCGGAGAAAGTGATTGGCATGCATTTTATGAATCCGGTTCCTGTCATGAAACTGGTTGAAGTCATTCGAGCGCTGCAAACAAGTGATGACACATATCAAGTTGTTTATGAAACAGCGAAGACATTAAACAAAACCCCAATTGAAGTGGAAGATTTCCCAGGGTTTGTATCAAATCGCATATTGATGCCAATGATCAATGAAGCCATTTACACCTTATATGAAGGCGTAGCAGATGCAGAAAGTATTGATGGCGTGATGACACTTGGGATGAATCATCCAATGGGGCCGCTTCGTCTAGCTGATTTCATCGGACTGGATACATGTTTATTTATTATGAATACCCTTCACGAGGGACTTGGAGACAGCAAATATCGACCTTGTCCTCTTTTGAAAAAATACGTGAATGCAGGCTGGCTGGGCAAAAAGACAAAGAGAGGTTTTTACACATACCACGACCACTTATAGGGGGAGTCAAGATGGATGTTTTGCTTACGGATCAACAGCGTCTCTGGAGAGAACAGACAGCAGAATTTGCACGCCAGCGTATATTCCCTGAAGTAGAAGCCATGGAACAAGGCCGGTTTCCAAAAAACCTTTTAAGTGAAATGGGACGGCAAGGCTATCTTGGGATTCCAATACCAGCTTCGTATCAAGGCTTAGGAGCAGATTTTACAACGTATATCATCGCAATCCATGAATTATCGAAAGTGAGTGCGACCATCGGTGTCATTGTGTCCGTTCATACATCTGTTGTGACGATGCCTATTTTGACTTTTGGAACGAAGGAACAAAAAGAAACTTATGTGCCGCCGCTTGCATCCGGGGAGAAGCTGGGCGCCTTTTGTCTGACTGAACCAAAGGCCGGATCAGATGCCTCCAGTATTCAGTTAAGAGCAGAGCGGATGGGCGGCGATTATGTATTAAATGGGACGAAAATCTTTATCACAAGCGGTGGGGAAGCAGAACTGTATCTTGTTTTCGCAGTGACCAATCCGGCTTCTGCGAGAAAAAATATATCGGCGTTCATTGTCGAGAAAGATACGCCGGGATTTACGATTGGAAAAGATGAGAAAAAGATGGGACTGCACGGTTCAAAAACAGTCACGCTTCATTTTGATGGCGTGCGGATTCCAAAAGATCAGCTGCTCGGTGCAGAAGGAGAGGGTTTTCAAATTGCCATGTCCAGCCTAAATGCAGGGAGAATCGGAATTGCGGCTCAAAGCCTTGGCATTGCAGAAGCCGCTTTAACCGAGGCAGTGGTCTATTTAAAGCAGCATCCAGTAGGTCTTGAAACGACCATTCGACTGGGCGATTTGGCGGCGAAGCTTGAGGCGGCCAAACTGCTTGTCTATCAAGCGGCTTCTTTCAAAGAGGCAAATCGACCGGTCACAAAGGAAGCATCAATGGCAAAGCTATTTGCGTCAAAAACGGCGGTGGAGATCAGTACAGAAGCGATCCATTTGCTAGGCATGGATGGTTATACGAATCGCTATCAAGCAGAACGTTACTTTCGTGATGCGAAAATTTGTGAAATCTATGAAGGAACAAGTGAAATTCAAAGGCTGGTCATCTGTAAACAGCTAATATGAAACGAGGTGGCTCACGATGCAGTTCCAATTAAGTGATGAACATGAAATGATTCAAAAAATGGTGAGAGACTTTGCGAAAAATGAAGTGGAGCCAACAGCAGCAGATCGAGACGAAACAGAGACATATGATCCATCTATTTTTCGCAAAATGGCGGAGCTCGGTTTAACAGGTATTCCTTGGCCGGAAGACGTGGGCGGAATCGGCAGTGACTATTTAGCCTACGTCATAGCAGTTGAGGAGCTTTCAAGAGTGTGCGCCTCTACAGGTGTCACCCTGTCCGCTCATACATCTCTTGCTTCATGGCCAATCTATACATTTGGAACAAAGGAACAAAAAGAGAACTACTTAAAGCCGCTTGCAGAAGGGCAGAAGATAGGAGCATATGCGCTCACTGAGAGCGGTTCTGGTTCAGATGCAGGCGGGATGAAGACAACGGCCGTCAAGGCAGGCAGTGAATATGTCCTGAACGGGGCGAAAATTTTTATTACAAATGGAGGCATTGCAGATTATTATATTGTGTTTGCCGTAACAGACCAAGAAGCTTCGTCTCGAAATACAACTGCTTTTATTGTAGAAAAAGAGACACCTGGTTTTTCCGTTGGCAAAAAGGAAAGCAAACTGGGCATACGTTCTTCGCCAACAACTGAAATTCGATTTGAAGATTGCCGAATTCATGAAAGGAACCGGCTCGGTCAAGAAGGAGAAGGGTTCAAAATAGCCATGATGACACTCGATGGCGGCAGAAACGGCATTGCTGCACAGGCGGTTGGGATTGCGCAAGGCGCTCTTGATGCGGCGGTTGATTATGCCAAGGAGCGTAAACAATTTGGCAAACCAATCATTCAGCAGCAAGGGATCGCCTTTAAGCTGGCTGATATGGCAACAGCGATTGAAGCATCAAGGCTGCTTACTTACCAGGCGGCATGGCTCGAAACAAAAGGCCTCCCGTATGGAAAGGAATCAGCCATGTCCAAGCTCTTTGCCGGTGATACAGCGATGAAGGTGACGACAGAAGCGGTTCAAATCTTCGGCGGATACGGCTACACAAAGGATTACCCAGTCGAACGATACATGCGTGATGCGAAAATCACTCAAATTTATGAAGGAACTCAGGAAATCCAGCGCCTGGTCATCTCAAGGAAACTGCTAGATATGTAGAAAACAAGCAAAGACCGCCTGAACGTGAGGTGGTCTGTTTTCGTTCGTCATGCAGTTTTCAAATGTAAGCGCATTGTCAATGTTCATCCATATCACCAGCGTGTTATGTTAAAATTAGGGAAAATATCAATATGGAGGTTATGATGATGAACTCAACAATTATGGGCATTTTGGCAATCGTCACGATGGTGATCTGGATCATGGTGTCCGCGGAGCTTTCGAAATCTCCAAAGAAGCAGGAAGAAAAAGAAAACAGCCGCAGAAAACTAATCGTACTCATGTCTGCTGGAATGTTATTCACGATTCCTATCGTTGTCTCATTCATTCAGAACATCCAATTTTAAAACAGACGAGAAAAAACTGAACGACAAAAAGCATGCCGTACACACTCTAGGTGCTCCCCGTGAGAAAAATCAAAAATTAACATCAATAAAGGTGGCATAAACTCCCCTAATTTGTTTATAATGAGAGGTATGGTTTGTCGTAAGAATAAGGTATAAATACTTATTATTTCACTGATAAATGGATACATACATGTAATAGAAAGGGAGTGTCTGACCTTGAGTTTGAAAGAATACTCACAGGAACAGCTCAAACAAATGTCTTTAGTTGAACTTGCTTATGAAATTTTCAGAGACAGCAAAACACCAATTACGTTTTCCGAGTTAATAGATGAAATTATCCGTTTGCAAGGAATACAAAAATCCGATCTTGATGATCGACTTGCTCAATTTTATACAGACTTAAATATAGATGGCCGCTTTATTTCGTTAGGTGATCAGAGATGGGGACTTCGCAGCTGGTATCCAGTTGATCAAATCGAAGAAGAAGTTCAGCCAGCTGTGAAAACAAAAGCGAAAAAGAAAAAATCAAAAGCAGCTGTCGTTGAAGACGACTTCGATGAGATCGAAGAGGAAGAAGAAATCGACGAGCTTGAAGAAGACCTTGATCTTGTTGAAGACGACGATGATCTCGACCTAGACGATGATGAAGAAATTGAAGAAGATCTTGAAGACTTCGACGAAGATGACGATGAAGATGATGACGGCTTAACGGAGATTGATGAAGACGATTTAGACGATGATGAGGAAGACAAATAACCCTCTCAAACCGGTCTTCAAAACAGGACAAAACCGTCTTGACTTTCGAGAGCGAACTATGTAGTATGTATTTTGGGCTCTCTAAAAAAGAGTACGTAAAGATACGTTCATTTACGCTCCCTTTCATTTATTTGAAAGGGAGCTTTCTTATTTTTCAAGAGATTTAGGGATACACTCTAAAAAGGATGAAGCTGTGCATGTGTAGACATGCAAGGGTAAAAAAGAGAGGAGCATACGAAATGACAAAGTATATTTTTGTAACAGGAGGAGTTGTTTCCTCACTTGGAAAAGGAATCACGGCTGCATCGTTAGGCCGCCTTCTGAAAAATAGAGGGATGGATGTCACCATTCAAAAATTCGATCCATACATCAACGTAGACCCAGGGACAATGAGTCCATACCAGCACGGTGAGGTTTTTGTCACAGATGATGGCGCTGAAACAGACCTTGACTTAGGTCACTACGAGCGTTTCATTGATATTAACTTAAATAAGTACAGCAACGTCACAACTGGTAAAATCTACTCTACTGTTCTGAAGAAAGAGCGCCGCGGTGATTACTTAGGTGGAACAGTACAGGTCATTCCCCACATTACGAATGAAATCAAAGACCGCGTGTACCGTGCCGGAAAAGAAACGGGTGCAGATGTGGTCATTACAGAAATCGGCGGAACAGTAGGAGATATCGAATCCCTTCCATTCCTTGAAGCCATTCGTCAAATGAAGAGTGACATCGGCCGTGAAAACGTGATGTACATTCATTGTACCCTTGTTCCTTACATCCGTGCAGCGGGTGAATTGAAAACAAAACCAACACAGCATAGTGTAAAAGAACTTCGCAGTCTTGGTATTCAGCCAAACGTCATCGTGGTCAGAACGGAAATGCCAATGACGCAAGATATGAAGGACAAAATTGCGCTATTTTGTGATATTGATACAAAAGCTGTTATCGAATGTCAGGATGCAGACACGCTATACTCCATTCCGCTTGATTTACAAAAACAAGGGCTGGACAAGCTAGTATGTGAACATATGAAACTTGACTGCCAAGATGCGGACATGACGGAGTGGACAGCGCTTGTTGATAAAGTGCAAAACCTTTCGAAACAAGTCACAATTGGTCTTGTAGGGAAGTATGTTGAGCTGCAAGATGCTTATATTTCTGTCGTTGAATCACTTCGTCATGCTGGTTATGCGTTTGATGCAGATGTTCAGATTAAATGGATCAATGCAGAAGAAGTGACAGCAGGGAATATCGCTGATTTCGTACAAGATGTGGACGGCATTATTGTTCCTGGAGGCTTCGGAGACCGCGGAGTAGAAGGGAAAATCATTGCTACACAATATGCCCGTGAAAACAAAGTGCCATTCTTCGGAATCTGCTTAGGAATGCAAGTGGCATCTATCGAATACGCGAGAAACGTATTAGGCCTTGAGGGAGCTCATTCAGCGGAAATTGATCCTGAAACAGCATTCCCAATCATTGACCTTCTTCCAGAACAGAAGGATGTAGATGATCTAGGCGGAACACTTCGTCTCGGTCTATACCCTTGTAAATTAAATGAAGACTCAAAAGCATTTGCTGCATACAATGACGAAGTGGTCTACGAACGCCACCGTCATCGTTACGAGTTCAATAACGAATACAGACAGCAAATGGAAGCAGCAGGCTTTGTCTTCTCTGGTACAAGCCCAGATGGACGTCTTGTTGAAATTATCGAGCTGAAGGATCACCCTTGGTTCCTTGCTTCTCAGTTCCACCCAGAATTCGTTTCAAGACCGACAAGACCACAGCCATTATTTAGAGATTTCGTTGGTGCTTCACTTCAAGCATCTGAATCAAAATAAAACAAAAAACTGCCGAGAATATCACTTCTCGGCAGTTTTTTTATTCATATTCCTCGACGATTTCCTTCACAGTAAACGATAGAGCGTGGTAGACGTATAAGCAGGTCATTAAAGCAGGATAACCAAACCTTGTCCCATCTTCAGCAGGCACAAGCGGTTTCTTGAGCTGGAAATCAATGTGGACATCACAATGCTCTTCAATCGTAGACGGCTCCTTTTGTGCCGGCCCTACACCAACAACGGGCGTACCTTGTTCGTGCAGTTCTTTTGCAAGAGATTGAATTTCTGGATCTTCTGGGTCTGAATAAAATAGCAGCACCCTGTCACTTGGATGAAGTAAGCTGCGCTCCTTTTGATCGAGCGGCAGTACCTTCGCACCGGGAAATGGCTCCTTGCTTTCAGATGCCTCTAGGGCGACAGCAGCCAGTTCATTCTTTCCGTGAAAATAAACGGCATGTCCACTGACCACAGCCTGTGCAAGAAGGCGTGCACCATCCTCAATCGCTTCAGCCTGCTTTTCTCCAATACGTGAAAAAATACCTGATAACTGGGTCGTAAAAATTTTTAACAAGACTGATTTCCTCCTTCGGTCAGATCATTTTATAATAGAATATAAAGAGAATATTAGGAAAAATGCTCAGAAAATGTCGTAAAGTAAACTATTATAATTAAAGGAAATGTGAAAATCAAACAGAATTATTTAACAACAGCTCTTTTTATGGCGAAAAATGAAAGCAATGGGGTGTAACAGATGAATGAGAAAATTTTAATTGTCGATGATCAGTACGGTATTAGAATATTATTGAATGAAGTGTTTCATAAAGAAGGCTATCAAACCTTTCAAGCTGCCAATGGACTTCAGGCATTAGATATTGTGAAAAACCATAGACCGAACCTTGTCCTGCTTGATATGAAAATTCCCGGAATGGATGGTATTGAAATTTTAAAACGAATGAAATTAATTGATGAAGACATTCGTGTCATCATTATGACAGCCTATGGAGAATTAGATATGATCCAAGAATCCAAAGAACTCGGTGCATTGACGCACTTCGCTAAGCCTTTTGATATTGATGAAATCCGAGATGCTGTTAAAGAATACCTGCCGCTTGAAACAAATGGCTAGATGGAAATGATTGAATCGAGTCATTCTGTTGCCGATTTGTCGAATAATTGGTATTCTAGAAAAGAAGAAGAAAGCGATCTGACTTTGAAAGTTTACATATGGCGAGAAATTCTGGTCATGCTAGGGTGGAGAGCTTTTTTTAGCAAGCAAATTAGCTACATAGGGAGGATTTTTCATCATGCCTTTAGTTTCAATGACAGAAATGTTGAAAGACGCAAAGGAAAAAGGTTACGCTGTTGGACAGTTTAACTTAAATAACTTAGAATTCACGCAAGCGATTTTACAAGCTGCTGAAGAAGAGAAATCTCCTGTTATCTTAGGAGTATCTGAAGGAGCAGGACGCTACATGGGCGGCTTCAAAACAGTTGTCGCAATGGTTAAAGCGTTAATCGAAGAATATAATGTAACAGTTCCTGTTGCGATTCATTTAGATCACGGTTCAAGCTTTGAATCTTGTGCAAAAGCGATTCATGCAGGATTTACTTCTGTCATGATCGATGCTTCTCACCACCCATTCGATGAGAATGTGGAAACAACTGCGAAAGTCGTTGAACTTGCACATTTCCATGGTGTGTCTGTAGAAGCTGAACTTGGAACTGTTGGTGGGCAAGAAGATGACGTCATCGCTGAGGGCGTTATTTATGCTGATCCAAAAGAGTGCCAAGAGCTTGTAGAACGCACTGGTATTGACTGCCTTGCACCTGCATTAGGTTCAGTACATGGTCCATACAAAGGTGAACCAAACCTTGGTTTCGCTGAAATGGAAGAAATTGGTAAAACGACTGATCTTCCACTTGTTCTTCACGGCGGAACAGGTATCCCAACTGCTGACATCAAGCGTGCAATTTCACTTGGTACAGCAAAAATCAATGTAAACACTGAAAACCAAATTGCTTCTGCGAAAGCAGTACGCGAAACACTTGCTGCAAAAACAGAAGAGTATGATCCACGTAAATATCTTGGACCAGCTCGTGACGCAATTAAAGCGACTGTTATCGGCAAAATGCGTGAATTTGGTTCTTCTAACCAAGCATAATTTGATGAGAACCGAAAGCCGCCTGAGTCACAGGCGGTTTTCTCCATATCTTGAGAAAGCGCAATCAAAATTTACATTTCAGACAATTTATTGATAGGAGAGTGGCACGATTATGTTATTTTTCGTAGATACAGCGAATATCGCAGACATCAAAGAGGCGCACGAGCTTGGCATTTTAGCAGGCGTCACAACAAACCCTAGTTTAGTAGCGAAAGAAAAGGACGTATCATTTCACGACCGTCTTCGCGAAATCACTGACGTGGTATCAGGTTCTGTCAGTGCAGAAGTCATTTCCCTCAAAGCTGAAGAAATGATTGAAGAAGGAAAAGAGCTTGCTGCTATTGCACCAAATATCACGGTTAAAATTCCAATGACAACAGATGGTCTTAAAGCTGTCAAAGCGTTAACAGACCTTGGAATTAAAACAAACGTCACTTTGATTTTTAGTGCAAACCAGGCACTTCTTGCAGCTAGAGCTGGTGCGACGTATGTTTCTCCATTCCTTGGCCGCTTAGATGACATTGGCCAAAATGGACTTGATCTCATCAGCGAAGTGAAAACTATTTTTGATGTTCATGGATTAGATACACAAATCATTGCTGCATCCATTCGTCATCCGCAGCATGTGACAGAAGCTGCGCTTAGAGGTGCTCATATCGGCACAATGCCGCTGAAAGTCATCAAGCAGCTGACGAAACACCCATTAACGGATGCAGGCATTGAGCAATTTTTAGCAGACTGGAATAAATAAATGATTGTGGCAGGCGGGATCGTCTCTCGTTTGCCGCAGTTTTCCTTATAAACGCTAAGAAATGTTTTGTGCAAAGAAGAGAACATCACAGCCTCGCAAAGCTTCGATTATTTTTCTTCCGACAAATTTCGTTTAACCTGTATTCTTTCTCTTGATATTGGCTAAATTTTGGACAAGACCTTTTAAAGCGCGACATCCACAAACAGTATAACTCCAACAGTGATCTTCTTTAAGAAGGGAGACAAATATGGAAAAGTTAAACATTGCCGGCGGTGATCCCTTGCGCGGGACCGTACATATTAGTGGTGCGAAAAATAGTGCTGTGGCACTGATTCCTGCCACGATTCTCGCTGATTCTCCAGTAACCATTGAAGGCCTTCCGCATATATCAGATATCGACACATTACGGGATCTGTTAGAAGAAATTGGCGGAAAGGTCACTTTTGAAAAAGGTGAAATGGTTGTTAATCCTGTTTCCATGATCAGTATGCCGCTTCCTAATGGAAAAGTGAAGAAACTCCGTGCATCCTATTATTTAATGGGCGCCATGCTGGGCAGATTTAAGCAGGCTGTCATCGGACTGCCAGGAGGATGCCACTTAGGACCTAGGCCGATCGATCAGCATATCAAAGGCTTTGAAGCACTTGGAGCCGAGGTGACAAACGAGCAGGGTGCGATTTATTTGCGCGCTGAAAAATTAGTCGGAGCCCGGATTTATCTTGATGTTGTCAGTGTAGGTGCGACGATCAACATCATGCTGGCAGCCGTACTGGCTGAAGGAAAAACCGTGATTGAAAATGCTGCAAAGGAACCCGAAATTATTGATGTAGCAACACTGCTTGCAAGCATGGGAGCCAAAATCAAAGGTGCGGGTACCGATGTCATTCGAATCGAAGGTGTAGAATCTCTTCATGGCTGTAAGCATTCGATCATCCCTGACCGCATCGAAGCAGGAACATTTTTAATAGCTGGTGCAGCGATGGGAGATGAAGTTGTACTTGATAATGTGATCCCAACTCATTTAGAATCAATTACGGCGAAACTTAGAGAAATGGGGTTCACCATTGAAACGAGCAACGATCAGATGCTGATCGTTGGCAGAAACGAAGGACTCAAGCCTGTCGATATCAAAACCCTTGTGTATCCGGGCTTTCCGACTGATCTTCAGCAGCCGATGACGGCGCTGTTAACAAAAGCGAAAGGCACGAGTGTGGTCACAGATACGATCTACTCAGCCCGCTTTAAGCACATTGACGAATTGCGTCGAATGGGTGCAAACATGAAGGTCGAAGGAAGATCTGCTATTATTACCGGACAAACGCAGCTCCAAGGAGCAAAGGTCAAAGCAAGTGATCTGCGTGCAGGCGCTTGTCTTGTTGTCGCAGGGTTAATGGCAGACGGTGTGACCGAAATCACAGGGCTTGAACATATAGACAGAGGATATAGTTTGCTTGAGAAGAAGCTTGAAGGCTTGGGTGCAACCATCTGGCGTGAAAAGCTGAATGACCAAGAAATAGAAGAACTTCAAAATTCATAAGGCTTTGACTGTGAGAGGAGATTTGGACAAAAATGGAAAGAAGTTTATCGATGGAACTAGTACGGGTGACAGAAGCAGCTGCATTAAAATCTGCCCGTTGGATGGGAAGAGGATTAAAAGACGAAGCGGACGATGCTGCAACAAGTGCAATGCGTGATGTATTTGACACCATTCCGATGAAGGGAACAGTGGTCATTGGCGAAGGAGAAATGGACGAAGCACCAATGCTTTATATTGGGGAAAAGCTTGGGAACGGATATGGACCTCGCGTGGATGTCGCTGTTGATCCATTAGAAGGAACAAACATTGTGGCAAGCGGCGGCTGGAATGCCTTAGCTGTCATTGCAGTTGCAGATCATGGCAACCTGCTGAATGCACCTGATATGTACATGGATAAGATCGCAGTAGGTCCAGAAGCGGTAGGCTGCATCGACATTGAAGCGCCTGTCATTGATAATCTTCGCGCTGTTGCAAAAGCAAAAAACAAAGATATTGAAGATGTGGTTGCAACGATTTTAAACAGAGATCGACATGAGAAAATTATTGCTGAACTGAGAGAAGCAGGAGCAAGAATTAAACTGATCGACGATGGTGACGTTGCAGGAGCCATTAATACAGCATTTGATCACACAGGTGTTGATATTCTATTTGGTTCAGGCGGAGCGCCTGAGGGTGTCCTTTCTGCTGTTGCGTTAAAGGCACTTGGTGGTGAAATTCATGGTAAGCTTCTTCCTCAAAGTGAAGAAGAACTAAGACGCTGTGAGAAAATGGGGCTGGATGTTGGGAAAGTCCTCAGAATGGAAGATCTCGTAAAAGGAGATGACGCCATTTTTGCAGCGACAGGTGTAACGGACGGTGAATTACTTAAAGGTGTTCAATTCAAAGGCTCTGTGGGAACAACACATAGTGTTGTCATGCGTGCGAAATCAGGTACGGTTCGTTTCGTAGACGGCAGACACAGCTTAAAGAAAAAACCGAATCTTGTCATTCGTCCGTAATCTGAAAGCGGGTATTCATTACCCGCTTTTCATATAGGTGTCAAATGTATATCATTTTCTTTTAAAAGTTGAATATTCTCTGCAAATGAGGTAAAACTAAAGAGTGCTGCGAAATTTTCTGCGAATTTACTTCTTTTAAGCTTCAACAAAGTTTAAATACTGCCGCATCATGACGATATACTCATTATCCTTCTCTATGTTGACAAAGCTCTATTTCACATTGTTCCTATCTTTCACGATAAAACGAGTGGGAGCGTTACCATCAGAGCGAGGTCATTCCAACAACAACGGAATTAAAAGCTAATCAAATACAATGGTCATGCATTTGTAAAGAAATACATTGACTAGAAAAGTGTGGTGTCCATATTGAAAGATGTATCGATTTCATCTTTGGAAAATATGAAATTAAAAGAGCTGTATGAGTTAGCAAAGCGATACAAAATCTCTTATTACAGCAAACTAACAAAAAAAGAATTAATTTTTGCCATTTTAAAGGCGAACGCTGAGCAAGAGGATCTCTTATTTATGGAAGGGGTTCTTGAAATTATTCAGTCTGAGGGATTTGGTTTCTTAAGACCGATTAACTACTCCCCAAGTTCTGAAGACATTTATATTTCAGCTTCACAAATCAGACGCTTTGATTTACGAAATGGAGATAAAGTGTCTGGAAAGGTACGACCTCCAAAAGAGAATGAACGCTACTATGGCCTCCTTCATGTAGAAGCGGTAAATGGGGACGACCCAGAATCAGCGAAGGAACGTGTTCACTTTCCTGCTCTCACACCGCTATTTCCTGACCGTCAAATGATTCTTGAAACACAGCCTAATCACCTGTCTACTAGAATTATGGACATGATGGCGCCAGTTGGATTTGGACAGCGTGGTTTAATCGTTGCACCGCCTAAGGCTGGGAAAACCATTTTGCTTAAAGAAATTGCCAACAGCATCTCTGAAAATCACCCAGAGGCAGAGCTGATTGTCCTTTTGATTGACGAACGTCCAGAAGAAGTAACAGATATCGAACGTTCTGTTGCAGGGGATGTTGTTAGTTCAACCTTTGACGAAGTACCGGAAAACCACATTAAAGTAGCAGAGCTTGTCTTAGAGCGTGCTATGCGTCTTGTTGAACATAAAAAGGATGTCATCATCTTAATGGACAGCATCACAAGACTTGCTCGTGCATACAACCTTGTGATTCCGCCAAGCGGCCGAACGCTTTCAGGCGGTATTGATCCGGCGGCTTTCCATCGTCCAAAACGCTTCTTTGGTGCTGCGCGTAACATTGAAGAAGGCGGAAGCTTGACGATTTTAGCCACTGCACTTGTTGATACAGGCTCACGTATGGATGACGTGATTTATGAAGAGTTTAAAGGAACTGGAAACATGGAGCTTCATTTGGACCGTTCTTTGGCCGAAAGAAGAATTTTCCCTGCGATCGACATTCGCCGTTCTGGTACGAGAAAAGAAGAACTGCTTGTGCCAAAAGAGCATCTTGATCGTCTATGGGCGATGAGAAAATCGATGTCAGATACACCTGACTTCGCTGAGAAGTTCATGCGCAAAATGAGAAAAACAAAGACAAACCAAGAATTTTTCGATATTTTAACGCAAGAATGGAAACAAGCCAATATGTCTGCATCAAGAAGATAGCTTTCCTGAAAAAATACATTTGCAATCATAGACTCACACTGTTATAATTTTATCATGTGCGTTTCAGAATTTATTTCTGAGATATTAACTCTGTTTCCGAATTGGATTCAGGGCGGAAGGAGATGACAGTAGATGAAAACAGGAATTCATCCTAACTACAAAAAAGCTACAGTCAAATGCGCTTGTGGAAATGAGTTTGAAACTGGATCAGTAAAAGAAGAGGTACGCATCGAGATTTGCTCTGAGTGCCATCCTTTCTATACAGGCCGTCAAAAATTCGCTTCTGCTGATGGACGTGTTGACCGCTTTAACAAAAAATACGGTCTTAAGTAATAATAGATACAATAAACAGGCAGGAATCCGTTCTTGCCTGTTTTTTTACGTGGATTGATGGAACTTTAAAACGGGGGAGAAGACCTTATGTATGTGATGAAACAAAGCGGTTGGCTTGAAGTCATCTGCGGCAGTATGTTTTCTGGAAAGTCGGAAGAATTGATTCGGAGAGCCAAAAGGGCCACCTTTGCCAAACAAGAAGTAAAAATATTCAAACCATCGATTGATAACCGATATAGTACAAGCTCAGTTGTGTCACATAACGGTTCATCATTAGATGGGATTGCAGTAGCCTCACCAAAAGACATAATAACGCACATATCAGAAAGAACCGATGTCATTGGCATTGATGAGGTGCAATTTTTTGATGAGACAATCATTGACATTGTCACTCAATTGGCTGACCAAGGCTATCGAGTCATTGTTGCAGGCCTGGATCAAGACTTCAGAGGAGAGCCATTTGGTGTTGTTCCGCATTTAATGGCATGTGCAGAGCTTGTAACAAAACTTCAAGCAGTTTGTTCGGTATGCGGCTCCCCAGCGAGTAGAACACAACGCTTGATCGACGGTAAACCCGCATCCTATGATGATCCTATTATTTTAGTAGGTGCGCAGGAATCATACGAAGCACGATGCAGACATCACCATGAAGTACCAAGACTTGATGTTGGTACAACACTTGACAAATAAAAAAATAGCAAATGCCGCTGTGTTTCGTTTTTAGAAATTTTGGCTGAACACCCATCATTTGTACTTAAATAAATTAAATAACACTACGATTAAATTATCTAATTTTCAACGCTTGCGTTTTGTCATAAGCAGGCATAAAATGACTAACTGTAGTGTAAAGCATTTAAACGAAAAGTTCGATTTCTTGTCATAATTTTTTTGATTAAGGATTTTTCTCCTTAATCGTTCTTTGGATTAATAGTTCACTTTATTTATATTTTAGAAAGAGGGTAGTTTTTGATGAACAACGTGAAGAAAACAAAAGAAGGGTACCTCGAAACCACTTTGACAGGTAAAGATGTATTATCGATTCCAACGTTGAACAAAGGCGTTGCTTTCTCTGAAGAAGAAAGACAAGAGCTTGGACTAGAAGGCTTACTTCCTCCAACGGTTCTAACTTTAGAACAGCAAGCGGAAAGAGCGTACAAGCAGTTTCTAGCTCAGCCGGATCGTCTTCGTCAAAACGTATACTTAAGTGATTTGCAAAACCGTAACGAAGTATTGTTCTACAAGCTTCTAACAGAAAAGCTTCGTGAAATGCTTCCAGTTGTGTACACACCAACTGTTGGTGAAGCGATTCAAGAATACAGCCATGAATACAGAAGGCCTCATGGTGTTTATCTTTCAATCGACGACATTGACGGAATCGAGAAAGCATTTGAAAACTTGCACGCAACTGCTGGAGATATTGACCTCATCGTTGCAACTGACTCTGAGAGTATTCTTGGAATTGGTGACTGGGGTGTTGGTGGTATCAACATCGCAATCGGTAAATTAGCTGTTTACACGGCTGCAGCAGGTATTGATCCTAGCCGCGTGATTCCAGTTGTATTAGATGTTGGAACAAACAATGAAAAATTATTGAATGATCCATTATACATTGGGAACCATCACAAACGTGTACAAGGTGAAAAATACGAAGAATTCATTGATGCTTATGTGAAAGCAGCACTTAAATTCTTCCCGAAAGCATTGCTTCACTGGGAAGACCTTGGAAACAAAAATGCGCGTAACATCATGAAAAAATACAACGATAACATCTTAACGTTCAACGATGATATTCAAGGTACTGGTGCCATTACTTTAGCGGGTGTTCTTGCAGCTGTCAAGAAAACTGGTACTCAATTGAAAGATCACCGTGTTGTCATCTTCGGAGCTGGATCAGCTGGTATCGGAATCGCAGATCAAATGCGTGACACAATGGTTCTTGAAGGTCTAACAGAAGAAGAAGCAAACAATGCATTCTGGACATTAGACTACAGAGGATTGCTAACAGATCAATTTGAAGATGAAGTGCTTGATTTCCAAAAACCATACCTGCGTACTTCTGATGAAGTAGAAGGCTGGGCACGCGATGAAAAAGGACAAATCTCATTTGCTGAAACTGTTCGCAGGGTGAAGCCTACCATCCTTATTGGTACATCAGGTCAAGGCGGCGCATTCACTGAAGAAATCATTAAAGAAATGGCAGCTCATACAGAGCGTCCAGTGATCATGCCAATGTCTAACCCAACACCGCTTGCTGAAGCAGTGCCAGAGGATCTATTCAAATGGACTGACGGCCGTGCGCTTGTTGCAACAGGAAGCCCGTTCGAAAACGTTGAGTATAACGGAATTGAACATGAAATCGGACAATCAAACAATGCGTTCGTTTTCCCTGGACTTGGTCTTGGTTCAATCGTAACAGAATCAAAAATCATCACAAAAGGCATGTTCGTTGCTTCTGCGAATGCAATTGCTGAAATGGTTGATCATGAGAAACCAGGTGCTGGTCTTCTTCCAAGTATTGATAAATTGCAAGAAGTGTCAATTCATGTAGCTGTTGAAGTAGCGAAAGCAGCAATTGAAGATGGTGTCGCAAGAAAAACGCCTGACAACATCGAACAAGCTGTGAAAGACGCAATGTGGATTCCTGAATATAAAAAAATTGTAAGAGCATAATAAAATGTGTAACGCGGCATTGCTTCGGGTAATCTAAGCAATGCCGCAATAAATAAGAAACATGTAAAGGATTTAAGGAGGAAGAGTAAGATGGACTTTTTAAATATTTTGATCCTCCTAGCACCGATTTTTTTCGTTATCGCGCTGGGTTGGTTCGCAGGGAACTTCGGCAGCTATGACGCTAAATCTGCAAAAGGTGTAAGTACACTTGTTACAAAGTATGCTTTACCAGCGCACTTTATCGCCAGTATTCTGTCAACACCAAAAGATAAATTCTATAGTCAAATTCCATTTTTCGTTGCATTGATTTTCGGAATCGTTGGTTTTTATATCATTATCCTTTTAGTTACGAAATTTGCTTTTAAATATGATTTAACAGATTCTTCTGTTTTCTCGTTAAACTCAGCACAACCGACCTTTGCATTTATGGGGATTCCGGTCTTGGGCAGTTTATTTGGGGCTCAAGAGGTTGCAATTCCGATTGCGATTACCGGAATAGTTGTAAATGCACTGCTTGATCCAATTGCAATTATTGTATCAACTGTCGGTGAAAAAACAAAAGGAAAAACAAAAGACGGCGAAAGCTTCCTAAAAATGACGACAAAAGCGATTTTGCACGGTTTATCAGAGCCGCTTGCACTTGCACCGTTAGCCAGTATCATTCTTGTTCTTTTAGGATTTAAACTTCCTGCAATTGGACATGAAATGTTAGAGGAAATTGGCAGCGTCACATCAGGTGTGGCATTATTCGCAGTCGGTGTCACTGTTGGTATCCGCAAAATTAAATTAAGCTTGCCAGCCTTCAGTATTGCATTGCTAAAAGTAGCTGTACAACCATTACTTATGTATTTCATTGCCGTTCTTATGGGTCTTTCGGCTGATGAAATTACAAAAGCTGTATTGCTTGTTGCCTTCCCAGGTTCAGCTGTTGCAGCGATGATCGCAACACGATTTGAAAAACAAGAGGCGGAAACTGCATCCGCATTTGTAATCAGTGCCATCATGTCACTCATTACATTACCGATCATTATTGCACTTACCGTATAATATAGTAGAAAGGCTGCCAAACGAGGCAGCCTTTCTTAGCGAAATGAATGAAACAGAGGGAAGAGTACACGCTTTTTTTTGATGTCGGGGTTTGCGATTTCCTCTTTTTCTTCTACTTGTGACGGTTGTTTCAAGGATGCGGCGAGGCGGTCAAATTTTGTGGATAAGTCTTCAATTTCTCTGCGGTGCTGAAGCAGCTGATACGATACACCTTCATCTGCTTTTTTAGCCAATTTCCGTTCAAGTTCTTGCAGGCGGTCTTCTACATCAGTGACATGTAATTGCTGCTGAATGAGCGCTTTCACTTGTTTTTCTAATGCTTCAATCCGCTGTATAGAGACATCAGCTTCGGCAGCAGGTGCTGATTGACGAACGGTTTCCTTATGGATTGGCAGTTGAATATCTTGGAGGATCACACCTTCACTCATTTGGTATTTGACCTCTTTGAGCAGCTGTACAATATCTTCATGAAATTCATAATGTCCAAGTTCATTCCGGGCGACAGGGATGTTGAGCTGTTTGACCCAGCGCTGAATCGTCTTTGAAGAAACACCAATTTCCTTTGCAACCTCATTTGTATTCAAAACAAATGCCCTCCCTTTTTTCAATTACAAGTACCATTCTCTTTAAGGAGTTCCTGTTCCTTCACGTTAGACAAAACAAGTAACCAATCGCCAAAGATCGTGTTTTCTAGCGAAAAATTGCAGGAAATCAATTGTTTTGGAAATTTTTTTGACTGTCATACCCCGCTATACTATAATTAGACTGTTACGCACAAAACAGAGGTGAAGACCATGTTAGACCGTTTAAAATCAATTGAAGAACGCTATGAAAAGCTAAATGAATATTTAAGTGACCCTGAAGTGGTGAACGACCCTAAGAAGCTTCGTGAATATTCGAAAGAACAATCCGATATTCAAGAAACTGTTGAGGTATATAGACAATATCGTGCGGCATACGACCAGCTGAATGATGCGAAAGCAATGCTCGAAGAGAAGCTGGATGCCGAGATGCGCGACATGGTCAAAGAAGAAATTTCAGAGCTCACGGAAGAAACGGAACGTTTAGAAGACGAGCTGAAAATCTTGCTGATCCCGAAAGATCCGAATGACGATAAGAACGTTATTGTGGAGGTTCGTGGTGCAGCGGGTGGAGAAGAGGCTGCTCTTTTTGCGGGAAATCTTTACCGTATGTACAGCCGTTATGCTGAAATGCAAGGCTGGAAAACGGAAGTCATGGAAGCAAGTGTCACTGGCACAGGCGGTTATAAAGAAATCATCTTTATGATCAGCGGGAAAGGCGCATACTCCAAACTAAAGTTTGAAAATGGTGCACACCGCGTGCAGCGTGTTCCAGAAACAGAATCAGGCGGACGGATCCATACATCTACTGCGACAGTCGCTGTATTACCTGAGGCTGAGGAAGTTGAAATTGATATCCATGAAAAAGACATCCGTGTAGATACATTTGCATCAAGCGGACCTGGCGGACAAAGTGTCAATACGACCATGTCTGCTGTTCGATTAACTCACCTTCCAACAGGTGTTGTTGTGTCCTGTCAGGATGAGAAATCACAAATTAAAAACAAAGAAAAAGCCATGAAAGTGCTGCGTGCGAGAATTTATGATAAATTCCAGCGTGAAGCACAGGCTGAATATGATCAAACACGTAAATCTGCGGTTGGAACAGGGGATCGTTCAGAGCGTATCCGTACGTACAACTTCCCGCAAAACCGTGTAACAGACCACCGCATCGGATTGACGATTCAAAAGCTTGATCAAATTTTAGAAGGAAAACTTGACGAGGTCATTGATGCACTAATTATGGAAGACCAAGCAAGAAAGCTTCAAGATGCAAAATAAAGAGCGAACAATCTTCGAAGCCCTTAAATGGGCTTCTTCTTTGTTAACGGAAGCTGGCAGAGACCAAAATGCAGCAGAACTCCTGTTGATGCATGTGCTCGGCTGGAGCAGAAGTGAGCTTCTTGCACGATTTCATGATGCGCTGCCTGAGGAGCAAGATCAACTGTTCAGCAAATTTGTGACGCAGCACAGGGCGGGTGTTCCTGTTCAGCATTTAACGGGTGTTGAATTCTTTTACGGACGTCCTTTCGAGGTGAACAAGCATGTTCTCATCCCTCGTCCTGAAACGGAAGAAGTTGTTTTGGCGGCGCTCCATTTGGTAGGTGACGTTTTCCCGCCCGATCAGCCGCTCAAAGCAGTTGACGTTGGCACAGGAAGCGGGGCCATTGCGATTACGCTGGCTCTTGAAAAAAAATCACTATCTGTCACAGCGACTGATATCTCACAAGAAGCGCTTGCGGTAGCAAAACGAAATCAACAAACGCTCGGTGCAGACGTTCATTTTTTACATGGAGATTTACTTGAACCGGTTATAGCTCAAGGCATCAAAGTGGACGTATTTATTTCCAATCCACCTTATATTGCGGCGGAAGAAATGGACAGTTTGTCTGAGGTTGTGACAAAGCATGAGCCGGTGAATGCGCTGACGGACGGACGTGATGGCTTGTGGTTTTATCAGCGTCTCGTTCATGATCTTCCCAGCGTGCTGAGTGATCAGGCAGTTGTTGTCTTTGAAATTGGACATACGCAAGGTCAAGATGTCACAGCGCTTCTTGAGCAGGCATTTCCTAAAGCGGATGTCTGCATCGTCAAAGATATTAACGGAAAAGATCGAGCTGTTTGCGCACACATTCAAAACGGAAAGTCCGGCTGAAGAAAGCCGGACTATTTTATTATGTAAAGATGAAACTTATGGTAAAAGAGAAACGTATATATAGAAGAATGAACATTCTGATCATGATTTTTTACATAAATTTGTTTTGAAGGAGCGAATGGTGTGAACAAAAGGTATGCGATGGTGTTGGTCATCGTCAGTGTACTATTGATTGTGAGTGCTTGTGGTAAACCGAGCTTTAAAAAAGAGGCAGCAGCATTTGGAGAAAGCTATAAAAAAGCACAATACACAGTGAATCGAACGGATGACCTATCTGACATGAAAGAGAAGCTGAAGGTTTATTTAACCGAACATGAATATCAAGAATATACACAAGACAGCATGTTCCCGAGCATATTAGAAGCGGCGAAGGATCAAGATTGTCAAATAAAGCTGAAAAAAATTATGTTTACGCCTTCAGATGAAAGCGATGACAGAATTGAATTTAACTATGAAATGGTGATCCAATTTATCGATCAAAAAGGAAAAGTCAAAAAAGAAATCGAGAAAAAAGGAGCCATGACTGTCATCAAAACAGAATCTGGTTTAAAAATCAGCCGAGATTGGGATGGAAGACTATACCCTTCTGACTACCAATCCTCACTCAAAAGTCGTTCTTAATGAGAGCGGCTTTTTTGTTTTGACTCATAATCTATTAAAAAATTCATGTTGACTGTTTATGAAATGTGTTTCCTGGACACAATGTTTGTAGCGAAGAGAAAAGTGGGGGGAACACACAATGTTGAAAAGTAAAACGATGATTTGTCTTTATATGTTTCTATTATTATGCGGTGCTTTTGCAAACCTTGGCAGAGAGGAGACAGCGGCTGCTTCTGCAAATCAGCCTGTTGTCATACCAGATGAAGCGATTCGATTACGCATTTTAGCAAATAGTGATCGTTCAGCGGATCAGGATGTGAAAAGAAGTATTCGTGACGAGGTCAATGCGAGTATGACGGAGTGGGTGAAAGACCTCACATCCATTGAAGAAGCAAGACGTGTCATTCGATCAAAGCTGCCAGAAATCAATCGTATTGCTAAAGCGAAATTGAAGGAACAGCACATAGATCAATCCGTATCGGTCAGTTTTCAAAAAGCTTCATTTCCAACAAAGCTCTATGGAAATTTCGTCTACCCTGCTGGGAAATATGAAGCCATTTTAATTACGCTTGGAGAAGGAGACGGAGCCAACTGGTGGTGTGTGTTATTTCCGCCGCTCTGCTTTATCGATTTTTCAAACGGAGAAGCCATCGCCTCACCAGAAGGGGATGATGATAAACAAGTGACAGCGCAGCAAACGAAAGAGTCTGTTAATGAAGTGGTGAAAGAAGAGGAAGAAGAGACAGGTGAAGTGAAGTTCTTTTTGTTTGAATGGGTCTCTAGTCTTTTCTCTTAAAAAAGGTATAAATCGGTTTTTGCCTCATAGAGTTGAAGTAAGAGATCAAAAAGAGGTGAAAGCATGTATTATCAATTAAGAATAGCTACAGAACAAGATGTCCCGGCGATCAATGCTTTTCTTGAAAAGGGACAAGCAAAAGGAGGAGTAACGCTTGCGGAGCGAACGGCATTTGTAGTGATGGAAGATGCGGATGGTCAGCTGGCAGGCTGCTTAGGTCTTGAACAGCTCAATGAACAAGAGGGATTGCTGCGGTCTCTTGTCATATCAGATAAGCTCGGTCAGGGACACATTGTCTCTTTGTTCCAAAGTGTTCAAACGCTCGGTGAAAAAATGGGTGTGGATACTTTTTATGTCGTCGCAAACCATTCCTCTTCCCATGATTTTTTGGCATTAATGGGCTTTGCGCCTTTAAAGGAAATTCCAGAAAGCATATGGAGCTCTGCACATGCAAAAGAGACATTGGGGAAAGAACAGGCTGTGGTCCTGCAAAAAAGGCAGTTAATCACAAAATGATGGACTTATACACATACTTATCCACTACAAAACAAGCGTTATCCACAAATTGTGGACAACGCTTGTTTTATTTATCATCATCTTTTATACTTTCAAAAGGATAATTGAGATATATCAACAGTTTTATCTTTTTTAAAAGGAGTTTGTATGATGTTAAATACAAAAAGGTGGTCTGTGGATTTAGAAAAGGATTTATCCACATACTATCCACAAATTAAACAGGCGGCCGATCTGCTGCAGCAAAATGAAGTGGTTGCTTTCCCGACAGAGACCGTTTACGGACTCGGGGCAAATGCGAAAGAGACAGAAGCCGTTATGAAAATTTATGAAGCGAAAGGGCGTCCGAGTGATAATCCGTTGATTGTTCACATTGCGGAGGTTCAGCAGCTTCACGAATTTGCACAAATAGAAAGCGAAAAAGCGGAGGCGCTGATGGATGCCTTTTGGCCGGGCGCCTTAACTATCGTTCTTCCGTGTAAGCCGGGCACTTTATCAAAGCAGGTTACAGCAGGTTTATCCACAGTAGGTGTGAGAATGCCTGACCATCCCATTGCGCTTGAGCTCATCCGAGCAGCTGGTCTGCCAATTGCTGCACCAAGTGCCAATCGTTCGGGAAAACCTTCACCAACACAAGCAGACCATGTAGCGAGTGATCTCGAAGGAAGAATCGCTGGGATTGTAGATGGCGGTTCAACTGGTATTGGCGTTGAGTCAACGGTTGTATCCTGTATCGGTGAGACCCCAGTGATTTTAAGACCAGGCGGAATTACAAAAGAAGCATTAGAAGAGGTCGTGGGGACGGTGAGTGTGGACCCAGGGCTGACAAAAAAGGACGAAGCGCCTGTATCGCCGGGAATGAAATACACACATTATGCACCTGAAGCCAAGATGTATATCTTTCATGGAAGTGATGAAGACATGCAGCGTCACATACAGAAATACAAAGCTGAAGGGCTAAAAGTCGGAGTGCTGACAACAGAAGAAAAGAAATCGCTGTTTGCGGCAGATGTTGTGTACAGCTGTGGATATAGAGAAAAACCTGAAACGGTTGCTGCAAACCTCTATCGTGTACTGAGACAATTTGATGAAACGGATGTAGACTTGATTATTTCAGAAGCCTTTTCAGAGCAGGGAGTTGGTTCTGCCATTATGAACCGTCTGCAAAAAGCCGCAGGAGGGCGTACACTCCCTTCGTTCCAATAGTTCTAACCTTTCTTGGACAAACATAGGTTAAAGGAGAATGTGTGTCCAAGGGGGATTTACATGAACGAACTAGCTGGCGAATTGCTGACACTCAGCATCATGGCTTTTGCACTTGGGATGGATGCTTTTTCGGTTGGACTTGGTATGGGGATGATTCAGCTGAGGTTCCGCCAGATCATTTATATTGGACTTGTCATTGGGATATTTCATATGTTTATGCCGCTTTTTGGCATACTGACAGGTCAGCTCTTATCCGGATGGCTCGGTCTTCTTGCCACCTATATCGGCGGGGCGCTGCTTTTGGTGCTGGGACTGCAAATGATTGTTGCTTCTATCCGCAAAGAGGATAAGCCCTTTATCGCACCAGTTGGGACTGGTCTCGTTCTTTTTGCGACAAGTGTAAGCCTAGACAGCTTCTCCGTTGGTTTAAGTCTCGGGATTTACGGTTCCCAGGTGTGGATGACTATATTATTGTTTGGTTTTTTTAGTATGCTCCTCACATGGCTCGGATTATTACTCGGTAAACAGGTTCGGTCATGGGTTGGTTCATATAGCGGCGCGCTTGGTGGAATCATTTTACTAGCCTTTGGTATCAAATTATTATTTCCGCTCTAGCCAGTCTCCTTACATAACATGTAGAATGAAATGCTATATAATAGAAGAAAAGGAGGGCGAAAGATGAAAATCTTATTTGTTTGTACGGGAAATACATGCAGAAGTCCAATGGCTCAAGCCCTTTTTGCTTCAATTGCAGATGAAAAAGGTTTAGAGGTCACTGTAAAATCAGCGGGCATTTTTGCCTCCGATGAAGGGAAAGCTTCTCCTCAAGCGATCGAAGCATTATTTGAGAAAAGCATTCCACTGAATCACTCATCATCAAAATTGACAGAGGATCTTCTGCGCGAAGCTCATTACGTCTTCACGATGACGATGCAGCATAAACAGTTGATTGCAGAGCAATATGCGCATGCAAAAGGCAAGGTCTTCACTTTAAAGGAATTTGCGACAGGAACAGAAGGCGATGTATCCGATCCGTTTGGAGGAAGTCTTTCTGTTTATCAGGAAACTCGAGATGAACTAGAAGCCTTGCTGTATCAGCTCGCTGAGAAGCTGAAAAAAGATCATCATAATAGATAACCTGTAAAACCGTTGCCTCAACGGTTTTTCTGCTATTGTTTGCAAATCACTAGGCAGAGGTTAAAATATAACTGTAAATAAAGAATGAATGTAAGACATAACAGATCAACTCACCCTTAGGAGGAATTGCCCGATGAAAGTAGCCATTGCATCCGATCACGGCGGAACGAATATTCGTGAAGAAATCAAACAACTGATGGATGAATTGAAGATTGAATACATTGATATGGGTTGTGAATGCGGATCAGGTTCTGTAGACTACCCAGATTATGCTTTCCCTGTAGCCAATATGGTGGCAAACGGAGAAGTCGACCGCGGCATTTTAATTTGTGGGACAGGCATCGGCATGAGCATCTCAGCAAATAAAGTAAAAGGAATTCGCTGTGCATTGGCTCATGATACATTTAGTGCGAAAGCAACTAGAGAACATAATGATACGAACGTTCTTGCAATGGGAGAGCGAGTGATTGGACCAGGATTAGCACGTGAGATTGCGCAGATTTGGCTGACGACAGAGTTTACAGCAGGGCGCCATGCTGTGCGGATTGGCAAAATAGCTGATTATGAAGAAAAGCACCTATAAGGAGCGCTTAACATGAACATTGGTCAAGATTGGCTTGAAATGTTAAAAGAGTTTCATCAAACAGTTGAATTGCGTGCCGGGCAAATCTTAGTCATTGGCTGCAGTACGTCAGAAGTGGCTGGTGAGCATATTGGTACTGCAGGAAGTGAGCAAATTGCTGCCTCGATCTATCAAGAATTGGATCAGTTAAGACGAGAGACAGGCATTGAGCTCGCCTTTCAATGCTGTGAACATCTAAATCGTGCCCTTGTGGTTGAAGAAGAAGTGGCTTTCCGTTTTAACCTGGAGATCGTAGGTGCAGTACCTGTCCGTAAAGCGGGTGGTTCGATGGCGGCTCATGCGTATCAGCAAATGGAACATCCTGTATTGGTCGAATGCATTGAGGCACATGCTGGAATTGATATCGGCGATACGTTAATTGGGATGCACTTAAAGAGAGTCGCTGTACCTGTCCGCCTCAGTCGTCATCGATTAGGAAATGCACATGTGACTTTTGCGAAAACGCGTCCGAAGCTGATTGGCGGAGAACGAGCCGTTTATACAAGATCATAGCTTCGATATATTTCTAATATAATGTTGAATGATGAAGACGCTTTACTACTTGAACATTCGGGTTTTCATAAAAAAGAAGTCGATTTTCCAAAAAAAACTTTTACATTTTACTCAAAAACCGTGTACAATGAGATGGTGAAAACATCGAATGGAAATAGATTGGAGAGGATTTCGCTGATGAAACATTTACCTGAGCAAGACGCACAAGTATTCAAAGCAATTCAACTAGAGCGGAAACGCCAGCAGGACAAAATCGAATTAATTGCATCAGAAAACTTCGTAAGCGAAGCAGTCATGGAAGCACAGGGCTCTGTATTAACAAACAAATACGCTGAGGGTTATCCTGGTAAACGCTACTATGGCGGCTGTGAACATGTAGACGTTGTGGAAGATATCGCACGTGACCGCGCAAAAGAAATTTTTGGCGCTGAGTATGTGAACGTACAGCCTCACTCAGGTGCTCAAGCGAACATGGCCGTATACTTTACAATTCTTGAGCATGGCGATACAGTACTGGGCATGAACTTATCACATGGCGGGCATTTAACACATGGAAGCCCTGTAAACTTTAGTGGTGTACAGTACAACTTTGTAGAATATGGTGTAGATAAAGAAACTCAGCATATCGACTATCAAGATGTACTTGAAAAAGCACGTGAACATAAGCCGAAACTCATCGTTGCGGGTGCAAGTGCATACCCACGCCAAATTGATTTCAAAAAGTTCCGTGAGATTGCTGATGAAGTCGGTGCTTACTTTATGGTCGACATGGCTCACATTGCTGGTCTTGTTGCAGCAGGTCTTCATCCAAATCCAGTTCCTTACGCAGATTTTGTGACAACAACAACTCACAAAACATTACGCGGACCTCGCGGCGGAATGATCCTATGCCGTGAAGAGTTTGGTAAAAAGATCGACAAATCGATCTTCCCTGGTATTCAAGGTGGACCACTGATGCATGTCATCTCTGCAAAAGCTGTTTCTTTCGGTGAAGTATTGAACGGAGATTTCAAAACATATGCACAAAACGTCATTGATAATGCAAAACAACTAGCTGAAACACTTTTATCTGAAGATATTCAGCTTGTATCTGGCGGAACAGATAACCATCTTGTTCTCATCGACTTGCGTTCTCTTGGCATCACAGGAAAAATTGCAGAAAACGTTCTTGATGAAATCGGTATTACAGTGAACAAAAATGCAATTCCTTATGATCCAGAGAAACCATTTGTCACAAGCGGTGTACGTGTAGGTACAGCAGCAGTAACAAGCCGCGGTTTTGATCAAGAAGCGATGAAAGAAGTCGGTTCCATTATTGCACTTGCGCTAAAACATCATGAAGATGAAGCGAAATTAGAAGAGGCGAAAAAGCGTGTATCTGATCTTACGGCCCGTTTCCCTCTATATAACGAATTAGATTATTAAAAAACAGACCCATTTGCCTATTTTTGGCATGTGGGTTTTTTTTGTAGGATTTGCGAATCATATTGAAAGATGATGTCTTTTTATGTAGAATTGTAGGAAGTGTGCAAAGTTCACCGGAAGATGACAGAAAAGGAGTTGTAGCAAGCAATGGCAAAGGTTTATGTATTTGATCACCCGCTTATTCAGCACAAACTTACATATATTCGTGACGTTCATACAGGAACTAAAGAATTTAGAGAGCTAGTGGATGAAGTCGCAACATTAATGGCATTTGAAATCACAAGAGACTTACCGCTTGAAGAGGTAGATGTAGAAACACCTGTACAAGTAGCGAAATCAAACGTGATCTCAGGGAAGAAACTCGGGGTTGTGCCAATTTTAAGAGCAGGTCTTGGAATGGTAGACGGGATTTTGAAACTCATTCCAGCTGCTAAAGTGGGACATGTCGGTTTATACCGCGATCCGAAAACATTAAAGCCTGTTGAATATTATGTGAAGCTTCCATCAGATGTGGAAGAACGTGAATTTATCGTAGTAGACCCAATGCTTGCAACTGGCGGTTCAGCAGTCGAAGCGTTAAACAGCTTGAAAAAACGCGGTGCGAAAAACATTCGCTTTATGTGTCTGATTGCTGCCCCTGAAGGTGTAGAAGAAATGCAAAAGCATCATCCAGATGTTGATATCTACATTGCAGCATTAGATGAGAAACTAAACGAAAAAGGTTACATCATCCCAGGTCTTGGTGATGCTGGTGACCGTATGTACGGAACGAAATAAGAAATTCTTAATAAAAGCCCACATGCAAACGCGCATGTGGGCTTTTTGAAATATATGACAAACGGTTGATACCGTTCTTAGAAAAATCAATGTATACTGAACATTGACTGTTTTTTTCAATGATTGTCACATCTCTCCTAAAGTTTGATGAAATTGTGAACATTTTGTGTGCTCTATCACTATAGAAAAGTTTTTTAACTTTCAACCGATTGACACATCATAGACGCTATTGTATGCTAAACGAGGGTATTATGGTAAGGTTTTCATAGCCTATAGCACTCTACTAATCCTCATTGTGAACCCTTTAATAATCAGGGTTTGTATCAACGAATGAAGCAGCATCCCATAGATCTAAAGATTTCAAGTCTGATTGTGCAATTAGACCGATGGGTGATTGATTTTTTTCGAATAGGACGGCTTATCATCAGCGTCTTCTACGCAGTTTTCATCACCATTTATCACCTTTTTTACAATACTTTTCATCGGGAGTCAGATGAATGAACGATCCAAACGCGATTTTCCGCAGACAGAGTAAATACATGTTCTATCTATTGGCAATTTTTGTGTTTGGCTATGCCATGCCTGGTTTTAAACCACTGTTTCTTGGTTTCATTATCGGCACAATTTTTGCTTTCTTTAATTTATTCCTACTTATACGGAGAATGCACGCTTTTGATCGAGCGGTTAAAAAAGGAAAATCCATTCGTTCAATGGGAAGTACAGCCAGGTGGGCCAACGCGATTCTCGCAGTAGCGATTGCTTGGCGTTACCCTAATGAAGTTCATCTGGCAGGTGTTGTTATAGGATTAATGACAATATATCCTGTCATTATGATAGATTCCTTCATTCAACTTAAACGTTCTACTATGGAAGAGAGGTGAATACTCTTTGGGTCACAGTTCAAAAACTACAGAATTTTTAGGGTTAACGTTCAACTTATCCAATGTTCTCATGATTACGATTGCTAGTATCATCGTTCTTCTCATAGCGGTGCTGACTACTCGTGTTCTGTCTATTCGTCCGACTAAGGCGCAGAACTTCATGGAATGGATCGTTGATTTTGTTCGAAATATCATAGGTAGTTCGATGGACATGAAAACAGGAGCCCCATTTCTAGCGCTTGGCGTTACATTACTCATGTACATATTTGTTTCAAACATGCTTGGACTGCCATTCTCGATTACGGTCGATCACAACTTGTGGTGGAAATCACCAACTGCTGATCCTGCAATCACAATGACACTAGCAATTATGGTCATGGGACTTACACACTTCTACGGTGTCAAGGCAAAAGGAGTCAAGGAATATACGAAAGACTACTTTAGACCAATTCCGCTTTTAGTACCATTGAAACTTATTGAAGAATTTGCAAACACGTTAACACTTGGTTTGCGTCTTTACGGAAATATTTTCGCTGGAGAGATTCTTCTTGGGTTACTTGCAGGACTTGCGACCAATTTCTACTCGCAAAACATTGCGCTTGGTATCGTTGGTACATTAGGTGCCATCGTGCCGATGATTGTATGGCAGGCATTCAGTTTGTTTGTCGGAACAATCCAGGCATTTATCTTCACCATGCTGACAATGGTGTACATTTCCCATAAAGTCAGCGACGAACACTAAAAAATTGAGAGTCCAAAAAGGACGTTATTTTAAAGGAGGAGCTTTTTAATGAATTTAATAGCAGCAGCAATTGCAATCGGTTTAGGAGCACTAGGAGCAGGTATTGGTAACGGTCTAATCGTATCTAAAACAGTTGAAGGAATCGCTCGTCAGCCAGAAGCTGGTAGAGAACTAAGAACACTTATGTTCATCGGGGTCGCTTTAGTTGAGGCACTTCCAATTATCGCTGTCGTTATCGCATTCTTGGCATTCTTTGGTTAATATGTGAGAAGCGTTCTAATATGAATTTTAATGGCGAAGATCAGATTAGTTCGAAACTTCGCCATTCCTTTATGTTTTGTTTCTTAACATATTATTTAAAGAAGGGAGTTGCCGTACTAAATGTCTCAGTTACCAGTGGTTTTAGGAGCAGGGGGCTTAAGCTTCAACGCCGGTGATATGTTATTCCAGCTTATCGCTATGCTCATCTTGCTTGCACTTTTAAAGAAGTTTGCGCTTAAACCTTTATTAGGTATTATGAAGCAGCGTGAAGATTATATAGGAAATGAAATCTCAAGTGCTGAACAAAAGCACGTTCAAGCTGAAAAGCTTCTTGAAGAACAACGTGTCTTATTGAAAGAAGCACGCGAAGAATCACATACACTCATCGAAAATGCGAAAAAGATTGGTGAGAAACAAAAAGAAGAGATCATTCAAGCAGCACGTCAAGAATCAGAGCGCTTGAAAGAGTCTGCTAGAACTGAAATCGTGAAAGAAAAAGAACAAGCTGTGGCTGCACTGCGTGAGCAGGTTGCATCACTATCTGTGCTGATTGCATCTAAAGTGATTGAAAAAGAACTTGATGAGCAGGCACAAGAGAAATTGATTCAAGAGTACCTTAAAGAGGCAGGCGAAAGCCGATGAGCGTAACTATTGTCTCTAAGCGTTACGCTTCTGCTCTTTTTGACATCGTTCTTGCTTCTTCGGCAGTAGACGAAACTGAAAAAGAGCTGAATGAGATCAAAAAAGTTCTAAAGGCTGATCAAGAACTCAATGACTTCCTTGTTCATCCAAAGATTACAGCAGACAAAAAGAAACAGTTGATTGCTGAAGCTTTCAAAGGTGTTTCTACTTATGTATTGCACACTATGTATTTACTGATTGACCGCGGACGCACGAATATTTTCTCTGAAATGACGTCTGAGTTTGTGAAACTTGCAAACCGCACGAAACAAATAGACGATGCGGTCGTGTATTCAGTGAAACCGCTGAGCGGTGCTGAAATTCAATCTTTATCTGAAGTATTTGCCAAAAAAGCCGGAGTCACATCACTGCGTGTTGAAAATGTGATTGACAAGGATCTAATAGGCGGAGTGAAAATCCGTATCGGAAACCGCATTTATGACGGCAGTGTCAGCGGAAAGCTTTCCCGCATTGAACGTCAGCTTGCAGGCGAAAATCGTTAGAAGGGGTGAAACCTTAGTGAGTATCAAAGCTGAAGAGATTAGCGCGCTGATAAAGCAGCAAATCCAAAACTATCAATCAGAAATTGAAGTAAAAGATGTCGGTACAGTCATTCAAGTAGGGGACGGTATCGCGCGTGTACATGGCCTTGACAACATTATGGCAGGAGAGCTGGTTGAGTTCTCTAACGGTGTAATGGGTATGGCTCAAAACCTTGAGGAGTCTAACGTAGGTATCGTTATTTTAGGACCTTACAAAGATATCCGCGAAGGTGACGACGTAAAACGTACAGGTCGTATCATGGAGGTTCCAGTAGGTGAAGAGTTAATCGGACGTATTGTGAACCCGCTTGGTCAGCCTGTTGATGGACTAGGTCCAATCTTAACAAGCAAAACACGTCCAATCGAAAGTGAAGCACCTGGCGTTATGGATCGTAAATCTGTACATGAGCCGCTTCAAACAGGAATTAAAGCAATTGATGCCTTGATTCCAATCGGCCGCGGACAGCGTGAATTGATCATTGGTGACCGTCAAACAGGTAAAACATCTGTTGCAATCGATACGATTCTAAACCAAAAAGATCAAGACATGATCTGTATTTATGTTGCCATCGGACAAAAAGAATCAACGGTTCGTGGTGTTGTTGAAACACTTCGTAAGCATGGTGCGCTTGACTACACAATCGTTGTCACAGCTTCTGCATCACAGCCAGCTCCACTTCTTTACCTTGCTCCTTATGCAGGTGTAACGATGGGTGAGGAATTCATGTATAACGGCAAGCACGTACTTGTTGTCTATGATGACCTTTCTAAACAAGCGGCAGCTTACCGTGAGCTTTCATTATTGCTTCGTCGTCCTCCAGGTCGTGAGGCATTCCCTGGTGATGTTTTCTATCTTCACTCTCGTTTATTAGAACGTGCAGCGAAGCTTAGTGACGAAAAGGGTGGCGGTTCTATCACAGCATTGCCTTTCGTAGAAACGCAGGCTGGCGATATCTCTGCATATATCCCAACAAACGTTATTTCCATCACAGATGGACAGATTTTCTTACAATCTGACCTCTTCTTCTCAGGCGTACGTCCAGCGGTAAACGCAGGATTGTCTGTATCCCGTGTAGGTGGTTCTGCACAAATCAAAGCGATGAAAAAGGTAGCAGGTACACTTCGTCTGGATCTTGCTTCTTATCGTGAGCTTGAAGCATTCGCTCAGTTTGGATCTGATCTAGACCAAGCCACTCAAGCGAAATTAAACCGTGGTGCAAGAACAGTTGAAGTCTTAAAACAAGACTTGAACAAACCGCTTAAAGTTGAAAAACAAGTAGCGATTCTTTACGCACTAACAAGAGGATACTTAGACGATGTAGCCATTGCTGATGTTAAACGTTTTGAAGCTGAGTTATTCTTGTACATTGAAGAAAACCATAAAGGCTTGTTTGACACAATCTCTCAAACAGGAAATATGCCTGCTGATGAAGAGTGGAAGACAGCAATCGAAGGCTTTAAACGTACGTTTGCACCAAGCAACTAATTAGTAATCTTTCCGAGAGAAAAAGATTCTCTTTTTCTCTCTTTTCACGTAAATGAACACGGATTCCTGAAAAAAGGTGGTGAAATCTTTGGCCTCATTACGCGATATAAAGTCAAGGATCACGTCAACGAAAAAATCGAGTCAGATCACAAAAGCGATGCAAATGGTATCAGCTGCGAAACTGAATCGTGCTGAAAACAATGCGAAGTCTTTTGTTCCTTACATGGAGAAAATCCAGGAAGTGGTTGCTGCAATCGCAACTGGAACAAGTGCTAAGCACCCAATGCTTCTTTCAAGACCTGTCAAGAAAACAGGGTATCTCGTCATTACATCTGATCGAGGGCTTGCAGGACCTTTTAACAGCTCGATTTTGCGTGCCGCTTACCAAACCATTCAATCTCGTCATCAATCCGCTGATGAATATGCGGTGATTGTCATTGGTAAAATCGGACGCGACTTCTTCAAAAAGCGTGGTATTCCAGTTATTTCTGAAGTAACAGGGCTTGGAGACGAAGTAGCGTTTGCTGATATTAAAGAATTAGCAAGCAGTACAGTTCAAATGTTCTCTGATGAAGCGTTTGACGAACTTTACATGTTCTACAACCACTTTGTCAGTGCGATTTCACAAGAAGTAACAGAGAAGAAATTATTGCCGCTAACGGACCTTTCGGCCGCAGCGACACCAAATAAACGTTCCGCATCTTATGAGTTTGAGCCTTCTGAAGAAGAAATTCTTGAAGTTCTCCTTCCTCAATATGCAGAGAGTTTGATTTTCGGTGCGCTTCTTGACAGCAAAGCAAGTGAACATGCTGCAAGAATGACAGCAATGAAGAGTGCAACAGACAACGCAAAAGAATTGATCGACAGCCTGACACTCTCTTACAACCGTGCTCGTCAAGCAGCGATTACACAAGAGATTACAGAAATTGTCGGCGGAGCAGCTGCCTTAGAATAGAAATAATTGTCAGGAGGGAATGCAATGAAAACAGGACGCATCAGTCAGATCATGGGACCAGTCGTAGACGTTCGTTTTGAAGACGGTCACTTGCCTGAGATTTATAATGCGATCAAAGTTTCGCATAAAGCGGAAAGCGAAAGTGAAGTTGATATCGACTTAACTTTAGAAGTAGCACTACATTTAGGTGACGATACAGTGAGAACCATCGCAATGGCATCAACAGACGGTGTGAAGCGCGGTATGGAAGCTGTAGACCTTGGAAAACCAATTTCAGTACCAGTTGGTAACGTAACACTTGGACGTGTATTCAACGTACTGGGAGATAACATTGACTTAGATGAGCCCCTTGGTGTGGAAGCTCAAAGAGATCCAATCCACAGACAAGCGCCTTCTTTTGATCAACTTTCTACAGAAGTTGAAATTCTTGAAACAGGTATCAAAGTTGTTGACCTGCTTGCTCCTTACATCAAAGGTGGAAAGATCGGTCTATTCGGTGGAGCTGGTGTAGGTAAAACCGTTCTGATTCAAGAATTGATCAACAACATCGCACAAGAACACGGCGGTATTTCTGTATTCGCTGGTGTTGGAGAGCGTACACGTGAAGGAAACGACCTTTACTACGAAATGAAAGATTCTGGCGTTATCGAGAAAACAGCCATGGTCTTCGGTCAAATGAACGAGCCACCAGGTGCACGTATGCGTGTTGCCCTAACTGGTTTGACAATGGCAGAGCATTTCCGTGATGAACAAGGTCAAGACGTATTGTTCTTCATCGATAATATCTATCGCTTTACACAAGCAGGTTCTGAAGTATCAGCCCTTCTTGGACGTATGCCTTCAGCGGTAGGTTATCAGCCGACACTTGCAACAGAAATGGGTCAGCTGCAAGAGCGTATCACGTCTACAAACGTAGGATCGGTTACATCGATTCAAGCGATCTATGTACCTGCGGATGACTATACAGATCCAGCTCCAGCAACTACGTTCGCTCACCTTGATGCAACGACAAACCTTGAGCGTAAGCTGACTGAAATGGGTATTTACCCAGCGGTTGATCCTCTTGCTTCAACATCTCGTGCACTTGCACCTGAGATCGTTGGCGAAGAGCATTATGCGATTGCGCGTGAAGTGCAGCAAACATTGCAGCGTTATAAAGAGCTGCAAGATATTATTGCCATTTTAGGTATGGATGAATTATCTGAGGACGATAAGCTTGTGGTACACAGAGCGCGTCGTGTTCAATTCTTCCTATCTCAAAACTTCCACGTAGCAGAGCAGTTCACTGGCCAAAAGGGTTCTTATGTGCCATTGAAAGAAACTGTTAAAGGCTTCAAGGAAATCTTATCTGGTAAATACGATCACCTTCCAGAAGATGCATTCCGCTTAGTTGGACGCATTGAAGAAGTGGTTGAAAAAGCCAAAGAGATGGGTGTAGAGGCCTAATCTGGTCCTTAGGAGGGTAAAAGCATGAAGACCGTTCAAGTCAATATCGTTACTCCCGACGGCCCAGTGTATCAAGCGGATGTGGAAATGGTCAGTGTAAGAGCAGAAAGCGGTGAGCTTGGTATTTTAGCTGGCCACGTTCCAATGGTTGCTCCGCTAAAAATCGGTGCAGTTCGCTTAAAACATAGTGGATCAACTGAATTGGTTGCAGTAAGTGGCGGATTTGTTGAAGTCCGCCCTGAACAAGTAACCATTCTGGCTCAGGCCGCTGAAACATCAGATAAAGTTGATGTCGATCGTGCTAAATCAGCGAAGCAGCGTGCTGAAGAGCATTTGAACCACCCGAATGAAAGTGATGTACGCCGGGCGGAACTCGCATTAAAACGGGCGTTAAACCGTTTAAATGTAGCAGGGAAATAAAACAGAAAAACCTTCTTATCACAATGATAAGAAGGTTTTTTTTAGAATGACATGAGAGATTGATACATGGACACATAAGGGTGCGAATCCTGTTTTTCAAGATATAAGTGCTCGCAAAACTGCATACTATGCCACGTTTTATTGTGACGGCGCAAACCAAGCGTATATTGATGCGGAGAATCCATATAAGGCCGCACCACCCAGTCAGCATCTGAATGATGACGGATGACAACCTCTCCTAAATACACACTCATCATCGCTTCTAATGTATCTATTGGCATTTTCCACTCAGCGAACAGCTGCTTGGTTAATGCCTCAAAGTATAGTGATTCTAACTGATACAGGCTTTCCTCAGAGTAATCCAAAGAAATGTTATGAAAATGACACAATTGTGCTAATTCTTCTAGCTGTGTCTGTCTATAATCAAAGTAGAAAGCAATGGCCTCCCATTCATAATCAAATGAGGGAACCAATTCTCCGTACAAATCAACAAAGTCAGGAAAAGAATCTTTCAATGTGTTCAGCTCCTTCCACACGCAGTATATCATCTCCTTGGCATCAGGATAAGAGGGGATTCACACTAAATGTAGCTCTTTTTTCCAAATGATTCATCTTTCCGATTTTCGAGGATATAATGAAAGGGAGTTTTCCTTTACAGAAATAAATAAAAGGAGGATTCAATTGTATGGAAGACGTAGGACAACAAGCAATCGTGGGCATTGTGATCCACCTATTTTTTATCGCGGTTACATGGTGGGCACTGCTTGCTGTAAATATTGATCCACTCATTAAAAAAGGGAAAATCGTTCAAGCAAGGCTGCTGATGATGCTCATTACCATTGCTATCGCATCTGCGGTCAGCAATTTCTTCCTTGATTACTTAAATTTCTCCAGACAAATTCCTTATATGTTCTAACATAAAAGGTTTGGTCATGACCTTCTGCGGGAACGTAAAAGGAAGGGTCAAAAGGTTGTCCTTTTGTTGACTTTTCCACGTATGCATTGACCTCCTTGCGGCAACACTTGTAGCAAGGGGGAATGACAAGTGAGAAAGTATTTGAAAGGTTGGCCATTATTTGCGTTTATTCTTTTTTTTGTTCTGATGATTCAAGGTGTTCGTGCGGAAGAATCTTCCCCGCTCGCTCAAATAGCAGAAGGTCTGAAAAACCAGCAAATTGAAGTCGATGGGTGGACCCTCCATGCCAAGACAAATGTAGTTATTTCATCCGAACAATTTTCAAAAAAAGTGAAACGTTTGAAAGACGAACTACGACAGTATGAGTGGACCGAAAAAAAAGAGCAACATGTCACCAAAGTCACAGGAATTTACAAAGATGAAAAAAATGATACAGAATCGAAAATTTTACTCGTGAAGACCGACACAAAATCCAATCAAAAGTCGTATTTATTATATGAGCAAAAAGGTGCTCGCCCACTGAATACCTGGGAGCATACATATGATCAGTTCGTACGTCATGCAAAAAGCATATTACAAGAGAAAATTGTAATTTTTACTTGTCTCGATGGTCATGTAAATGGTATGATGGATGTTGTTTTGCAAAAAAAAGCTGAAACGTTAGCAAATGAATTTCAAGCAAAACCAGTTGAGTATCTCGTTGAGTCTAATTTTGTGTCGCTTTCCGCTTACACAGATAAGTGGGAACAGTTCATTATGACTTCAAATGATAAAATGAATGTTCAAATTGCCATCAGAAGTTCGGAAATGAACGAAAATCATACGATTACGGTTGGCACACCAATCGTAACGACTGAATATTAATATAGAGAAATTGGGACGCGGAGGGGAAGACCTTGGAAAAAATCATCGTCCGCGGCGGTCAAAAGTTAAACGGCACAGTTAAAGTAGAAGGCGCAAAAAATGCCGTTTTACCAGTTATCGCTGCATCTTTGTTAGCAAGTACAGAAAAAAGCGTAATTTGTGATGTACCTACGCTCTCCGATGTATATACAATCAATGAAGTGTTACGTCATTTAGGAGCAGAAGTACATTTTGAAAATAACGAAGTATCAGTTGATGCATCTCATGCACTAGAAACTGAGGCTCCGTTTGAGTATGTCCGTAAAATGCGAGCATCCGTGCTTGTCATGGGACCACTTTTAGCAAGAACAGGTCATGCAAGAGTTGCATTACCTGGAGGCTGTGCGATTGGTTCAAGACCAATTGATCAGCATTTAAAAGGCTTTGAAGCAATGGGAGCTAAAATTCAAGTAGGTAATGGTTTCATCGAGGCTGAAGTAAAAGGCCGTTTAAAAGGTGCAAAAATCTATTTGGATTTCCCAAGTGTAGGGGCAACTGAAAACATCATCATGGCAGCAGCATTAGCTGAAGGAACAACGATCTTAGAAAACGTAGCAAAAGAACCTGAAATTGTTGATTTAGCAAACTACATCAATGCCATGGGCGGTAAGGTTCGCGGTGCTGGTACTGGTACAATCAAAATCGAAGGTGTGGAAACACTTCACGGTGCAAAACACAACATCATCCCTGACAGAATTGAAGCAGGTACTTTCATGGTGGCAGCAGCCATTACAGAAGGAAATGTTCTTGTAAAAGGCGCAGTGCCAGAGCACATGACATCACTTGTTGCAAAAATGGAAGAAATGGGTATTCAGATCATTGAAGAAGAAGAAGGTTTAAGAGTCATTGGACCATCTGAGCTCAAGCCAATCGATCTAAAAACAATGCCGCATCCTGGGTTCCCAACGGATATGCAATCTCAGATGATGGCGCTATTGCTTCGTGCGAACGGAACAAGCATGATCACAGAAACGGTGTTTGAAAACCGCTTTATGCATGCTGAAGAATTCCGCCGCATGAATGGCGATATTAAAATTGAGGGTCGCTCTGTCATTATCAATGGGCCGGTTCAACTTCAAGGTGCTGAAGTGGCAGCGACTGATTTAAGAGCAGGAGCAGCACTTGTACTTGCTGGATTAGTGGCAGAAGGTCATACACGTGTCACTGAGTTGAAGCATATTGACCGTGGTTATGTGAACTTCCACCAAAAGCTTGCAGCAATCGGTGCAGATATTGAAAGAGTAAACGATGAATCAGCAGATGTGACACAAGAACAAGTTGTATCAGATCTGAACGCTTAATCATGAAAGAAATCAGTGTGTCCTTTGGGCATGCTGATTTTTTTTAGAATCATAGAATGCTTCATTTCACGAAGCTTATCATTAGTGTATCCAGTCATCTTAAATTTTATTCATACAGACGAACAGTAAAATCCATTCGAAGAAGAGCCTCATACCTCCATAAAAGACTTGTCCACTAAATGAAAGAAGCTGTCATATTAGCTTGTCCCTGCCCATAGGATAAAAGAGATTCAATGACAAATGGGGGCAGCCAAATATGAAACCAATGATATGGACAATCGCAGGAATATGCATCATCATTTTAATGATTCCAACATTACTTGTGTTGCCGACGTTCCAAGGGAAACCGGCGGCCAGCCAGCACGTAGCAGCAGAACCATCAGTTAAAAAAGAAGTGAAGGGTTCAGTCAAATTGAAGCAATCACCCGTCGCTATCCCCGTCTATCGCTCAGCTCATCAGCAGGTAGAAAACATCCCCTTAGAAGAGTATGTGATCGGTGTCGTAGCATCTGAAATGCCAACTGATTTTGAAATGGAAGCACTCAAGGCACAGGCGCTCGCAGCAAGAACGTATATCGTCAGGCAAATGATCAGTGATAAGACTGTCAAATCACCTAAGGGCTCTCTTGTAGATGATACCCAAATGTTCCAAGTTTACAAAAACAAACAGGAACTCAAGAAAATTTGGGGGAAAGCGTACAATTGGAAATTAAAAAAGGTCACGGAAGCTGTCGCCAGCACACAAGGAAAAGTGCTGACTTATGACGAGAAACCAATTGATGCTTCATTCTTTTCAACAAGTAACGGAAAAACGGAAAATGCCGAAGCCTATTGGAAAAACGAAATCCCTTATTTGAAAAGTGTCTCAAGTAAATGGGACGAAAAATCGCCAAAATTTCAAAATAAGAAAACCATCTCGGTCAGTGAATTTCAGCAAAAATTAGGTGTGACGCTCACTCAGCAGGCTCAGGTCGGACAGATTGTAGAACGGACACCAGGAAACCAGGTAGCGAAAGCCGTGATCAACGGTAAAACAATGTCAGGCCGAGACATTCGAGAATCACTAGGCCTTCATTCAGCGGACTTCACATGGGAACGCCAGGGCCAGCAGATTGTCATTACAACAAAAGGATATGGTCATGGTGTAGGCATGAGTCAATATGGTGCGCATTATATGGCGCAGGCAGGCAAAAAAGTAGATGCCATCGTGAAGCATTATTATAAAGGAATTCAAATCGAATCAGCCGATCGTTTTCTCAACACGTATATGGCTAAAAAATAAAGCAAAGGTGCCTCAGAAATGAGGCATTTTTTTTGTGTGTTCAAAGAGATTTGAACAGAATGTGTCAAATCGCGACTTAAGACGCAGATCAGGAAATCTAAAACATTTATGTCCTGACAAGAACCGATGGCCGATACAAAGTCCCTCGAAAGACAGAGAAAACGAGAGAATAATGGGTGTGTTAGGTGAAAATATCTAGACATCTGACAGAATTTTAGTGATTTTGATGAAAAAGAAAAAGGGACCGAGTCCTATACCATTCCAAGACAGAATAATTTACGATTAAGATGTTTCAATCAAATACATAAGGAGGAAGGAAAAGTATGTTGAAAAAAGTAATCACACTCGTAACCTTAACTGTATTGACATTATCTATGTCAATCTCTTCACCAGTATTTGCAGAAGCATCTACAGTCAAAAAACATAACAAAGATGTAAGAGTGACAATCTTACTTGATGCAAGCGGAAGCATGGCAAGAAAAGTAGAGGGAGAGCGCAAATTTGATCTCGCTAAACAAGAGGTATTTAAATTTGCTCAGTCACTTCCAAAAGACGCTAAAATTCGTATGAGCTTGTTTGGTTCTGAAGGAAACAACAAAAATTCAGGTAAAGCTCAATCATGTGAAGTCATTAGAGGTGTTTACGGCGTACAGCCTTATGAAAAGGACAGCTTCGAAAACTCTTTAAACGGACTTGGGCCAACTGGCTGGACACCGATTGCACGTGCACTTGAAAATGCAAAGCAAGCGGATGAGCAGCTTACTGCAGGAACAAAGCATATTGTGTACTTAATCACTGATGGTGAGGAAACTTGTGGCGGAGATCCAGTAAAAGTAGCAAAAGAATTGCATAACTCAAAAGGATCAACTGTTGTAAATGTGATCGGATTAGACTTTAACGATGGCTATGAAGGTCAATTGAAGCAAGTAGCCAAAGCTGGTAAAGGCCATTACTACCAAGCAAGCACTGGTAAAGAAATGGGTTCTATCTTTTCAGCAGAATCATTAAAACTACATGAATAACTTGCTGAACAAAAGGGAAACGATTGATTCATGCTTTCGTTTCTCTTTTTCTGTACAAAAGTAAAAAAGGGAGGTTTTTATTGATGAAAAAAAACATCGTATTAACCATTTTGGCTAGTCTTGTCCTGCTTCTTTCTTCACCAGCTCATGCTGCAACAAAACAGGAGCCGCCTGCGCATGTGGTGATATTACTCGATTTAAGCGGGAGCATGGCACAATCAGTTGAAGGTGAAAAGAAAATCGATATCGCCAAAAGGTCTATTCAAAGCTTCGCGAGCATTTTATCAGAAGATACACAAGTTCTGCTTCGTGTGTTTGGTCATGAAGGAACCAATAAGAATGCAGGGAAAGCTGTTTCTTGTTCAAGTTCTGAAGCCGTTTACGGATTTGGATCATATGAGCCATCAACATTTCAGCAAGCACTGAATGTGTATAAGCCAACTGGCTGGACACCGCTTGCAAAAGCATTAACAGATACAAAACAAGATTTTGAAGATCACCAGGCTGAAGGGAAAAATATTGTGTATGTTGTCAGTGATGGTGAAGAAACTTGTGGTGGAAGCCCTTCACAAGCAGCAAAGGAATTACATGAAGACGGAATTGATACAATCGTCAATATCATTGGCTTCGATGTGAATGAAAAGGAAGCAAAAAGTCTTAAATCTGTTGCAAAAGCGGGTGGAGGACAATATCAACCGGCTGCAAATGCCGAAGAATTGAACCGTATTCTTCAACAGGAAGCGAGCGCTTTTGGTCGGTAGAGAGTGAATAGCAGCTGGGGAAACAGCCCCAGCTGTTTTTAAGTTGACGATTAATTCAAAGTCGTTTCTAATTCATCAATTCGTTTCTCCACGTAATGCTGGTCCTTTCTTGCATGGAAGGTTTCGGCTTTTTCTAATATGGCAGCCGTATTATACTCGGGAATCTGTGAGTAGCTCTCATACACACCTTTAGGAATTAAAACGTTCCCTTCCGGCCAATAAACTGCGATATTGCCGCGTCTCAACTCTCCGAATTGGGCCACTCCTTGATAGGATCCATATTGATTAAAGAGAACAACTGGATCACCTTCTTGGACGTAAAGCTCTTTTGCATCTTCTTCATTCATTAGGATAGAATGACGTTTTCCACCATTAAAGGCATCCTTTTCACTGTAGATCATCGAGTTGAATTGCTTTCCTCTTCTTGTCGTGATATTGAAATGTCCTTCGGTTTTTCGATATTGAGGCAGCTGGGCAGGAAGAAGATGTCCCTTGCCGTCTGGTGTTGGACACACGCCATCTTCACAAAGCCATGCTCCTCCCCATTGAAAAACGTCTCCCTTGTGACGTAAATGCTGGATGCCATCATAGTTTCGGTTGGCGACCGCAATCTCACGACGAATGTCTTCAGCTGTTTCAAAATGTATCAGCTCGGCATCTTCTGGCCGGACTCTTTTCGCAAGATCAACATAAATGTCCCATTCCGCTCTGGCTTCCTCAATACGAGGTCCTTCAATTTCTGGACTGAAATATACCATGCGTTCCGTACTGGTTGATGTGCCGCCGCCTGGTTGTTCATACCTTGTCATAGCAGGCAGCACAATCACCGCCTCTTCAGCGTCTACCAGCGTAGAGGTATTTAAAATGATATCTTGGTGAACACGGAGTTCAAGTTCAGATAATGCTTTTTCGATCGCTTCCGGATTTGGCATCGTTTCTAAAAAGTTTCCGCCACTCGTAAACAGCATTTTGAGTTTTTGTGGATGGTCTTTTGGGAGAGCCATCTTCTCAAAGGATTGCCCAATGGTGTCACCATGCCATTTAGGAATGTCAAACCCCCATATGCGTTCGATTCTTTCAATATTCTCTTCATCAAAATCACTACCCGGCAAAACGAATGGATCAGCACCCATTTCACCAGAACCTTGGACGCCGCTATGACCCCGAATTGGCATGACACCACAATGTTTTCTGCCGATAAATCCGCGCAGCATGGCAAGGTTGGCAACCTGTGATATATTATCAGTTGCAAAGCGGTGCTGAGTAAGGCCCATACTCCAAATAAAAACGCCTGAATTAGCATTGGCAAGCAGTGTCGCAAATTCCTTCATTCTTTCTTTTGATAAACCTGATGATGCTTCTAGGTCCTCCCACTTCAATTGTGCGACATGCTGCTTTAAATCCTGTATGCCTGTTGTATGTTTTTGAATAAATTCGTGATCAAGAGCCGAATGGGGAGCATGCTGCTCCATGTCAAACCAATGCTTGATGACGCCGTTCATAAACGCAATATCTCCGCCTATATTGACTTGGTAAAAATCATCTGCAATTTTTGTACCGAATAAAGCACTCTCTGGAATAGAAGGAACCCAATACTTTTTCATAGCAGGCTCTTTATACGGATTGATGACGATAATTTTTGTTCCCTTCTTTTTAGCAGCGTACATATATTTAGTGGAAACAGGCTGATTGTTTGCTGCGACAGATCCCCAAAAAATTAATACATCCGTTCCAATCCAATCACTGTAATTACAGCTGGAAGCACCGATGCCAAGGGACCGTTTAAGAGCGGTTTTACTTGGTGAATGGCAAATGCGAGAAGCATTATCAATATGATTCGTCCCTATAAATCGAGCAGCCTTTGCAGCCGTATAATAAACTTCATTTGTAATTCCTCTGGCGGTTAAATAGAAAGCAAGCTGCCGTTTATCAATTGATTGGATTTTAGCTGCGATTTGATCTAGTGCATCATCCCAAGAAATACGTGTAAAGGCATTGTCACCTTTTTTTCGGATCAATGGATAAGGAATCCGCCCAAGCTTGCGAAGAGAGGTGCTGTCCATTTGCTTTAGCTGATGAATATCTTCAAACCATTTTGGATCAATAGCTGGCATTGTGTTAAGACGAAGCACATTTAGTCTTGTGGTGCATATATGAGGTCCTGCGAGCGTTTGATCATACAATCCTGAGACGCCAAGGGCACAGCCGTCACAAACACCCTGCGTTAAAATACGGTACGCGTAGGGAAGGTTATCTTTGTTCTCCCATGCCACTTTCATCGTATCTCGAATGTGTTTCGGTTTCACTTTGCCAAGCCCCATTGGTACAAAAGAGGCCCATAGCTTTGGTGAGGGTTTTTTATTGAGTTTAACAGGCCCCTTATGTTTTGTTTTCCCCATGAGATCATCACCCTCCTATTACTTTGTAAAGCGTTTTCATATCTAAAAATTACCTTTAGATTGTGATTCTGTCAAATTCAAATTAAGATCGGGCTGAGACAGAGGAAGCAGCAGATAGGTTTTTTTCTCTTAGCTGCTGAATATCCTTTCGAATGAGAAGTGATATGATAAAAGCAATGAAAAATAAGCCAGAGAACACCATAAGGCTTTGTGTGTAATTACCTGTTATATCTCGGATGAAGGATGAAAATAGTGGTCCTGCTAATCCCGCAGCGGCCCAAGCAGTCAAAATATAACCATGTATGGCACCAAGCTGCTTTGTACCAAACAAATCCCCAATATAGGCTGGAATTGAAGCAAATCCTCCTCCATAGCACGTATAAATGATCGCCATCACGATTGAAAAGATGAGCGGTTCTTTTAAATAGGGGAGTAAAGGAAAAGCAATGAGCTGGATACTGAAAAAAATCGTATACGTATTCGGTCTTCCTATATAATCTGAGAACGATGCCCAGCCAATGCGTCCTAAACCATTAAAAGCACCTAAAATGCCCACAAGAGTAGCTGCAGCACCTGCAGTGAACCCAACACTTTCTTGAGCAAGAGGTGACGCTACTGAAATAATAGCAATTCCGCATGTGATATTAATAAAAAGCATAAGCCACAAATAATAAAAACGTCTTGTTTTGATCGCTTCATTTGCTGTAAGCTGTGATAAATCTTGAGGGATTTTTCTTTTCTTTGTTTTAAATACGTCAAATTGTTTGACGTCATCAGGTGTTGGTGGTGATAAATAAAGAGATGAGATCACCATGATGATAAGATAGGAGATTCCAAGAATATAAAAAGTATTTGCGATATTCACTTTTTCAATGAGATATTGAATAATTGGGCTGCAAATAAGAGAAGCAAACCCAAACCCCATAATGGCTAATCCGGTTGCAAGACCTCTTCGATCCGGAAACCATTTGACTAGAGTTGATACAGGTGCAATGTAGCCTACCCCTAAACCAATTCCAGCGAGTACACCATAAAATAAATAGAGGAGAGGCAGTGAGGACATGTGGACAGCGAATCCTGACCCAGTCATTCCGATGCCGAAGAAAATAGCTGAGAAGAGCCCCGATGCCCTTGGACCATACCTTTCAACGAAATGTCCCATAAAAGCAGCAGATAAACCTAAAAATAAAATAGCAATACTGAAGGTGAGACTTATTTCTGTTAATGACCACTGAAAGGCTTCATGTAAAGGATTCGTAAAAACACTCCAAGCATAAACAGACCCAATAGATAAATGAATTCCTACAGCACTTGCTGCAATGAGCCAGCGATTTTTCGATTTGTTCATTTTGTTCCCCCCCATATAAAGCAATCAAGAAGTTTGATAAGATAGAAATATGTTACATTTTTATGACTTTTTAAAATAATATCACAATTTGATTGGATCATATAACTAAATTTGCATTGAAAGGAAGATCATACAATGAATCCTTCTGTTAAAAAGAAACGAGTCATACACCAATACCGTGAAGGTCAGTTTACCTGCAAAACTGATGAAATTGTAGAAGAATATCCTTTAACTGTGATGGTGAATGGAGAAGAATTTGTGACCCTTGTTTGTTCACCAGAGCACTTGAAAGAATTGGTTATCGGCTTTTTGGCTTCAGAAGGGGTCATTCGATTTGAAAATGAGATTAAAAGGTTTACAATAGATGAAAGTATGGGTTTTGCCTATGTTGATTTAGTTCACTCAAGTGGATTTGATTCATCAGATTTTACAAAACGAGTGATTGGTTCATGCTGCGGAAAAGGAAGACACTTTTATTTCCTTCAAGATGTGAAGACGGCAAAAACAGCCATTGATCGAATCAGTATTTCTGCTGAAACCTGTATGCATCTCATGAAGAGTTTGCAAGAAGAAAGCCAATTATTTCAACATACTGGTGGAGTGCATAATGCTGGATTGTGTGACACAGAGAAGCTATTCATCACTAGAACTGATATAGGAAGACATAATGCTTTAGATAAAATTTATGGATATTGTTTACTTCAGCGAATTCCACTTAGAGATAAAATCCTTGTTTTTAGCGGCCGGATATCGTCAGAAGTTCTATTGAAGGCAGCAAAACTAGGAGTGTCTATCGTCATTTCAAAATCAGCACCTACTGAGCTAGCGCTTAAAATGGCAGAAGAACTAAATATTACAACAGTTGGATTCGTCAGAGGAAAATCCTTTAACATTTACACTCATCCTCAGCGTATTACAGAATAGGAGGCAAAGTATGGTCAGTATTTTAGATAAAAGACATCGACCATTGCGCGATTTAAGAATATCAGTAACTGATCGCTGTAACTTTAGATGTACGTACTGTATGCCTGCTGAAATTTTTGGACCGGATTATCCTTTCTTGAAAAAAGAAGAACTGCTTAGTTTCGAAGAGATTGAACGACTTGCTACCCTTTTTGTAAAGAACCTAGGTGTGGTAAAAATACGCATCACGGGCGGAGAACCTTTAATGCGAAAGGATCTGCCTGTCTTAATAGAAAAGCTCGCAAAAATTCCAGGGATTGAAGACATTGCGATGACAACCAATGGAACGCTTTTACCTTTATATGCTGATCAGTTGAAGAGAGCTGGTCTTAATAGAGTCACCATTAGTTTAGATTCATTAAATCCCGACCGTTTTAAGCAAATGAACGGAAGGCATATTTCTATCCAAAAAGTGTTTGATGGTATTGAGGCTGCAAAAAAGGCTGGACTTGCTATCAAGATTAATATGGTTGTTCAAAAAGGTGTGAATGATCAGGATGTCTTACCAATGGCAGCTTACTTCAAAAAAGAAGGACACGTTCTCAGATTTATTGAATTTATGGATGTCGGTAATACGAATAAATGGAATCTAGAACATGTCATGACAAAGAAAGAAATAATTGAATTAATTGATTCAACATACCCTATCAAACCAGAACCTCCTCAATATACAGGTGAAGTAGCCAAACGATTTTTTTACAAAGATGGTTCAGGAGAGATAGGCATTATTTCTTCCGTTTCAGATGCTTTTTGTGGAACATGTAACAGAGCAAGGCTGTCTGCACGGGGGGAATTATTTACATGTCTGTTTGCATCATCGGGTTTTGATCTGAAACAGATGATTCGTACGACAAAAGATAATGAAGAATTAACGAACAGGTTAAAGGAATTATGGTCGAATAGACATGACCAATATTCAGCCGAGAGAGAGCAGAAAAAAGATCAGAAAAAGGTTGAGATGTCATACATCGGTGGGTAATGACAATAAAGTATCATGATCATGTATTTTTGAAAAGAAGAGAAAATGTCATAATCGTGGTTGAAAATCCTTTTTTGAAAACAGGTCTTTTTATCTTATGAACTCAGTCACTATAAAAAACCAGCAGAATCTCTGCTGGTTTTTAAATTGCTATTTTGCACCTCAAAAAGATTGAGATAAGATTGGAAAATAGATTTTCCCTCATTGTGTGCGGCTTTACTTTTACGAGTGCTGTGATAAGATCAAATCATTCTTTACCAGCTCGATTTTTTCACTCCAGGGATATGACCCTTATAGGCAAGCTCACGAAAAGCAATCCTAGACATTTTGAATTTTCGTAAATAACCTCTGGGACGGCCCGTTAATTCACAGCGGTTTTTTAAGCGGGTAGGGGAAGAGTCTCTAGGTAATTTTCGTAAAGCTTCATAGTCACCTTTTTCTTTTAATTCTTTCCTTAATTCTGCATATTTCAATACAAGCTGCTGTCGTTTTTTTTCTTTAGCAATCTTAGATTTCTTTGCCAATTAAAACCCTCCTGGCCTAATTTTGTATTTTCCATTGAAAGGGGTCCTCAAATGTAGTCCAATCTTGATCAAATTCCTCAGGTGTGAGCAAGCATTGATCAAGAGTACGAATAATTTCTGCTTTAGGCAAATCTACACCGATAAACACAAGTTTTGTATGGCGATCACCAAACTCTGCGTCCCACTCATCTAGAAGCTCTGGTTCCTGATTTAATATCCGTGCTTTTTCTTGTTCAGGCAAAGCAGCAATCCAGTATGCAATTGGTTCAATCGCAACAGATTTCCCAGCTTGTGAAATTAAAATGGTTAAATCATGATGTGTGGCAAGCCAAGTAAAACCTTTCGCACGAACGATCTGCTCAGGCATTTGATCTAACCAAGCATTCAGTCTGCCAGTATGAAAAGGGAGTCTTCTTTCGTAAACAAAAGATGAAATTTGGTATTCCTCTGTTTCCGGTGTATGCTGACCATGTCCTGCGTTGATTTCTTTGATCCACCCAGCAGAAGCACTTGATTTTTCAAAGTCGAATAAACCAGTATTCAAAATGTCATCTGGCTGTACTATACCTTTTGAGGTTTTGATGATAGATGCTTCTGGTTGTAGTTTGTTCAGCACATGCTCAAGTCGATCTAATTCAGAGGGAGATATTAGATCACATTTATTGATAATAAGCACGTCACAAAATTCGATTTGATCAATGAGTAAATCGGAAATTTCTCGCTCGTCGTCATCGGAAACCGCTTCTTTACGATCTAATAAACTCTCTCCTGACTGGAAATCAGTCCAGAAACGATTTGCATCTACTACTGTGACCATCGTATCTAGACGGCAAAAGCGGGTCAAATCTATACCCATTTCTTCATCAATATAAGAAAACGTTTGAGCGACGGGAATTGGTTCACTAATTCCGGTTGATTCAATGACAATATAATCAATATTACCCGCTTTACAAAGGCGTTCTACTTCGATTAACAAGTCTTCTCTCAAAGTGCAGCAAATACAGCCGTTAGATAATTCAACGAGTTTCTCATCTGATCGAGAAAGCTCGCCGCCTTGTTTGACTAGTTCTGCATCAATATTAATTTCGCTCATGTCATTGACGATCACAGCCACTTTTAATCCTTTGCGGTTTTGAAGAACATGATTTAATATCGTTGTTTTTCCTGCTCCTAAAAAGCCGCTTAATACTGTAACAGGTATACGCTTATTCATTTGTTTTTGTCCTTTTGAAAACGATCATTTTGTTTTCCGCCTCGCTTAAAAAGTAATCATTACGATTTGTAATCTAAAAAATTTATTTTGTTTCTCTATGAAGGGTATATTTCTTTAATCGAGGAGAATATTTTTTTAACTCCAATCGGTCAGGATTCGTTCTTTTATTTTTTGTTGTGATGTAGTTTCTGTCACCTGTTTCAGTACAGGCCAACGTAATATTCACGCGCATAAGTAATAGGATCCTCCTTTAATTCGTAATAGTTACGATTTGTATTTTAAAATGATCAAGACTGAATGTCAAGCATAGGAGAATGATCCAAGTCAAATGATAAAAACAAAAGGGGTATCTAATGACTATTGATACCCCTCTCCATTAATAAAAGTCACCGAGTTCTTGTTCGTAATCACCTTCATACTGCTGGACATCATAAGGAATTTCTTGGAGGAAGGCTAACCCGCCTAGTATAAGTATCAAAACGATGGCAATGAATGAAAGAATAACTGCGGCAATACTTGAAATGGCAAACAATGTTTGCATTTTCATCATCTTAGCGTACTGTTCTAATAATTCTTCGTAAGAAGTATCTGGAGCCTGAATCAAGTGTTCAGCTGCTTTTACAGATTTTTGTACATGAATGCCCATCATAATGAGGAAGACGCCAAGGGCTGCAGGAAGAACAAGCCAAAAACCAATAAGAATAGCCAGACCGCCTGAAATATAGAGAAAGATACTACCAACCTTTCCCCACTTTACGATTGAATGAAGAGATTGAATGATTTTCTCAGTTTGTTGCAATGGTGTTCACTCCTTTATGTATTCACTCTTTATCATACTTGAGTAAGTTGTGCTTTAGGAAGAGTGAATGTTGATTGATTATATTGTTTCTCTCTTTACTACACTTTTTACAGCTGTGACTTGCGTCATAAAAAAAGCGTCTCTTTTTCAAGAAGACGCTCGTTTTATAATTCTTTTCCTAGGATATCTAAATCGTATCTGCTGCCGTCCATTTCTGCGATGCGTGGCAGGTGGCCCCATGTCTCAAAGCCGTGCTTTTTAAATAGTCGAATGCTGGCTTCGTTGTGCCCGAAAATAAAGGCAAGTAACGTTCGAATGCCTAATGAGGGTGCTAAATCAATGGCTTCTTGCAAGAAAAGTGATCCTAAGCCTTTTCCTCGATAGTCTTGGTTTAAATAGATACTCATTTCAACGGTCCCGTTGTATGCAGGCCTTCCATAAAACGTTTCAAAGCTGAGCCAGCCGTATATATTTCCATCCTCATCTGTTTTCACATAGAGAGGCCTTTTCTTGGAATGATTCAAAAACCATTGCCGGCGGTCCTCGACAGAAACTGGTTCTGTATCAGCGGTCACTTCTCTTGAAGCAATGGTTGAATTGTAGATATCAACGATGGCTTTGAGGTCATCTTCTGTTGCTATACGGTTGAAAGTTTTCACAATTAAGTCCCCCATCTTCTTTTCATTTATCATACATATTATTGATGCGATTGCGCAAAATAAAAAGAAAAATGATTTCGTGTGTATATATTTTTTGAAAAGTGTTCAGAATGTTGCTGAGGTGATGAAAAATGAGAGAGGAAGAAAAGAAACGTACTTCCAAAATCACAAAAGTTCAGCAATTTTTCCGTAAGCGCTGGGTATTCCCTGCTATTTACTTGGTCAGCGCAGCGGTCGTGTTAACAGCCGTTCTTTGGTATCAAGCTGTATCAAAAGATGTGAAAGACCAACTATCTGATGGAAATCAAACAGGGCAAGAACAGCGCGATGATGCCGTTGAAGTTGGAAAGCCAATTGAAAATGTCGCAATGCCGGTCCAGAATTCTGATAATGTTTCTGTCGTGAAAAAGTTCTATGAAGCAGATGCTGACCAAAAAGAAAAAGAAGCAGCACTTGTAAACTATAATAACACCTATACCTTGAGCAAAGGTATTGATCTTGCAGATAAAGATGGCAAAGTGTTTGATGTCACAGCTGCTCTTAGTGGAACAGTGGTTCAAGCGAAAAAAGATCCAGTTCTTGGTCACGTTGTTGAAATTGAACATGAAGATGGATTATCGACTGTTTATCAATCGTTGTCACAAGTGAGTGTCAAAGAAGGCGATGAAGTCAAGCAGAATGATGTCATTGGTGCTTCTGGTAAAAATCTATATGGTGCTGAAAGCGGCAACCATGTGCATTTTGAAATTCGTATGGAAGGTTTAGCGCTTAATCCGCTTAGCTTCATTGACAAGCCTGTTTCTACAATTGAAAAAGCAGCGCAAGAAGTGACGGAACAAGCAAAAGAACCTGCTCAGCCAAAGACTGAGGAAAAAACGAAAGAACCTGCTGCTGAAGATAAAGCCAAAGAGCCAGCTGGAGAAAAATCTGAAGAAAAGTCTGATGAGAAGGGGAAATCCTCTGATCAAGAAAAGTCTTCTGATTCCTCTAAAGACAGCAGTCAGTCAGAAGAAACAAAACAATCTTAATGTCTTACAAGGTCCTCTGTGTATATGAATATGCAGAGGTTTTTTCTGCTTAAAAAGATCCTCCGCCGAGTGGCGGAGGATACACTATAGGGCGGCAGGTCCTTCTTCACCTGTCCGAATGTTGATTGTATTCGCTACCTCATATATAAAAATTTTCCCATCCCCTGGTTCGCCTGTACGAAGTACCTTTTGAGCTGTTTCAACGACCTGTTCGACAGGTACTTTGCTTAGGACGATTTCGATCTTTAATCGTTCGTACACGTTGCTTTCTTTTTTGACGCCGCGGTATAGCTCTGTATGTCCCTTTTGTAAGCCGCAGCCGTGTACATTTGAAAAGGTAATCGAGGTGACACCAATCTTTCCAAGCTCCACCTTTAATGTTTCAAAATTAGCTGGACGTGTGACAATCTCCACTTTATACATTTTGCTCATAGAGACACCCCTTTTTCTTTAATCTTGATAAGCTTTTTCACCGTGCATGGTTAAATCAAGACCCACTGATTCTTCTTCTTCGGTTGCACGAATTTTGAAGAAGACATTGACCACTTTGATGATCACGTATGTCACAACGGCAACAAAAGCGTACGTGGCAACAATCGCGACCACTTGCTTCCAAAGTAAGCTGGGATCTCCGTAAAATAAGCCATTGGCTCCACCGTCATTGACAGAAGTTGTGGCGAAAAGTCCTGTTGCAATTCCTCCCCAAGTACCGCCAATTCCGTGAAGGCCGAATGCATCTAGTGCGTCATCGTAGCCAAATTTGGCTTTGAGTGAAAAGACTCCCCAGAAACAGACGATCCCGCCAATGATTCCTATTATAATAGAAGCAAACGGTGTAACAAAGCCTGCGGCAGGTGTAATAGCGACAAGACCTGCGATGGCTCCAGAGATCGCGCCGAGCATGGTCGGTTTTTTGTTGATCATCCACTCTACTAACAGCCAGCCGATGATTCCTGCAGCAGCAGCTGTATTGGTGTTAATAAAGGCAAACATGGCCACGCTGTCTAATGTAAGAGCACTACCCACGTTAAAACCAAACCAGCCAAACCAGATGACAGCTCCGCCAAGAAGGGTGTAGATCAAGTTATGCGGAGAAGAGCTTGCTGCTTCTTTACGCTTCCCGAGCACAATTGCCACGACAAGACCCGCAACACCGGATGAGATGTGAACCACGTTTCCGCCTGCGAAGTCAAGCGCACCCATCTCGCCAATCCAACCGCCGCCCCATACCCAGTGTGCGACTGGAGCATATACAAATGTGACCCAAAGAAGTGTAAATACAACGACTGCTGAGTAGCGAATCCGTTCAGCAAAGGCCCCTGAGATGATAGCTGTTGTTAAGACGGCAAAGGTCATTTGAAACATCATGAACAATGAATGTGGAATGGTCTCACTATAGGAACCAGGCTCAAAGCCTACGCCTTTCAGGCCCACCCAGTCTAATCCTCCGATCCATGCATTGCCTGGTGCAAACGCTAAGGAATAACCGAATACGATCCATACGATTGAAACGATCGCTAGTGACGTTAAGCTGTGCATGGTTGTGCTTAACACGTTTTTACTTCTCACGAGTCCTCCGTAGAATAAAGCTAAACCCGGTGTCATTAACCACACGAGTAGTGCGCAGAAGAACATAAATACTGTATCACCCATTTGCATGCTGCATTCCCCCGAATCATTCAGAATTATTGTTTTCTTAATTCTTCATTATAGAGAGAAAAGTCATATATAACATATACATGTAAGTTTATCTGACATGGTTTTTTGGTTAAGATCAATATAAATGGATGAAAAGTTCGTAAAAAATGAGCAAAAACGTAAGTTAAGCACTAAAAATGAAGGGCGTTTGACCTATAAAATGGAGCTGAGAAACAGTTTTGTACGTTCCTCCCTAGGAGAATCAAACAATTCCGAAGGGACGCCTTCTTCGACGATGCGGCCTTCGTGCATGTAGACGACACGATCGGCAACTTCTTTCGCAAAGCCCATTTCATGTGTGACGATGACCATGGTCATGCCTTCTTTTGCGAGGCTTTTCATCGTTTGCAGCACCTCGCCTACAAGCTCTGGATCGAGGGCAGACGTAGGTTCGTCAAATAACATGACATCAGGCTTCATGGCGAGGGATCTGGCTATGGCTACACGCTGTTTTTGGCCGCCTGATAGTTTAGAAGGATATACGTTGGCTTTATCCGCAAGCCCGACTTTTTCTAGCAAGGCGCTGGCTTCAGCGATGGCTTGCGCTTTCTTTGTTTTTTTCACCATAACAGGCGCTTCGATGATATTATCAAGCACAGTTTTGTGTGGGAAAAGATTAAAATGCTGAAACACCATCCCTATTTTTTGTCTCATTTCGTTTAATTGATCGCGCTTTGGATGAACAGGACTGCCATCAATGATAATGTCTCCATCATTTTTTATTTCTAAAAAGTTCATACAGCGGAGCAAGGTGCTTTTTCCAGAACCGCTTGCGCCAATTAAGACGACCACATCATTTTCATAAACGGTGAGATTGATATCTTTTAAAACATGAAGCTCTCCAAAATATTTATTGAGTTTTTCAACACGAATGATTTCCTTTGATTCTGTCATGCTTCTCCTCCTATTGGTCACTGGCTGATAGTTTCTTCTCAAAGGTTTGGACAGCGAATGTTAACAGCAGGACAAGAACTAAGTAATAGACGGCTACAACAAGTAAATACGTCATATTGTCAAAGCTGTTGGAGCCTTGCGTGGTGGCGACATTAAATAGTTCATTGACACTGATAAAGGCGGCGAGTGATGAGTCTTTTAAGCCGATAATGAACTGGTTGCCAAGAGGGGGGAGGGCACGCCGCATCGCTTGCGGGAGAATGATGCGTCTCATTGTTAAAAAACGACCCATGCCAAGAGATCGTCCTGCCTCTTTTTGCCCCTGATCGATGGATTGGATGGCGCCTCTGAATATTTCTGCTATATAGGCGCCATTATGAAAGGCAAGCGCAATGGAAGCAGCCCAGAAGTCGGGTATATTCAATTCTGTGAGGCCGAAATATAGGATGAAAATTTGAACAATAAGTGGTGTTCCGCGCACAAGAAAGATATAAGCATTGGCGATATAACCGAAAATGGCTATGCGGGATATTTTCAATAAAGCAAAGAAAAGCCCGATGAACATACCGATGAAGATGCTGATCACTGTGAGCTGTAAGGTGATCAGCATTCCTTCTAAGAAAATACCTCTTGAATCAATCAGTGTCTGAAAAAAGTGTGATAGGGTAGGCAAAACAATCATCTCCATTTGAAGAAAGTGCGCCTATAAAAAGGGCGCACAATCGTGGTTTTAATCTTGTTTGACCGTGATGTCTTCATCAAAGTACTTTTCGCTAATTTGTTTTAATGTTCCGTCTTTTTTTAGTGCGTCAATCGCATCGTTGATCTCTTTTATGAGCTGTTCATTTTCTTTTGATACAGCAATTGCCTGCTCACTTTGTCCGAGTCTTTCCTGCGCTGTGATGTTCAATTTTTTCTTCATCGCTTCTGCACCTGTGGCGAAATCTGTTACGACTGCATCGTGTTTTCCGTTGGCCAGTGCTTCTAAGGCGACGACATCACTATCATAATATTTTGGTTCTTGCCCGCTATGTTCCTTAGCAATATCAGCGTAGGACGATCCTTTGGATACAGCAATTTCTTTGTCTTTTAAGTCATCAGCATGCTGAATGTCTGATCCGGGTCTTGTGAAAATTTGCGGACCAGAGTAGTAATAGGGCTTAGAAAAAAGGACGTGTTTTTTTCGTTCCTCATTGATGGTATGACTTGCAACTGCCGCATCAAATTTACCTGCTTTCACGCCTTCGACGATGCCTGCGAATTTATATTTTTTCTGTATAGGTTCAAGACCTAGTTTGTCACTAATCGCATTGCCTACGTCGATATCAAAGCCGGACATCTGATTTCCATCCATGTAACTAAACGGATGAAATTCACCTGATGCTGCAAAAATAAATTTTCCATCCTCCAAAATTGGCGACCCTTTCGCTGTAGAATTACGTTTATCTCCGTTCCCATTTGTTTCATTTGAACCACACGAAGACAGAAGTAATACTGCAACCGAGAAAAGGGCTGGGACCCAAAACCGTCTTTTTTTAATAATAAGCTTCTCCTCCTTTTCAGCCGTTCTCCATATAAGGAGAAAGTAGGCTTTTAAATATGTGTAGCATCTTACCATTTGTTCCTCATATTCTCAATTTTATATGTGTTATTCCAACAATCGTCCTTTTTAGAATGTATGACTTGCTTTTCTAAGAGAGAACTTGAAATGATTAGGGTAAAAAAGGGAAATGATTCTCATAATAACGAAAGGGTTGCAAAAAGGAGGTCAGTGTATGAACAAGTGGAGAGACAATCGAAAAGTTTTTTTAACCGCTATTGCCTTTGGAACGATGTTGAATCCGCTGAATTCATCAATGATTTCTTTGGCCTTGCATCAAATTCAGCATGAATTCGGTTTGTCGTTTACGACCGTATCTTGGCTTATTTCTTCTTTTTATTTAGCCAGTGCAGTAACACAGCCAGTGAGCGGCCGGATTGGGGATCATGTGATGAGCCGGAGAACCTTATTTTTATTCGGTCTGGTTCTTGTCGCACTCTCAGCCATTTGCGCGCCGTTTGCCCCAACGTTTGCGGTGCTGATTGTGATCCGTTTGTTACAGGCAATTGGAAGCAGTGCCATTTATCCTTCTGGGGTCGGACTCATTCGGGATCATATTCAAGAAAGACAGGCTTCGGCGTTAGCGGTATTGTCCATTTTTGCTTCAGCGATGACGGCGCTTGGACCGACGCTTGGCGGATTTCTGATGACCATTGGCGGCTGGCCGGCTATCTTCTTAGTGAATCTGCCGTTTATTTTGATTAGTTTCTTTCTCGGTCTATTGTTGTTTCCGAAGGAGCAGAAAAAGAGAAAGCTGCGCATAGGCGAAACTGTGCGAACACTCGATTTGCCAGGGATGCTTCTTTTTACCGTCTGCATTGTTCTCCTGCTTTCATTTTTATTATCACTGGGTGATGGCATTCAATATGTTCAAGGCATTCTTTGTCTCCTGAGTGCAGGCGCTTTTATCTGGTGGGAGTATCAGGTGGATGAACCGTTTATTCAAATACGGATGTTCAGAGAAGAGCAGCGGCTGTCACTTGTGTATGTGCAATTTATCATTTTAAATATCTTTTTCTATTGTCTCTTTTTTGGTTTGCCGAGTTATTTTCAGGATGAGTTAGGCTGGCGTGTGGAGATGACGGGTCTTTTTATGCTGTGTATGTCAGGGGTGAGCATTATTGTGTCGCCGCTGACAGGAAAGTGGGTGGATCGCGGGGATGAACGCCATCCAGTTTTAGCGAGTGCAGTATTGATGCTGGCTGGAGCGTCTGCCATGACTTTCTTTTTTATTCCTGCGCCATTATGGGGGAAAGGATTGGTTCTGGCGCTGCTTGGGCTCAGTTATGGGATTGGGAATGTCGCGCTTCAAGCTGCGATGCTCAAGGCAAGTCCTCAGCAAATGATTGGCACATCCTCTGGACTTTTTCAAACATGCCGCTACCTTGGTTCTATTCTGTCGTCTGCTGTGCTTGGTATGCTGTTTGGGGATGAAATTGCTGGTGCTCATTTTGCACAATTAGGCTGGACATTGATCATCATTTCTCTTATTGGCATTGGCGTCAGTCTTTATTTATCAAGTATGGTTAGAGGGAGACAGCCAATAAAAAAAGCGGCGCGATAAGTGAGAGAAGAATCTTCATCACGTTATCGCAAGGCCGCTTAAGAGTTGGACAGGTCTGAGCCCTGATCCTTTGTCTTCCTTCTGAAAATTTTCCCTACAATTGTCTCGTAAAATGTTACGATGCGATCAATTGGAGAGTCAAAGAACTTCCATAATTTATTCATGATAAAGACAACCACAATCGATACGACCAAGCTGCCTAAAACATCAAATGGATAATGATGACCGACCCAGATGCGGGAGAATCCTGTAAGTAATCCAAAGACGAGCAAGATGTTGCCGAGCTTTTTATTACGGGATCGAATGGCTAGTGAAAGAGCCAATGCACCTGTTGTATGGTCACTTGGGAAGGAAGCGTCTGCTGAGTGCGGGATGAGTGTGTCGACTTTATGCGCCACAAACGGCCGCTCTTCATAATGAAACAATGTAATGGCAAAGTTGACGATAAGTGCTACAATGCCTGTTACACCGGAAAAGAAGACATGCTTCTTAAATTTGTGATTCCCTAAAAACCAGCAAATCAATAAGACAAGGGCGTACACAAGAATGGCCTTTTTCGTAATAAAGATCATGGCCTGATCTAAAAACTCAGAATGGTGAGCCATCCCGTGTATGACTTTAAACAATTCGTAATTCAAAACATCACCTATACTTTCACTTAGTGCCAACTATTTTTCAAAAAAAGCCGGTATGCTCTATTTGAAATATCCTATATTTTAGCATGTTTCCGGCGAAGTTTAAAATAGTATCCTTTTATTCTGAAAGGGAGACCTTTTGTGCATTTGCTTCCTGGGGTTTTCGTTCGCTCCAATAAAAAACGCCCATACTCAGTAAGACCACAATACCCGCAATGAGGTACACATTTGAAAAGTCTGTGAAACTGACAAGGAGTCCAAAGACAAATGAGCCGGCAGCAATACCTGTATCATACAGGGTGAAGAAAGTAGCCGTGGCATATCCCGTACGATGAGCTGGTGAGTGCTGAATCGCAAGTGTTTGTAAACATGGCACGAGCGATCCGTAGCCAAGTCCAATCACAGCGCCTGATAGAAGAAGCATTGTAGCGGAATGTGTCGCTGTCAGCATCCATAAACCAATGGCAAAAAGGGCAATCGAAGGATAGATCACAACGTGAGCTCCAACCCGGTCAAAAAGTCTGCCTGTAAATGGACGTGATCCAAGCATTGCAGCCGCAAACACAATAAAGAAATAACTGCTTGCACCCATCAAATGAAGTGAATTGGCATAAACTGAAATAAATGAAATAATCGGCGAATAACAGAAGGAAATAATAATGCCGACGGCCGCTGTTTTTAATGCGCCTTTTTCAAACAGATGCGAAAACGTGAATCGGAAGACAATGCTTCCACCGTTTTCAGGCTCTGGCTGTCTAATCAGCATCGTAAAAGCAGCTCCGATCGTCACGATAATGGAAAAGAGAAGAAATAAGGAATGAAATCCTATTTTTCCTACTTGATTCAGTGCGATAAACGGACCGATGACAACAGCGAGGTTCATAGACATCACAAAGTATCCGAGTCCTTCCCCGCGTTTATGTTTCGGGATCATATCAGCCGCAATGGCACTGGCAACTGTCGTCAAAATACTAAAAAAGATCCCTTGTACGAAACGCAGCCCAAGGAGCGTTTGGAATTGATCAATTGGAATGTATAAATAAGTGAGTAAGGCAAAGGCTGTAGAAGAGAAAATCGCCATCCGTTTTTTGCCGAATTTCTCAATAATGGCGCCAGAAAACGGTCTTGTCACAATAGCAGATAATAAGAAGACCGTCACAAGGAGACCGCCCTGTGATTCTGTTCCATTTAGTTCATCCATTGTGTAAATGGGCAGTAATGTCAAAAGGGCATAAAAAGAGGTGAACGTAAATAAATTCACCAGGACAATCATGATAAAGTCTTTTGTCCATATGCGTTCGTTCATGATGTATGTCACTTCCTATTCAGTTGATAATTTGTGTAAAAGTGTATGGAGGAGTTGTTTTTCTTCGTAGGTAAAATCTGAAAGACATTCTTCTTCAAATTGTTCCATCGTGCGTTTGATTTCTTCAAATCGGGCTTTTGCATCATCTGTCATCACGATCAGATTCTCACGTTTGTCTTTGCCTTGTACACGTTTCACCCAGCCGTTTGCTTCTAAGCGGGTGACGGTTCTGGTGATGGTCGGTGCTTCGACATTCAAATATGTCCAGATGTCTTTTTGGGTTTTTGGGCCGAATGTATCCAAACAAAAAAGCACAGTCCACTGGGACATGTACAAGTCATAAGCAGCAAGCGCTTCGTTCGCCTTTTTAGACAGCAGCCGTGCGCCTTGATGTATTTGATGTAAACACTCTCTATTTAACGTATCCATATGCTCACCTTTTTTAAATATTTAGCTAGGTAAATAAATTCACCTTTTCTATTTTACGTGCTGAACCCTTTCTTGTAAAGTGGAAATTTTCGCGCCCCGAAATGATTTTTTGTTTTGCCTTTCCTGATAAATCCCTTGTCCCATCTTCATTTTTAGCATATTCCCTATTCAATGCTAATACACTGTTACAAACCTGACAAAGAGAGTGTTTGAGGTGAGGGATCGTGTTTGGCATTTACTACCTAATGGATGAGAAATTACGACGAACAAGCGCCGCTGAAAATGGATAATCTTCATACGGATCTCATTTCACACTTCTCACATCCATTTTAGGGAGGTCGAGTGGTGTGCACGATTACATCAAAGAGCGAACAATCAAGATAGGAAAGTATATCGTGGAGACAAAGAAAACCGTTCGTGTTATTGCGAAAGAATTTGGAGTCTCTAAAAGTACTGTACACAAGGATCTAACAGAAAGACTGCCAGAAATTAATCCAGATCTGGCTAATGAAGTAAAGGAGATACTGGATTATCATAAATCAATCCGCCACTTGCGAGGAGGAGAAGCCACCAAGTTAAAGTATAAAAAAGAAGAAATTTTAGAAGGCGAGCCTGTGAAACAGTAAGCTTAGTTCTTTGTTCATAAACATGATATATATATCTTCCTCATATCGGTAGTTTCTAACCACAAATTTTGTAAAGACTTTTGTAAAGAAATATCTTTTTTTCTGCAAATTATGATAGAATATATAATTAGGGCAGAATGTGGTATTTGCTATGGAAACAGATTTTCAAGGAGGATATATATAGATGTTTGCTAGGGATATTGGAATTGATCTTGGTACTGCAAATGTACTGATTCATGTCAAAGGAAAAGGAATTGTGTTAAATGAACCATCTGTGGTAGCTCTTGACAAAAACAGCGGGAAAGTTTTGGCTGTTGGAGAAGAGGCTAGACGTATGGTTGGACGTACGCCTGGGAATATTGTTGCGATTCGTCCATTAAAAGACGGCGTAATCGCTGATTTTGAAGTAACTGAAGCGATGCTCAAGCATTTTATTAACAAATTAAATGTGAAAGGGCTGTTCTCTAAGCCGCGTATGCTCATCTGCTGCCCGACAAATATTACATCTGTTGAGCAGAAGGCGATCAAAGAAGCTGCTGAAAAAAGTGGTGGTAAGCATGTATTTCTTGAAGAAGAGCCAAAAGTAGCAGCGATTGGTGCTGGTATGGATATTTTTCAGCCAAGTGGAAACATGGTCGTAGATATTGGAGGCGGAACGACAGATATCGCTGTCATCTCAATGGGTGACATTGTAACCGCCTCTTCTATTAAAATGGCTGGAGACAAATTTGATCTGGAAATTCTAAACTACATTAAAAAAGAGTACAAGCTGTTGATCGGTGAGCGCACGGCTGAGGATATTAAGATCCAAGTTGCAACGGTATTCCCAGACGCACGTCACGAAGAGATTTCGATTCGTGGACGAGACATGGTGACAGGATTACCAAGAACGATTACCGTCACAAGCAAAGAAGTAGAAGAAGCATTGCGTGAATCTGTATCTGCGATTGTTCAGGCTGCGAAACAAGTTCTTGAAAGAACACCGCCTGAATTATCAGCTGATATTATCGATCGCGGCGTCATCATTACAGGTGGCGGAGCTCTTCTAAACGGGCTTGATCAATTGCTTGCAGAAGAGCTGAAAGTACCAGTTTTCGTTGCTGAAAATCCAATGGACTGTGTAGCAGTTGGTACGGGCGTGATGCTTGATAATATGGACAAGCTGCCGAAGCGTAAACTCAGCTAATGATTTCCCTCATTCTTTTTAGAAAGAATGGGGGATTTTTATTAAAGAACCCTGCTAATCAGCCGATATATTTCATAGAAGATTGTGTTTAGGTCGTGTGAAAGAATTTGAATGAGGTGAGCACGTGTTAAAAGGACTATACACCGCAACATCTGCCATGATCGCTCAAGAGCGGCGGACAGAAATGCTTTCAAATAATATCGCAAATGCGAATACCCCAGGCTATAAAGCGGATGAAGGGGCAATGCGTGCATTTCCAGAAATGCTGCTGAGCCGAATGGAATCAGGACGTTTCCAAACATCTTCAGGCAAAGGCTTTAGTGTTCCACTGCAATCGCCGATTGGTGGAATCAATACTGGGACATATATGCAGGAATTAATCCCTCAATTTACACAGGGAACTTTAAAAACAACAGATCAAACAACAGATGTAGCACTAGTTGAAAATAATGTGCCGATCAATCCGGAGACCAATCAGAAATCAGCGCTATTTTATGCGGTCAACACACCAGAAGGCGTTCGTTATACGAAAAGTAGCTCCATTACATTGAACGCACAAAATCAGCTGACGATTAATGGACGCGCCCTTCTTTCCGTGACAGGTCAGCCGATTACGGTTCAGAGTGAGAATTTCAAAGTGAATGCAGATGGTACTGTGTCTGAAAATGGCCAAAATCTTGGTCAAATCGATGTACGTGTTGCGATGGATACAAGAAACCTAGCGCGTGAAGGAAATGATTTATACCGTACAGCTGATAACCAGCCACTGCCAAGTGCAGTCAATAACGGTCAAATGTCCTATACGTTAAGCCAAGGCGTATCGGAGCTGTCGAACGTGGATGTGACGAAATCATATACAGATATGACAACGGCCTACCGAGCATTTGAAACAAATCAAAAAGTGGTTCAGGCGTATGATAAAAGCTTAGAAAAAGCAGTGAATGAAATTGGCAGAGTGTACTAATCAAGAAATGAAAAAGAAAGGAGGATAATTATGCTTAGAACGATGATAAACGCAGCTGTATCAATGAATGAAGTGCAAAAGCAGCTTGACATCATCAGCAACAACATCGCGAACAGTGAAACAACAGGGTACCGTGCGAAAAATACCCGTTTCTCAGAGCTGATCAGACAGCAGTTTAATCAGGTAGATGAAAAAAATGAGCAGGTGGCAAACAGTCGTCTGACACCTGCTGGGTTAAGGCTTGGAACGGGGACAATGGTCAATGCGTCCATTAACTCGCTGCAAGGCTCGATTAAAGAAACAGGACGTGATCTTGATGTTGCCTTCGGAGCGCCGTCGCAGTATTTGCAGGTCAACGCCGGCGGTAATATCCGTTATACAAGAGATGGCTCACTCTACTTGCAGCCGGGCAATAACCGTAACCAAGTGCAGCTTGTCACGAGCGAAGGCTATCCGATTCTTGATGAAAACGGGAATGCAATCGTCTTAAATGCGAATTTCCGTGATATTTCAATCGATAAAAATGGACGGCTTACGGCGATTTCAAGAGATAATCAACCGAATCAGCAAGTGAATCTAGGCGTTGTACAAGTCAATAATTCGTCAGCACTTGTCTCTGAAGGAGATAATTTGTTCTCGGTCGACGGAACCTATCAAGGCGCATTAACTGCACTAAATGGAGCAAACCGAGAGGCGATTCAGCTTCAGCAAGGTGCACTGGAAACGTCAAATGTGGACATGTCGAAAGAATTAACAGACCTCATGACAACACAGCGTTCCTATCAGATGAATTCAAGAACGATTACGATGGGCGATCAAATGCTGGGATTAATTAATACAATTCGATAATCAGCAGGCTGGTATCAGCCTCTCATGATAAAAAAGGCGGCTCGCTCAAAGTCGCCCTTTTTTTTATAAAAATCTGAGACATCAGCAAGCAGATCCTCAAGATCAATCCAGGCTTCTTTTCGTTCAAGACATGTGACGAGAGTGGCGATCTGCTCATCTGCCTTTGGCGTTTGGCTGTAGAGAAGAGATAAGATTTGAAACTTCATTCTTAATATATCAAACTGGGAAGCAACGGCTTCTTTCAGTCCTTTTTGAATATATTTCATCCCTTCATCGGTTAAATTTTCTTTAAAACAGGAACGCACAGTTTCGTATAGGCACGATACATAGGAGTGTGCTGACTTTCGGTATGCTGGAAGACGAAGCGCTTTTTTGAAGTATTCCAGCGCTTCCTTATGACGGTTTTGTCTTGACTGAATAAAGCCAGCATCATAATAAACGATACCGAGCAGCTCTTGATCATCAATTTTTTTCACATAATCAATAATTTCAATGAAAATATCTTCCGCTTCCTTATATTTTTTTTGGTCGCTATAGTTAAGAGCGAGCACAATTTTACACCGATAGATGCTATGGATATCTCCGTGCTTTGCAAAAATATCCATGGCTTTTTGAATATGACGAATCGATAACAACGAGTAACGGTTGTTATAATAAACACCGCTTGTACGGAAATGGAACTCTGCTTCCTCCAGCTCATCGTTAAGTAATGGCAGTCGTTCCTCTGCCTGTTCGAGATAATGAATCGCATCATTTTGATCACTTTTTAAAGATTCATATAATCCGAGAAAGAAATAAAAATAATATTGCAGTTCTTCGTTCATATCATCTTTGTGGGGCAGCAGTTCATGTTTGAGTTTTTCTAAGTCCTCTGTCTGATTCATCCAGAGCTGATGACGGAAAAGCATCAGCTGATAATGGAAATAGAGTTCCTGTTTTTTTGATAATTTGCGTTTATATTTTAGCAGTGTTTTTTTGATTTCTTCAGCCTTCGAAAAATGTCGATGCTTTAGCATTGTATACCAGGAATGGAGAAGTTTTTTTATGGATTTATCGCTCATAAAATTCATTTTTACCCTCTTATTCAATCAATGATGTAATATATATTACCATATTTGTGAAAAAACAATGAGTGTAGTGTGGATTATATTTGATGACAATTGGTAATGATAGATTCTATTTTTTACCATAAAGTGGAGTGGACGTTGAAAAATACCAGCAAACATAATATACTTCTATAGGAATCAAATCAAGATCATCGATATAGAAAAAAGGAGAGATCAAGATATGCTTGATGCTCAGCAAATTCAAGACATTATTCCACACCGTTACCCATTCTTATTGGTCGACCGTATTTTAGAGGTTGATGGTGACAAAAGAGCGGTTGGAATCAAAAATGTAACAGTAAATGAAGAATTTTTTAACGGTCATTTCCCAGGATATCCAGTCATGCCGGGTGTGCTTATCGTAGAAGCGCTTGCTCAGGTTTTTGGGGTCATCATTTTAGGTAAAGAAGAGAACCAAGGGAGAATTGGTTTGTTTGCAGGAATTGACGGCTGCCGTTTCAAAAGACAGGTCAAGCCTGGCGATCAGCTTCGTTTAGAGGTTGAAGTGACGCGTCTTCGCGGTCCAGTTGCCAAAGGAAAAGCAGTAGCCACAGTAGATGGCGAAGTGGCATGTGAAGCAGAACTCACATTTTCTATCGGTCCTAAAGTATCATGATTTGCCTGGCGGTTCATCAAGGATGAATCGCTTTTTATATGGAAACAACCAGTCTGAACGGATAAGGACTTGCATTTTTGACAAAAAAACGTCATATTAGACAAAAAAAGATGAAGGTGATAAAGGATGCTGAAAGAATTTAGAGAGTTTGCTGTCAAGGGCAATGTCATTGACTTGGCTGTAGGTGTCATCATTGGGGGAGCATTTGGCAAAATTGTCACTTCTCTTGTGAATGATTTAATTATGCCGCTTGTCGGTATTATTATTGGAGGGCATGATTTTAGCGGTTTATCCATTAAAATCGGAGCTGCTCAAATTTTATATGGGAACTTTATTCAAACAGTGGTTGATTTCTTAATTATCTCGTTTTCCATTTTTATCTTTATTCGTTATTTGAATAAGTTAAAACGGAAAAAGGTTGAGGAAGAAGAGGTTGTGGAAACGCCGGATCAAACGGAAGTTTTGCTAACTGAAATCAGAGATTTATTGAAAAATCAAAGCCAGTCTAAAGATGTGCAATAGAAAAAGAGCGGCTGATCCCGCTCTTTTTTATGTGTTTTGTTTAAAAGCATCCAGTAGTTTTTCTCCTGACAACCCCTCTTTGACGAGGTCTTTTAATACTTCTTCAGTTTCTGTTCTGTAACGATTTGTAATCATTTTACCATCGAGTAACACAGAAATGTTTTCTTCTAAGGCAACGATGTTTTTGACTTGGACAGATAGATGAACAGGGCGGTTGTTTTCTTTAGTGATCGTTACAAGAATCTTCACTTCTGTGTGCTGCTGAAAGAGTACCTCAAACACCTGTCTATGTTTCTTTGGAATGAGTGCCTCGATCATCCAGTGATTTTCACCGTCTTCTTTATTAATGATTAAACCGTCACGAAGGGGAATACTGGACATTTTATCTTGCTGTGGATCAAGTTCAATTTTTAAATCAATCAGCCTAAAGGTTTTCATATTTATCACCTCACAAGCGTTCGTTATTCGTAAGTATTATTATAGCATACAACATCTGTATAAATGAAACCGCTGCCTGCTTAGAACTAGCTGCACATGAGTGAAAGGAGATGTTTTATGGAGTCCTATCAATTAAGAAACATTCATATTGGCGACGACAAGGCAAAGAGTGATATACGTGTTTATTCGTGGGGAGACATTCTTTCATTTTGTGATGTGTATATGGAAGAAGGAGAGTCACTCACGTTTCAATATGTCACCGAGGATCAAATGGACTGTTTTGAGTTTCAGCTGTCGGTTCATGATGGCCGGCTTTGTTTTTATTGGTTTGCGTGGGACGGATCTGATTATATTCACATGCCTTCTAGTAATTGGATTCATTCAGATATTTTTTATCAATTTATGAAAAATAAGTATTTCATCAAACAAAACAAGATGATGTTTTATACGCAAGCGGTAAAAAACAGAAATGAATGAGGATATAGAGAATTTGAAGGCCTATTTTGCTATTTTCCTGTTTTGTCACATACGGCCTTTCTCCGTAGACTAGGGGTAGCTGAAAGGAAAGGAGGCAAGTCACGAATCAAAAGGTAACGTCTATCATCTGACAGCCCCCCTCTAGCTAAAGCTGATAGATGCTGCCTTGTTCATATGAACACTGCGTAATATAGAACCAATGCTTCTTTGTATAGGTCATGTGTCCCCTTGTGAATCCCCTTTGTGTGTATCCGGTCATATTTGCGTGGCCGGATACCCTTTTATTCACTGTTTAACCGATCAGCTCTTGCAAATAGTGGATACTCATTTCATAATGATGATGGATTTTGTTAACGGTATGTCGGTTGAAAATAAAGACATAAAGGAGAGAACGATGACAAACATTCAATTAATCGCAACGGATTTAGATGGAACTTTATTGAACAGTGAACACAAAGTGAGTCAGGAAAACGAGCAGGCATTAAAGGAAGCAGCTGCGAATGGAATTGAGGTTGTCGTGTCAACAGGGAGAGCGTATTTTGATGTAAGGTCTATTTTTGACCAGCTTGGTATGAATACATGGGTGATTAGTGCCAATGGAGCTGTAATTCATGATCCAACTGGACAAGTGTACCATTCAGCTGCTTTACAAGAAGAAAAGGCTAAACACATACTGTCATGGCTTGAAGAACGTGATTATTATTATGAAGTCTTTACAAACGAAGCCATTTTCACGCCAAATCGCGGCAGAGAGCTTCTTGCGATTGAAATGGACCGTTTAAAAAGTGCAAATCCAGAAACGGATCAAAATGTCTTAAAACAAGCGGCAGAAGTTCAATACAGCCAGTCGGGTTTTTCTTATATTGATACATATAAAGAATTGTTTCGTGAGGATCGAAAGCTTTCATTTTACAATATCTTAGGTTTTTCTTTTTTTCAAGACAGATTGAAAGCCGGATGGGATATGTTTGGTGATGATTCAGATGTAACATTGGTCAGTTCGGCTGATCATAACTTTGAAATTGGTTCAAAATACGCGTCTAAAGGGCAGGCTTTAACAAGGCTGGCAGAAAGACTAGGTATTCCTTTAAGCCGGGCAGCGGCTGTAGGAGACAGTTTAAATGATGAATCAATGCTTCGAGCTGCTGGTGTTGGGGTTGCGATGGGGAATGCGAGACAGGATATAAAAGAAATCGCTGATCACGTGACGTTATCAAATGATGAACACGGTGTCGCGCATATGATCCGGCACCTTTTGAAATAGATGAATCAGATGTCGTGGTATAAATCACATAGGATGAAGCGCATTCTACAAAAGAGGAATTCAGAACCACTTCTATTTACACATGATGTGGAACATCATATAATTTAATTATGAATATAACCCGCTTGTAAGGAAAATAAGGAGAGTAAACGAATGGCGCTGGAATCTTATAAGTCCGAAAATCTGCATTTAATCAAGGAAGCCTTGGACTATACTCAGGTTGGCCTGACGGTGACGGACCCGTCTTTACCTGATAATCCTTTAATATATGTGAACAAGGGCTTTTTAGATATGACAGGCTATCAAGAAACTGAAGTATTGGGGAGGAATTGTCGTTTCCTTCAGGGAGATGAAACTGAACAAATCGCTCTCAAGCAAATTAGAACAGCCATTGAGAACAAAGAGGCTGTTACTGTTCAGCTGAAAAATTATAAAAAATCTGGACAAATGTTTTGGAACGAGTTAAGTGTCGCTCCTCTTTGGATTGACGAAAAGGAAGGAAAACGTCTTTATTTTGTTGGTCTGCAAAAGGATGTCACGAAAGAGAAGGAACAGCAGGAGCTTCTTGAGCAATCAATTGATGAAGTGCTGAATATTTCTGTTCCAATCGTTCCGGTGAAAGATGGTATCTCTGTGTTACCGATCATTGGTACGTTAACAGCGCCAAGATTTGATAAGATCATTTCAACGGTCTCCACCTATATCTCTCAATCCAAGGATGATTATTTTATTGTCGATCTGTCTGGGTTATTAGAAGTGGATTCATTTGTGGCAGATGCGATCTTTAAGCTGAACGATTTGATTTTAATGACGGGTACTGAACTCATTGTGACAGGAATTAAACCGAATCTTGCAATGAAGATGGGAGAAATGAGAGAGGACTTCCGTGAATTAAATACGTATATGAATGTGAAATCTGCATTGAAAAAACTGAACATTTAGCTTACGTTTATATCAAATAAAAAAGAGGACTTTTCATGAAGCTTGAGAAAAGTCCTCTTTTTGCTGTGATTAAGATGATTGAGCGGCGGCACTTAAGGTAAATAAGTCTTCTAGTTCGTTTGTCGATAGCTCTGTAATCCAGCTTTCGCTTTGGATAATTTGATCATTTAATGTTTGTTTTGTTTCGAGCATTTGATCGATTTTTTCCTCGATTGTGCCCGTTGTGATCATCTTATGGACGTGAACAAATCGTTTTTGTCCAATCCGATAAGCTCGGTCTGTCGCTTGGTTTTCCACAGCAGGATTCCACCATCTATCGTAGTGAATGACATGGTTTGCGGCGGTTAGGTTGAGTCCTGTACCTCCTGCTTTTAAAGAGAGAATTAAGATGTTGAATTCTTTCTTCTGGAAGCGGTCCACCATTTTGTCCCGCTCCTGTTTTGAGAGACTGCCATTTAAAAATTGGACTGGTTCTCCAAACATCTTTTCTGCCAGCTGCTTGATCATGTTACCCATTTCAATATACTGCGTAAAGATGAGGCAGCTTTCTCCTTGCTCATGTATCGCTTTTAACAACTCTGCGAGTTTATCCATTTTTAACGAACGTTTCAGCAGTTTCACATCTGTTCCACTCTCTTTTAAATAGAGCGCAGGGTGATCGCAAATTTGTTTGAGTCTGCCAAGCATACTTAAAATAATGGCTTTTCGCTGCATCCCTGTTAATGATGCCATATGTTCAAAGGTATCCTTCACGAGCTGTTCATATAAAGACGCCTGCTCAGCAGATAGCGGTATGAATTCTTTTTCTTCGAGTTTCTCAGGCAAGTTCAGGGCAACCTCTTCATCTTGTTTTGTTCGTCTTAATAAAAATGGTTTGATCAGCTGCTGCAGCTGTTCAATTCTTTTTTCTTCACGGTCTTTTTCAATCGGAAGGACGAACTTTTTATGGAAGCTGGTCAGGCTACCGAGGTATCCTTTGTTGACGAAGTCGAATATGGACCAAAGCTCTGTCAAACGGTTTTCCATTGGTGTCCCGCTGAGGGCTATGTGATGCTGTCCTTTGAGCTGTCTAATCGCTCTCGATTGTTTCGTATGGGCGTTCTTGATGTTTTGGGCTTCGTCTAAGCAAATGGTATTCCACTTTGCTGCCGTTAATTCATCACGATCAGAATGTGAGAGTCCATAAGACGTCAGAACAATATCTGTTGACTCGTATGCTTTTGTGAAGTCCTCTCCCTGTGGACGCGATGGGCCATAATGCAGGGCAACCTTCAAATGTGGTGCGAACGTTTCGAGCTCTCGCTGCCAGTTTCCTAAAACAGAAGTCGGCGCAATGATGAGAGATGGAGCGGCATTTTGCTCCTGCTCCTTCAAATACGTGAAATACGCGATCATTTGAATCGTTTTTCCAAGTCCCATATCATCTGCTAAACAAGCCCCAAATCCATGAGATCTTAAAAATAACAGCCAATTCACGCCATGCTGCTGATACGGACGCAGTGTGCCTTTGAAGGAATCACTCATTTCGTAAGAAGGCAGCTCGTGCGAATCATTTAATTGGTGGACAAGCCCTCTTAATTGCGATGAAAGTTCAAATTGAATATGGGCAAATGCTGAACTGTCTAGTAGTTCTGGAATCGATTCAGAGGAAGCTTCTTGATCTGCCAGTTCGCGTGATAAAATATCAGACATGTGAAGTCCTTCATTTTCGGCACGCTCCATCCACTTTTTCATTTGCTGGATGAAGGTCGGGTCTATTTTGATCCATTGTCCTCGAATGTTGACAAGACGTCGTTTGCTTTGGACAAGTTCGTTGAACTCATCTTCTGTCAGCTCAATGCCGTTTGTAGCAAAGCGCCAATTAAAGTCCATTAATGCGTCCATTCCGACATGCGATTCGCCTCGCGGTGTAGAAGAAATCCTTGCTTTTAACATCATCGTGCTGTCTTTGACAATTTGCCACCACGATGGGAGCAGAATCTCAATGCCCATATTGACAAGTGTTTCACTTGCTTCAGATAGGAAGAGCCACGCTTCTTCTTCTGACATAAGTGTGGTGCCAGATGTGAAAGAAAGCCAAGGGACGATTTGACTGAATCGTTCCAGCTCTCTTGAAATTTTATCTTGATACGGATGCCAAGACCTTTTCAATGAACGAATGCCTTCAAAAAAGTGAAGGTCGCTGTTTTTCTTATCACGCAAAAATAATTCGATTTTCCAATCATCTCCGTCAAAATCTGGCTCGTTTAAGCGCAAGCCGACAGTGAACGGCGTTTCGTCATCAATCCAGCCAATCGTCTCCAGGAAATCCTGCTCATCTAGAAAATGTCCTTGGAAGGATGAGAGCGCAGGCGATTGTGCGGTCATGCGGTTCCATTTGTGCTGCAAGGCATCATCATATTGAATGTAATCCTGTACAGCAAAGGAGAACCAATCAGCCGTATAACCATCTAATAGGCCTTCTTTGTCTTTAAACCGAAGTTCGCCTTTTGTCCACGCCTCATAATCGGGAACGAAATCTTCGTCCTCGATGAATTCGTAAATGGTGGAGGCTGTTTTCATCAGTGGTTCCGTTTCATCCGTTAATGTCACATGACTAAACGTATTAAATGAATTTTTTCCCAGCAACTCAACGGTCATCCAAGGGCTTAACAGAAAGGCAGGTGTGCCAATAAAGCTGACATCTTCTAAGAATGTTCCGTAGAAAGAAGATTCGTGCCATTGGAAAAGCTGCCTCTTCATTTCATTAAGCGGAACAGGGTGTCCGTCCTCTGCTTGCGCTGAAATGGTGAAAGAGAAATCTTCTGTTTGTTCTGCATGAATGACAATTTGTTTATGGCGTGTCATCAATCAATTTTCCTTTCTTCATTTCCTCTTGGAACGCACGCAGCCGTTTTGTTGAATCTTGCAGCTGCTTTACATACCTTTCCCAGATCGCGGTTTTTTTCGTTTTATGATAAAGCGTGCGCAGTTTCTTCAGCATTTTCACAGACTCTCGATAAGCACTTCGATTCTTTTGATCGAGAAGCAATGAGATTTCGCGGTGGTACGATGGAATGAGGGCTTCCGGCTCCTCTTTTGCAATCTGCTTGATCAAATCCTTCTCCAGTTCACTAATGGAGAAACCAACAAGGCTGTGAATCTCAATCCATTCCGCATAACGCTGCTGTGCATACAAGAGCTGACTGTATTCTGTAAACGCATAGGGCATACAGATTTGTAGGTAGCGTTCATATAAATGATGATCCTTCGTCTGCTTAAAGTATGCATCTAAATAAAAGAAGAAATCACTGACGGCTCCCCGCAGTTCTCTATAGGAAAGGTCGAGCTGGCAATATTCCTCTAATATATAGGTGATTTCATGATACCAGAGCTTGAGCCGCTTCCAGTCCTTTCGGTTTGTGAGATCCTTTAGCCAATTGAGCACATTTGGCAGCATATCCGCATTGAGCAGCTGTAATTGCTGAAAGAGGCTTTCGTCTTCTTTCAGTAAATAATCCATGTGCATCAGGCCGATGGTACGTTCAACCGTTTGTTCTTTCTTCTGGGCGTTCTTTAGTAATTCTGTTTCTTTTTTGACCCATTTCCCTCTATTTAATATGGTGCCCCAAATCTCCATAAAGACCGCTACTCGTTCATGCTGGAAAGGTCCACTGATTTGAAGAAGTGTGCGAACGGCAGTTGGTGTGTTTTCAAGAAACGGATCGAGGGAAAAGGAAAGGGCGTATGTCTTCAAATGATCCACTGAATCAAAAATGGTGTTCATGAGCTGTTCTACATAGGGATTCATGGAATAAAAGTCTTTTTCGGCATCAAGTCGGCCGAGGTCGACGAGTTCATGAAGCCTAAGCCATACATCAATAGACGTATGAATCGCATACAAGCTCTTGAATTCAGGTGAAGCAGGTGCGTGTTTTTTTAGGATCGATAAATAGCCGTAATATAAATGCTGTGGCGTTTGCTGGTGCTTCGGTGTCCGTTTAAGCCAGAGGTTAAATTCCTCTTGGAAAAAAGTCAGCCAGCTTTGGAGTGATTGTTCGTCTGGGCGCTTCACTTGGAAGTGCTGGCGAATCAGTTCTTTGCTGCGCTGTAATTCATCTTTTTCTGACCAATTTTCTGTAAATCCGGTCACACTCTCTACTTGAGCGTATAGCGAAAAGAAGACAGCAAGAATGTGTTTACAAAGTCCATCTGCTGGACATGAGCAGCTGCTTCTCACAGGAAACAGCACATGAAGGTGGACCTTTGCTGCCACGACGTCATGTACATAAGCTGACCATTCGGTATCAGACTCTTGCTTGAGCCGATATACGCTGTCCTGTCTATAAGTAATCAATGCTTTTTTGATGAGTTGTTTGTTTTCATCTGTTGCAGGAAGAAGTTCTTTGATCTGTTCGGCTGTTTGTTTGATTTCTTCTTCGTTGATGTTGTGCTGAAGCATTTGATCCGCTCCTAACCAAGTAAAAGATTCCAATTCTTTTATTATAGCTCAATGGGGATTTATAAAAAAGTTTTTCATGAAAATGGTCATAAATTTCAAAAGCTGTCGAATGATGTAATAGAGTATTGCATAAACCAACCTTACAGCATATAATAATGAAATTAGTGGAATCGAAAGGATACAGACATGGATAATAAGGGTTTAAATCAAGAAGAATTTTTAAAGATTTTGATGTACGCTCATGATATTGGTGAAAATTCAAATGATGTCACAACAAAAGAAATGCTTGAAAATCTGATTGCTCATATTCGAAATGGTCTTGTTTCATAAAAGTGACCCCCTGCTAGTGATGGCAGGGGGTTTTTGTATGCTTTTAAGAATGGAATGAACGCTCCCGGCATACGATGTCATTACAAGCATAAGGAGTATGGGGAGCTGATGGTGTCATGAATATTGCGATTGCAGGCTGTGGGTATGTGGGGCTTGTGACAGGTGTGTGTTTAGCGGAGGCAGGACATGATGTGGCGTGTATTGATATTGACCGCCGAAAGGTCATGCAGCTGAAACAGGGAACTCCCCCAATGTATGAGCCAGGGTTAAAAGAGCTATTGAAACGCAATCTTGAGCAGGGACGAATTCATTTTCACATAAATGGAGCGGAAGTCTACCCGCGGGCAGATGTGTTAATGATTGCAGTCGGCACCCCGCAGCAGGCAGATGGCCAAGCTGATTTACAGTATGTGTTTCAGGCTGCAAAAGAGATGGGCTTAAAAGCAAAGTCAGGGGCGATTCTTGTGGTGAAAAGTACGGTGCCTGTCGGAACGGGAGATCAAATCGATCAGTTGATCCATCAAGAATTAGGACGGAAGGAGCCACTAGCGATTGCATCTAACCCAGAATTTTTACGGGAAGGCTCTGCCATTTCAGATACATTGAGGGCGGATCGGCTTGTGATTGGAGCTGAAACAAAAGCCGTATTAGATCAGCTGGAGGACATGTATGCTGATTTCCACCTTCCAATGGTCAAAACAGACCGTAAAAGTGCTGAAATGATCAAGTATGCATCAAATGCATTTCTGGCGACAAAAATCAGCTTTATGAATGAGATTGCCTCCATTTGTGAAAAAACAGGGGCTGATGTTGAATGGGTGGCGCAGGGAATGGGGCTTGATCAGCGGATTGGTTCTTCCTTTCTCAGAGCGGGCATTGGCTACGGAGGCTCTTGTTTTCCAAAGGATACAAATGCACTTGTCCAAATTGCAGGGCATGTGTCCCATGATTTTGAACTGTTAAAGGCTGTGATTAAAGTAAATAATGAGCAGCGGGCAGGTTTTATCCGAAATATTCAGGAGCGGCTGGGGGCAGCTCTTGAAGGGAAGCGAATTGCGCTTCTTGGTCTGTCCTTTAAACCGAATACAGACGATATGAGGGAGGCACCATCTATTCCGATCGCTCATGAGCTCCATCAATTAGGTGCGGAGCTTGTGGCGTATGATCCTGTTGCTGCCCGGCATGCAGCTCGCGAGCTGCCGGATCAAGTTTTATTTGCTCAAACGATTGAGGAAGCGATCAAGGATGCCGATGCGGTCTGTCTATTAACAGAGTGGGCGGATATTCAGTCGTTTCCACTCGCTTCCTACAAGAAATGGATGAAGCGGCCGCTTATTTTTGATGGACGAAACTGTCATACACTTGAAGCGGCAGAACAAGCAGGGGTCGAGTATCATTCGATTGGGCGCAGATCAGTTTCTCCAATTTATATGTAAAAGAAAACCGATAACAGTGAATGTTATCGGTTTTTACGAATGCGGCAGAATGAAGCCACCATATAAGAAAGCAGCCACAATAAGAAAGGCAGGGTGCAGCTTGAATTTGGTCATCAAGAAAAAGGAGATCGCAGCAATGGTGAGCGATTGCGTCCAGCCGATGGCTTTCACTGCATCTCCGCCGATCTCCCATGTTAATAAAAGCATCATCATCGCAATGACAGGCTGAACGGATAAGGTCATGCCTTTAACGACGGAAGATTGACGAAAGCGGTCAATCAGCTTGAGCAATAAAATCAGCCCAACAGCGGACGGCAGTACAGTGGCAAGCAGTGCCACGATAAAGCCTGGCCAGCCCATGACGTCATAGCCGACATATGCTGCAATCTTCGTAGCGATTGGCCCCGGCAGTGCATTGGCTAAGGCCAGCATATTGGAGAATCCTTCGTTCGTCATCCAATGAAAATGATTGACGATTTCTTCATAATTGAGCGGGATAGATGCAGGACCACCGCCATATCCTAATAGATTGGATAAAAAGAATGCCCAGAATAAAAAGAGAATCAGGATCATGAAGACACTCCTTTCTCTTTATTTGACCGATTCCAATGATTTTTCAGTTTAAAATGAAAAGTGCCATAAAATAAAAAGATCATCACGATGATTCCTGGATGAATGGACAGCACTTGCAGTCCAATAAAGGCAAGAAGGAATAGAGCGACCCCGAAGATCATGCCGAAGCCTTTCAGCGCTTTTTGTCCAAACTCATATGCCATGATGCCGAGTAGAACGGCAATGACCGGGGTCACAGCACCAATCATATTTTGAATGATTTGTGAGGAGCTTAAAACGCTGACAAGTGTAACAAGGGCTACCATGGCGAGACATGTTGGTAAAATATGAGCAGCTGTTGCGACAATTGCGCCAGATACGCCCTTTAATCGATAGCCGAGGTATGCTGACATTTTGGTTGCGATCGGGCCTGGTAATGCATTGGCGATGGCGAGTGTTTCTCCGAATTCGTCATCGTTGATCCATTGATATTTCACCACCGCTTCATGGCGAATAAGCGGTATGACGGAAGGGCCTCCGCCAAAACCGAGAATCCCGGTTCGCACCATAGCGATAATGAGTTCGATATATGATTGCAAGTGGTTCAACTCCTGTCTACAATTTCATGCCCATGCGGCTTTTGTATCGTTTAATGAGCATTTGGCAGTCCACACTGACAACGCCTTCTAGCGGGTATAGCTTTTTTGTCAGGAAAGTCTCCATTTCCTGTTCATGTTGAAAAATGCCATGCATATGCAGCTTGCTTGGTCCTGTCATGTGATAAAGGCTTGTGACAGCCGTTTCCTTTTCAAGCTGAAGGGCTACCGCTTCTAAAAATTTCGGCTCTACCTCTACATTAAAGAAGACAGAGACATGAATGCCGACCTTCGCGGGGTTAATTACAGCGGTGAATCGTTCAATGACCCCTGCTTCAATGAGCTGCTGAATGCGGGCTTGTACAGCAACACGTGACAGACCGACCTGTTTGCCGAGATCTGTATAAGACATGCGCCCGTCCTCGTGTAATAGGGATAAAATTTGTTTATCTCTTTCGTCTAATGTTAGGTTTGGAATGCTATAGTCTTTTGACACCGTATAACCACCTTTCTTCTGTTGATATTCTATCATATTTTATTACGAATAGAATGTATAATTTGTTATTTGCTATCGAAAGGAAAATATTACGGGGTGAAAATCGTCTTTATGCATAAAAAAACACCCCGGGCTCACCGGGGTGACTTCATTTATTGATCTGGACTGCTTTCTGCACTGGCAATTTGCTGTGCAAGGTCAGCTCGATCAATGTCTGCTTGGAAGAATTCCTGCGTATTTGGCAGATGTAAATTCATATGGCGTTTTTGAGAAATGCGGATGGTGACTTGATCAACGGTGTAATCAAATACGTGTCCGCCAACACTTCGATCTTCATCAATAAAATGAAGATGATATCCACTCACCGCAATGCCGTGTGCATACTGCGGTGTACGGAAGCCTGCGATCGTACCTTGAATATCCTCAAAGTCGAAAATAGGCTGTGACTTGACTGCTTCTACCATTGGAACGTAAGGTTTTTCCTGTTTTTCAACCGTACGTGTTTGAACCTTTTTGAAAGATCCATCAATGCGGACCGCATAAAAGATATTCTTACTTGGTAAGATGCGGTCGATTTCTTCTTCCAGCTCTTTGGATGTCATAGGTGCATCAATTCGATGAACGATATCTGTTTCAAAGAATGCTAGAGAGCAGAATGGTGAATAATCTTGATTGGTGACCGGTGTCGCTGTTCCATCCGAGCGCAGCCGGTAGAATGCGCCGTCAAAGCCGATCAGCTCTCCATCTAATTGATTGAACGTACCGATGCCAAAATCACCGTGTTCAGGAATATGTGCGAGGGAGAAATCTCCATCATATACGGCTTCCAGCAGGGAGGTCATTGTCGATACTTGATAGACCTCTTGCTGTTTGTCATGCTGTCTTGTGTCATTCTGTTGATTCATTGGGTGCATCATACCCATAACCGCTCACTCCTTTAATGTAATGTATCGAAGTCTTATCTGACGTTCATTGCATGTTTCTTGCGAAAGACTTCTGGCCATTTTTGACTGGCGAGGTCAGGGTTGTCTTGATAGTCAATCGGAATATCAATAATCACGGGTCCTTCTATGTTTATACCCTTTTGAAGGACGGTTGAAAGCTCCTCAGGTGAGTTGACCCTTAGTCCAGTCGCTCCAAAGCTTTCCGCATATTTCACTAAATCGATCTGCCCGAATTCAACGCAGGATGTACGGTCATATTTCATTTCCTGCTGGAACGCGACCATGTCGTATGTGCTGTCGTTCCAAACAAGGTGAACGAGGTTTGTTTTCTTCCGGACTGCTGTTTCTAGCTCCATTGCGGAGAAGAGAAAACCGCCATCACCTGAGACCGAGATAATCTTTTCATCTGGATTCATGATAGAAGCCGCAATTGCCCATGGTAATGCGACGCCTAATGTTTGCATGCCGTTACTCACCAGGAATGAGTTCGGTTCATAGACGCGGAAGTGACGGGACATCCAAATCGCGTGAGATCCGATATCACACGTGACCTTCGTGTCATCAGGAATCAGACGTCTCAATGTATGAATGACATCCAGCGGGTGAGATCGATGACTTTCTCTTTCTGGTGTCTTTTCAATGTTGCTTAATAGCTCCTGTAATTCAGTGACTAATTCTATGTTCTCTTTGCTTAGAGAAAGGGGAACACTGTCATGCGCTAGATGTTTGACGGTTTCAGAAATATTGCCTACAAGCTCAAGCGCTGGCTCATAAAAATGGTCAATATCTGCCTGCATGTCATCAACATGGATGATCTGACGCTGCTGCGGCTGAAGGTTCCAATGCTTCGGATCATATTCAATTGGATCAAAGCCAATGGTCAAAAGGACATCTGCATGTTCAATGAGAAGATCACCCGGCTGATTACGGAATAAGCCGATTCTGCCTACATATTGAGACTCGAGCTCTCTTGAGAGAACGCCGGCTCCTTGGTACGTTTCAACAAATGGGATACCAAGTGTTTTTAATAATGCTCTTGTGGCATTTGCAGCAGCTGGACGACTAGCTTTCATTCCCACAATCGCAATAGGTAAGTGTGCATTTTGAATTTTGGCGATAGCCGAACTGATGAGAGCATCTGGTGCAGGACCTAATTCTGGAGAAGGGTGAGCAGACACTGGTGTTTGTGTGGTGTGTTCTGTCACGACATCTTGTGGAAAGCTGATAAATGCTGCTCCAGCCTGCCCTTTTTGTGCCGCGCGAAAAGCATTTGTTAATGCTTCTGGTATATTATGAACGTCTTGTACTTCAACGCTATATTTTGTGACTGGTTTGAATAATGCCGCATTGTCGAGTGATTGATGTGTTCGTTTCAGACGATCTGCACGAATGACGTTTCCAGCGATTGCGACAACAGGATCACCTTCTGTATTGGCTGTTAATAGACCTGTTGCTAAATTAGATGCACCAGGACCTGATGTGACGAGACAAACACCTGGTTTGCCCGTTAATCGTCCGACAGCAGCTGCCATAAAGGCTGCATTTTGTTCGTGTCTGCATAGGACAAGCTCTGGACCTCTGTCTTTTAATACATCAAATACAGCGTCAATTTTTGCACCTGGAATCGCAAAAACATGGGTCACACCTTGAGCAATCAGCGTATCAACAATCAATTCTGCTCCTCGTCTTGTTAGGGGTTGTGCTTGAGATTTCATTTACCCCGCACTCCTTTCGGCAAGTAAAATTTTTTATGAAAATATATTTTCATGATATGATTTACTATACATTTCATAAAATAAATTTTCCAATATATGTTTAACGTGGTTTTGATATGTTTCACGAATAAGTGTGTGAGGAGTGAAAGGATGGAACTGAGACATTTGCAGTATTTTGTCACAGTAGCGGAGGAGCTGCATTTTGGCAGAGCAGCCGCGCGGTTGAATATGACACAGCCTCCACTTAGTCAGCAAATTAAGCAGTTTGAGGAAGAATTGGGTTTTCCTTTATTTCACCGGTCGAAGCGGGTGGTGGAGCTAACAGCAGCTGGAAAGGTCTTTTTACATGAGGTTCGGGGAGTGCTGCAGCAGCTTGATAAAGCGGTTGATCATGCCCGTCATACAGCAAGAGGAGAGCTGGGGAAAATCATCATAGGTTTTGTTGGAACGGCAACATATGATATTCTGCCGCCCGTTGTACGTGAATTCAGGGAGCTGTATCCCTCTGTCAGTATTGAGCTGCAGCAGCTTTCTGTCCCGCAGCAGCTAGAAGCACTTTTAAATGGTGAGATTGATATCGGTTTTTTACATCCTACATCGCCGCATGAAGAGCTAGTTAGTCGTTTGATGAAGCAGAGTGAATGTATTTTTGCGATTCCAAAAAATCATCGATTGGCTCAAAAAGAGACGGTCACGATTGAAGATATCCGTCATGAACCGATTATTTCTTTATCACAGGAATCATGGCCGTCTCTTTATCAGCACTTTGTCCTGCTATGTGAAAAGTACGGGTTTTCTCCAAATATCGTGCAGGAAGCGGCGGAATATCAAATGATCATTGGCCTCGTCACAGCAGGAATCGGTATTGCAGTGATTCCAAAATCAGCCCGGCGTTTATTTAATCTGGATGTTGTATATCGGGCCATTGAGGATGAACAGCTTCTGGCGGAATGGACGATTTCCTATAGACGGGAAAATCATAATCCTGCTTTATTTCATCTTGTCCACCATATCCTGCATCGCACCGAGCTGGAATAAGAGGTATAGGGAACGGGTTATGGTATGATGTCGTTACATTAAAAGGAGGCGTTCCTGAATTGATTACATTGCAAATGGATCAGCTGTCACGAAAAGAGGCATATAAACTATTATCTGGATCTATCGTCCCAAGACCGATTGCATTTATTACAAGTCTGTCTAAAGAAAATATCGTCAATGCCGCACCATTTAGTTTCTTTAATGTCATCAGCGGACACCCGCCGCTCATTGCGGTTTCTATCGGACGACGTGATGGTCAGATGAAAGATACTGCGCAGCATATCATCGACAAGAAAGAGTTTGTCGTCCATGTGAGTGATGAAGACATGATAGAAGATATTAATGAAACAGCTGCTACATTGCCTCGGGAAGAGAGTGAGCTGGATCGCACCGGACTTCATCAAGTAGAGAGTCATGTCATTTCAGTGCCGGGAATCAAGGAAGCGCGCATTCGTTTTGAATGTCAGCTGGAAAAACATCTGACCTTTCAAAATGATGAAGGGGAGATCACAGTTGATCATATCATTGGCCGGGTTGTATGTGCACATTTAGATGAGGCTGTTTATGATGCAGAAAAAGGCTATGTTTCTACTAATGAACTGAAACCAGTCGCTCGCCTAGCAGGTAATGATTATGCCCATTTAGGCACGTCATTTGTGCTGAAAAGACCACAGTAATAGGAAAACCCCCGAGGGAAATCGGGGGTTTTCTGTTTATTTCTTCTGTTCTAGTTTGAGTGGAGCTGCGATGTTCTTTTGTACCTTTTTCCCTTTTAATACATCGTTTGCAGCACCGACTGCCAGTTGACCGATCAGCTCTGGCTGCTGCGCAACCGTTGCAGAGAGCTTTCCTGCTTTAATTGAGCTGAGTGCATCTTCGTTTCCGTCAAAGCCAACGACAAGAATGTCTTTCCCAGAGCTTTGAATCGCTTCTAGTGCGCCAAGTGCCATTTCATCATTGTGGGCAAAAACGGCTTTGATGTCAGGGTTTCCTTGAAGGAGGTTTTCCATGACATTCAGTCCTTTTGTCCGGTCGAAGTCAGCAGCTTGTTTTGCTGTCACTTTTAAATCTTTATCCGCTATTTGATGGAATCCTTTTCCACGCTCACGTGTAGCGGAAGCGCCTGGTACGCCTTCTAATTCAGCGACTTTTGCTCCTTTGCCAACCTTGTCAATGATAAAGTTAGCTGCCATTTCTCCGCCTTTGACGTTATCTGAGGCGACAAGTGCTTCTACCTTTCCACTTTCGGCTGAGCGGTCTAATGTGATGACAGGTATATCTGAAGCGTTTGCTGATTCGACAGCGGTTGATATGGCAGATGAATCCGCTGGGTTGATGAGCAATGCGTCGACGCCTTGCTGAATAAGGTCTTCTACATCACTTGTTTGTTTAGCTGAATCATTTTGTGCATCTGCAATCACGACTTCAATGCCTAGCTTTTTCGCTTCTTTTGTCACACCGTTTTTCAGAGAAACGAAGAATGGGTTATTTAACGTCGAGATCGACAGCCCAATTTTGATGTCTTTTTTCTTGCCATCCTTTGATGACTTGGCCCACTCCGGCGGTTCAAGTGAGCAGGCAGAAAGCATGAACAATGAGAGAGTCAGGATGAGAATAAGATATTTTTTCATAGCGGCTGCCTCCTTAAGCAGATTTCTTTCTGTCTAATAGGACTGCAATCAAGATGACAATCCCTTTCACAACAGATTGATAGAATGATGAAACGCCAAGTAAGTTCATACCATTGTTCAGGACACCGATAATGAGTACCCCGATGAGTGTGCCGACAATTCGACCTCTTCCGCCGGACAGGCTTGTCCCGCCAAGTACGACGGCAGCAATGGCATCAAGCTCATAGGATGTACCAGCTGTTGGCTGCGCTGAATTTAGGCGAGATGTTAAGATCGCACCTGCTAAGGCAGACATGAAGCCTGCTAATGAATAGATCATAATTTTCACGCGCGGTACTTTGATTCCTGAGATGAGAGCCGCTTTTTCATTCCCGCCGATGGCATATGTTCTTCTGCCGAAAGGTGTTTTATGAAGCAGTACCCAAAGTACGATAAAGGTGAGAAGCATCGTGATCGCTGGAACAGGAATGCCTAAGAAATATCCGCGGCCGAATAACTGAAATGCATAGTTAGAGCCAAGCCCAGTAATCGGGTTTCCGTCTGTATAAACGAGTGTCAAACCTCTGAAAATTGTCATCGTGGCAAGCGTTGCGATAAATGGAGCCATCTTGCCTTTTGTGATTAAAAGACCGTTGATCATCCCAAGAACGGCACCGATGATACAGCCGACGATAATGGCTAAAATCGGATCCATGCCAGAAACGATAAAGCCGGCAGTCAGGGCACTGGACAGTGCAAGAATAGCACCGACTGATAAATCAATACCTCCAGTTAAAATAACAAACGTCATGCCAAAGGCAATGAGGGCATTAATGGAGATTTGTCTCAGTAAGTTTAAGATGTTTAATGGCTCTAAAAAGGCCGGGTTTAAAATAGAAACAATGGCGACAAGGATGATGAGTCCTAAGAATGGCCCAAGCTTTTGCATGATGTGATCAAATCGTCCATTTGAAGTAAGTGGTTTCATGTTACTTCCCTCCTGTAGCTAGTGTCATAATTCGTTCCTGCGTTGCTTCTGCTTTGTCTAATTCTCCGCTGATGGCTCCTTCATGAATGACGAGCACTCGATCGCTCATCCCGAGTATCTCTGGGAGTTCAGAGGAGACCATTAAAATGGCAACGCCTCGATCGGTCAGTTCATTCATTAACTGATAGATTTCTCGTTTCGCTCCGACGTCGACACCTCGTGTCGGTTCATCTAAAATCAAGACCTTCGGCTGTATGCCGATCCATTTGGCAATGACGACTTTTTGCTGATTTCCACCAGACAGGCTTCGGGCAGAGATGTCAGAGGAAGCCGTTTTAATCGTCAGTCTTTTAATGAGCAGGTCGACAAAATCCTGTTCTGTTTTCTTATCAATCAGTCCCTTTGGAGAGAAGCTTTTTAAGTTTGGCAGACCGATGTTTTCTCGGATGGATGCATCAAGCATCAATCCTTCATCCTTGCGATCCTCTGTGATAAAGCCGATGCCGAGCTTGACGGCATCACTTGGTTTTTTAATAACAGCCTTTTTTCCATGCACCCAGATTTCTCCTTGGTCAAGAGGATCGAGGCCAAACAGTGACCGCATCATTTCGGTCCGGCCAGCACCCATTAAGCCTGCAACACCGACGATTTCTCCAGCCTTAACTGAGAAGCTGATATCTTGAAATTGTCCTTTTCTCGTTGCTTGTTTCACCTCAAGGACAATGTCTCCTGTAGAAGGCGTTCGCTCAGGATATCGATCTGTCAATTCACGGCCGACCATTTTTTTGACGACTTCATGGAAATTCGTTTCAGGTATGGCTTTCGTATCGACCGTTTTCCCATCACGCATGATCGTAATCCGGTCACAGATTGCAAAGATTTCCTCCATACGGTGAGAAATATAGACAATGGAAACGCCTTCTTTTTTGAGAGATTCAATGACCTGGAAGAGCTTCTCGATTTCCCGTTCCGTTAGAGCTGCTGTCGGCTCATCCATGATGATGACCTTTGCATCGGTCATTAATGCTTTTGCAATCTCAATCATCTGTTTTTGTCCAACAGAACAGCTGCCTGCTTCTTGTTCAAGTGAGAGATTCACAGACAAACGGTCCAGCTGCGTTTGGGCGAGGGTCTTCATTTTCTTAGTATCTAGCAGTCCGAGTTTCGTATAGATTTCTTTCCCGATGAATAGGTTCTCCAAGACGGTCATATCCGGCCATATGTTGAGCTCCTGATGAATGAAGGCGATGCCGTGCTGCTCCGCTTCCTTCGGATTTTTGAAAGCGGTTTCTTTTCCGTCGATTTGTATCGTTCCTTGATCTAAAGAATAAAGACCTGTAAGCAGATTCATTAAAGTTGATTTTCCCGCACCATTTTCACCCATGAGTGCGTGGACTTCACCTGTGACGAGGTCAAAGGAGACCCCGGAGAGAACGGTGTTTTTTCCAAAAGCCTTATGGATGTTATGCATCTCTATGTTCATATCTGGCTCCTCCTTTTAAAAGATGACACCGGCATGAAGAATGCAGTTTGCGTATGGGGTGGCTTCACCCGTTCGAATGACTGCTTTTGCCTGTTTGGTCATGTCTTTGAACGTCTCGTGGTCTACTTCATGTAATGGATTTGAGAGCGCTTTCTTGAGAAATAAATGATCTCGTTCATTGGCTTCTTTGATTTCACTAGCTACAGTGATGTTTTCAACGGCCATTTCCTGAAGAAGGAGGGAGGTGACCTCCTGAAAGGATGGTGTGCCGATTGATAACGCCAGGTCGATTTTGACTGGACCTTCTGGGATAGGGAGACCACAGTCTGCGATGACGATTGTATCTGTGTGGCCAAGGTCAGCAAGCACCTTGGCGATATGGCTGTTTAGGATGCCGTTTTTTTTCATTTCTTTTTCTCCAATTCTTCTCTTGTTGGCATGCCGCCTTGTGCGCCAAACTTTGTGACGGACATTGATGCGGCAAGATTGGCAAAGGCAAGTGCGTCATAGAGGGATTTGCCTTCTGTTAGAGCGACAGCCAAGGCTCCGTTAAAGGTATCACCAGCTCCTGTTGTATCGACTGCTTCGACAGGAACGCCTGGAACCAACACTTCTTTCGTTCCATCAAAATATCGAACCCCATTTTTTCCTTCTGTGATCAGTAATTTGTTAGGGTATTGACGCAAGGCATCTCTGGTTGGCAGCCCATCAAACATCAGAACAGCTTCATGTTCATTCGGTGTAATGTAAGCAGCCTGATCTAAAACCTGCTTCGATACTTTACGGGCTGGTGCAGGGTTTAAAATGACAGGGATTTCTTTTTCACTGCAAATGGTGCAAACCGCTTCGACCGTTTCTTCAGGTATTTCCTGCTGGATGAGAACCATCCCAATATCATCAATTGTAGAAAGAGCATCACTTACATAGTCAGGAGTGACCTCGTCATTTGCCCCTTTGACCACAACAATGCTGTTATCACCTTCTGCTAAAATGATATGAGCTGTGCCGCTCTCCATTTCGGTAACCGGTTTCATATATGAGGTACGGACACCTTGTGCTTGTAAATTGCTAAGAATATCATGGCCATAAGCGTCATCACCAACTCGGCCGACCATATATACATCTGCACCGAGTCTGGCGCTTGCGACTGCCTGATTGGCACCTTTCCCGCCTGGGACCGTTTTAAACGATTCGCCTAAAACTGTTTCACCGGCATTTGGCCGTTTATCTGAAGTGACGACTAAATCCATTGAACAGCTTCCTACTACAACAATAAGACTCATTGTGAATCCACCTTTCTTGTGGTCTCTCGTTCAATAAAAGAGACGGGCATTTGAATAACTGGTTGATCTATCGGTTGTTTCTGAATCGCTTTGATTAACAGCTGTGCCGCTTCTTTTCCCATCTCATAGGCGGGCTGCCTTATGGTCGATAAGGAAGGGAAGAGCAACTCACTTTGCGGAATATCATCAAATCCAATGATTTGAACGTCTCCTGGAATCGCTTTTCCGATTCGAAGCGCTTCATGGATGACCGCTGTTGCAACGATATCATTGCTGGCAATGATCCCATCTGTTTCAGGGTACAGCTGGAAAAGGGCCTTGGCACTTTTTCGGGCTTCTTGAAAGGAAAAGGAAGCATTAGACATCACATGAAAGTCGACACCTGTTTCCGTGAGAACATCGAGTGCGCCTTTGAATCGCTGCCGCGCTGTTTGCAGATGGGCAGGTCCTTTTAACAGTGTGATCTGCCGGCTGCCGCGTCTGATTAATTCCATTGCCGCCATTTTCCCGCCAGCTGCAGCATCTGCAAAAACAGAAGGTGCATGTGGAACCGTTCGATCTAAAAACACAACAGGTAGATCATCATCATTGTATATATCTGATTCAGGTTCATTTGTGACCGCGATGACACCGACTACTTGATTTTGTTTAAAGGTTTGTAAGTATGCCATTTCTTTCTCTCGATCTTCATCACTGTTTCCGAATAATAACCGAAAACCGTGCGCATGAATCTCATCCTCAACGCCTCTAGCAAGCTGAGGAAAGAAGGGGTTTGTGATATCAGGCAAGATTAAGCCGATTAAGCGTGATTCTCTTTTGAAAAGGGATCTAGCCACTTCATTGGGAAAGTAGTTCAACTCCTGCATCGCTTGCGTCACGCGGGTTTTCGTATCTGAATGAACATATCCAGTATCATTGAGCACGCGTGAAACAGTGGCAACAGACACTTGTGCAGCTTTTGCAACATCTTTAATTGTAGCCAATGGAGAGCCTCCCTTCATAAATGTGTAACCGTTTACACACATAGATTATCACGAAAGCATCAAAATGACAATCTAAAAAAAATAAAAAAAGAAAAGAAAGAAGGCTTCTTCCTTTTCTTAACTAATAATACCTGTTTGTGTAATGTTCACTTTCACTTTTGGAATGATTTTCACCTTCGGATAATCGGTGACCCAGTTCATTTTTATATATTCATCATAGTGTTTTACCCTATATTTTCTGCCAAGGCTTAGGACGTCAGAATTTGCTTCTTGCAGGGCCGCAATGACTCTTTCGGCGTCTTTAGTCAAAATAGCTGACAGCTTTTTATTTAACATTTTAATTTTCTTGTCTGTATCTAAATTATCTTTCGGATATTCAATAATAGAGGTATTGAATTCAAACTCAAGAGAGAAGGTTACGTTTCGATGATCAGGATTGACGATTTTAATGTCTCTCTTTGTATCGGTAACTTGAATGCTGATGTAATTGTTCTCCTTTGATTTCATATCACTTCTTACTTTTTTTGTGAAGTTTGCATAACTGCCCATTTTTCCATCCATGATGGTGAGCAGAATGGCATCCTGCGCATAAAGTTCACCTTTCTTTTTCTCATTATCAAATAAGGCGACCCCCCTTACACTCGTTAACTTTTTTGAATTATCGTAGTAGAGTAATGGCAGTGTGAAATCCTCGCCGGTTTGCAGCATTTTGGACCGGATGTTTTGAATGTTCTTAGGTGCAACTTGTGAGGAGCGTGATGCAGAAGTGATCAGGTTGTTTAAATAGTCGCTCACAATCAGTTTTTCCTTGAGCAGAGAATTGATTAAGTCCACACAGCTCCCGCCTTGCACCACCGCCAAGTTTGCGAGCAAAGGGCTTTTGGGATCGCGATAAAACATATCTAAGTAAGGGAGCAGTCGGTTTTGGGCAAATTCATCACCGATTAGCAGCACCCGCATTTTCGACAAATCAATTTTTTGGTCTACACTCCGGCTAAAGTTGCTTCTTGCTTTTCTTAAAGTAGGCGCCTCGGTTGTGAGAACAGTAGTTAAATAACTGCCAGTATTCCCTTGCTGCATACTTTGAGATTGCTGCACCTTTCGATAGGTAATTGAATATTTCGCATTGTCATCTTCTCCTTGATCAACGGCTGAAGTTAAAACAAGAGAGATGTCTTTTAATAGGTTTTGATCCCAGCAGCCAGGCATGAAAATGAGAGAAACACACATAAGCAGCGTCAACATGTACTTATGATGCATATGATTTCACCTTCTTTTTGCGGTGTTTGATCAAGATGATAACGGCCATTATGATCGGAAGTGTGTAAATAAATGAATATTGTGCAGCGGTAGTGAAGTCGTTGAATCGCTGTATTCTAAAGTTATCAGTTGAGAGAAAACAGCTTGCAGCATAAATCAAAATGGCAAAATAATAGACATATTTTTTGTGTTTTTTTTTCTTCAGTATACTCGACACACCATTTGCACAAAAGTACAGGTAATTACTTAGTGTGGCTAGAATGACAAAGACCCAAAAGCTTAGGAAAATTAAATCTGTCCGCTCAATGACACCGAATGTAATGGTTTTTAACAGATACAAAACAGGATTCGGGATGACATCAAGCTCAGCCGGGCTGAAAAACATAAAACAAATTAATGTAATAAATAGGTAGTAAAGCGTCGTGCATATATTTGAAATGGTCATCACTTTATATCGTTGCTTAATGGTGCCCTTCATCAGTGGAGAGATGATCAAAATCATCTCGAATCCATTCATTGACAGTACCACGTCCTTCAATCCAAGCTGAAATTGAGAGATATCCGTTTGGAAAAAAGGCAGGAGGTAATCAATATTGGTTCCTTTCAATGAATAGAACATCAATAGAGAGAGCATGAGCAAAAAAGGAGTTAAGATAAAATTAAACCTGACAATGGCTGTAATTTGCTCCTTTGCGATATAGACAATGCATATCATCAGTAATAGGTTAATCACCCAGTTTGGTGTGAGCGGGAGCACCCATATGCCAAGAATCCTTGTGAATATAGAAAGGACCACAATGCAAACCGAAGCAAAGTATACCGTATAAAGCACGACCAAGGTGCGTCCAATCCATTTTCCAAAGACCTCAATCAGCGTTTGAAAGAATGACGTTTCTGGATATTTGTAGATGATATAAAGAAAAATGGTATTGATGATCTGGATGAAAAAACAAGCTAAAATAATTGCCATCCAGCCATCGTGTCCCATGTCTTTCATCAGCAAATGGGGGAGCGCTAAAATACCAACACCAATTTGAGACTGGATGATAAAAAAAACAGCTTGAGGTGGAGATATTTTATTTTTCATTTTTCTTTTCCCACCCTCTCAGTTCTTCAATTTGTTTTTTCTTCTGCGGATTTAAATAAACAGGGCGGTTTTTGTACATCCACATTGGGAGTCGAACTACAGTATCTTTTAAATCCTGCCAGTTAAAAGGAGTAACAGATGATAAATATGGTACCCCTAGTGATTCTAAGCGGCATAAATTCATGAGAATAATGGCGAGCCCAAATGAAATGCCAATAAAACCAAACATTGATGCCATAAACATGAGCGGGAAACGAAGCATCCTGATGGTGGACGTCATTTCAAACGATGGAAGTACAAATGAAGCGACAGCCGTCACAGCGACTACAATCACTTGGACATTCGAAATAAGTCCTGCTTGTACAACCGCATCCCCAATGACCAAACCACCTACGATTCCAATGGTCTGCCCGATTGGTTTAGGCAGACGTACCCCAGCCTCCCGTATAAGTTCAATCGTGATCTCCATCAGCATAGCCTCTATCAATGGAGGAAAAGGAATGCCAATAATAGAGTTCTTCATCGTAATAGCGAGTTCATCTGGGACAACCTCATAATGAAACGCAATAACAGCAATATAAAAAGATGGCAATATAACTGCGATGATGCAAGCAAGATAACGAAGAATACGAATAAACGTAGCAGGAATCCAGCGGCTGTTATAATCATCTGGTGACTGAAAGAAACTAAAAAACGTGATAGGCAGAATGATGGCCATTGGACTGCCATTCATGAGTACGACTATCCTGCCTTCAAGGATCGCAGATCTCACCTTGTCTGGACGTTCTGTGTCAATCAGCTGCGGGAAAATAGAAAATGAATCTTCCTCAATTGCCTCAACGATAGAGCCAGGACTTATCAGTGTGTCTACTTTAATAGAAGAAATCCGTCTGTTGACCTCTTCGACCTTTTCTGGATTGGCAATATCAGATATATACACCGTCGCAAGCTTTGTTTCCGATTTTGTACCGACCTTATGATATTGAATGGCGAGCTTCCGATCATTTAAATGCGAACGCAGTAAGTAGATATTGGTATCAATACTTTCAACAAACCCATCATGTGCGCCGGCGATAATACTTTCAGAAGATGGCTCCGAAATAGAGCGCAGCGGCGGCTGTCCGACAGCAAATAGCTTGATTTGCGAGGAGTTTTCATCAAGAAAGGCAATACTTCCTGCAATAATACTGTCTGTGATCAGCGTCAAGTCGCCTGTTTCAAGTGTGCTAAGAGATTTTGTATAATCCTGCTTTCCAGGAGGGCCTAACAAGTTTCCGATAATGAAATCATTTAGCTTTCCTTCATCTATTCTTGTTTTAATAAAAAACAGCGCAGATTTCGTTTCATTCACCATCAACTCTCGGTATTCAAAATCGCCGCTTTGCTGAAATGTTTTTTTTAGGATACGGATTTTTTCCTCAAAGCTTCCTGATAAAAAGTGCAGGCGTGTTTGCTCATTATTGTTTGGCATCTTTAGCCTCCTCTCACAGATTTTTTATCCATAGTGTAAGCGGAGAAGCGAATTTTATTCGTCACCTTTGGGGAAAGCATGACATGAGCTGACAATTTTCAACTAAATTCATATTAAAAATGTTAAGAAATGATGAATCTTGATAAAAACAAATGAATAATGTTTCATTGTTTAGGTCATAAGGTGCGAATCTCGTAAAGAGAAGGTACACCGAAACGATCAATATTTTACATCTTATCCCAATTTTTTGTGACCTGAAAATAAGCAGATGACTTGATTTTTTTAGATGTGACCTTTGTCATAGGTCAACGCGCAGCAATCTGACCAATGAGAATGACTTTCTAACCTGTTCATTCAAAAATATAAAACATTCCAAAACACGCACTATTCATTTAAAGCACTGATATGACTGTTGTTATAGAGAAGAGCGGGCTTTAAAACATTGATTCAAAATACATCTTAATAATTGTCAAAAAATTTAGGGAGAAAAGGACAAAAGATTTTTGGATCATTGATGGTAACGCTTTCTCATGAATTCAGCAGAAATTCAGACTGATTTTTGTCCGCCTTTTGACCTTTTCATTTAAAGGATGGATAGGCAAAAAAGCCTTCTGATTAGAGGAATTTGGCATACGAGGAAGTGAAAGATTATGTTACATAATACCGATTGTGATTTTATGCTGAACAGATATACTGTTGATTGAATTTACATATCACACTCATAAAAAAAGGAGATGTAGATAGCGATGTGGTTAATCGTTATAGCCTGTGTCATCATGTTAGGGATTGGCTTTATTGAAAAGAAGCGTCATCAGAAAAATATCGATGCCCTGCCGGTGCGCGTCAATATTAATGGTATTCGCGGAAAGTCTACCGTCACAAGATTGACAACCGGTATCTTAATGGAGGCAGGTTATAAAACTGTCGGTAAAACAACGGGAACGGATGCAAGAATGATTTATTGGGATACGCCAGAGGAGAAACCGATTAAAAGGAAACCGCAAGGACCGAATATCGGAGAGCAGAAAGAAGTTATGAGAGAAACAGTTGAAAGAGGAGCAAATGCCATCGTCAGTGAATGTATGGCGGTAAATCCAGATTACCAAATTATCTTTCAGGAAGAGCTGCTTCAAGCAAATATTGGCGTGATCGTAAACGTTCTTGAAGACCATATGGACGTCATGGGGCCGACACTTGATGAAATAGCAGAAGCCTTTACAGCGACAATTCCTTACAATGGACACTTGGTTATTACGGATAGTGAATATACAGATTTCTTTAAAGAGATTGCGAAAAAACGCAACACAGAAGTCATTGTTGCAGATAATTCCAAGATTTCCGATGAGTTTTTGCGGAAATTTGAGTACATGGTTTTCCCAGATAATGCTTCACTGGCACTTGGTGTTGCCCAAGCATTAGGGATTGATGAAGATACGGCATTCAGAGGAATGTTAAATGCGCCGCCTGATCCAGGAGCGATGAGAATTCTTCCATTAATGGACGCGAAAACACCTGGACACTTTGTTAATGGATTTGCGGCAAATGACGCAGCATCTACATTGAACATTTGGAAGCGTGTGAAAGAAATTGGATATCCAACAGATGAACCGATTATTATTATGAACTGCCGTGCAGATCGGGTAGATAGAACGATCCAGTTTGCGGAGGATGTACTTCCATATATTGAAGCAAGTGACCTTGTCTTAATTGGTGAAACAACTGATCCAATTGTGAAGGCATATGAGGAAGGGAAAATTCCGGCTGACCACTTACACAACCTTGAATATCAATCTACAGAAGAAATTATGAATATGCTTGAGAAAAAGCTTCATAATCGAGTGGTTTATGGAGTCGGCAATATCCATGGTGCCGCTGAACCGTTAATCGAAAAAATTCAAGAATACAAAATTAAGCAGCTTGTCAGCTAGGAGGAAATATAGAAAATGTTCGGATCAGATCTTTATATCTCGTTAATTTTAGGTGTTCTACTTAGTTTAATCTTTGCAGAAAAAACAGGAATCGTACCAGCTGGACTTGTTGTTCCGGGTTATCTGGCGCTCGTATTTAACCAGCCAGTCTTCATTTTAGTCGTCTTATCTGTCAGCTTGCTTACGTATGTGATCGTTCGCTTTGGCTTATCAAAATTCATGATTTTATATGGACGCAGAAAGTTTGCTGCGATGCTGATTACAGGGATTGCCTTAAAGCTGATATTTGATTTCTTCTATCCAGTGGTCCCATTTGAAATAGCAGAATTCCGCGGAATCGGAATCATCGTCCCTGGATTGATTGCGAATACGATTCAAAAGCAAGGTCTTACAATTACCCTTGGAAGCACGTTACTTCTAAGTGGTGCAACATTTGCCATCATGTATGTTTACTATCTATTTTAAGATAAGGTGTGTCCAATGATGAATAAAAAATTGAGCTTTCAGGAAAAGCTGCTGAAAATCACAAAGAATCAAAAGAAAAAGACGAATAAACACGTACTAATTGCTTTACCGATCGTCATTGCTTGTACATTTCTATTTACGTTTATCGGGAAAGCACAAGTGCCAACTGTACAAAAGAATCCAGAAAACATCCTGACCGCTTCGTTTGTCGGTGACATTATGTTTGGAAGAAACGTAGAGAAAGTAACAGACCGCTATGGAAAAGAGCATCTCTTTCGTTATGCCAAGCCATATTTTGATGTGTCAGATTATGTGACAGGTAACTTTGAACATCCTGTCGCATCAGATAAAGAACAGGCAGCGCAAAAGAATATTCATTTAAAAACTGATGAAGATTCTGTCCAAGCGTTGAAGGATTTAAATTTCTCTGTCTTAAACTTTGCGAATAACCATGCGGCAGACTATGGTGAAAAAGGACTGAACAACACGATCAATGCCTTTGAACAAAATGGCATGGATTATACAGGTGCAGGTCGTAACCTCCAAGATGCGAAGCAGAACATTTCGTACAAAGAAGTAAATGGTGTCAAAATTGCTACACTTGGTTTTACAGATGTGTATGGGAAAGATTTCAAAGCAACGAATCGCCAGGCGGGTATTCTGCCAGCCGATCCATCTATCTTTATTCCGATGATTTCGCAGGCTGCTGAAAAGGCAGATCTCGTCGTTGTTCATGCTCACTGGGGACAGGAGTACAACAATGAAGTAAACGACAGACAAAGAGAATTGGCAAGAGCGATGTCTAAGGCCGGAGCCGATATCATTATCGGTGCTCATCCGCACGTCCTTGAACCAATGGAAGTCTATAACGGAACGGCGATTTTCTATAGCCTAGGAAACTTTATTTTTGACCAAGGCTGGTCAAGAACACGTGATTCTGCACTTGTTCAGTATCATCTGAATGAAGATGGAAAAGCGACATTTGAAGTTGTGCCAATGTACATCAAAGAAGCAACACCTGCTCCAGTAAAAGCAGGATCTCTAGAATCAAAAGCCATTATCCGTATGCTGACCAATGGAACGAATGCGGATTGGAAAGAAAAAGACGGACACATTTTCTTTGAAGTAGATCACGCTGATAAAGTTAAAAACTTAAAAGAAAACGGAGGGAAAGAGAAGAAATGAAATTCCTAAAAGCAAGCTGGCCGTTTGTTGCGTTAATTTTAGTCTTTGTCTTTATGTCTGCTTTTAAATTTAGTGACAGTCTGACAGATCACGAAAAACAAAAGATTTCGGTTGAAATGCAGAAAATTGAACAGCAAAAGCAGTCAAAAGCGGAAGCAGGTAAATAACCTAAAAAGGATAAAGGGCACGCACATCGCGTGCTCTTTTTTTGTCGAAATACGGTGTAAAATGAAAGGTGTCATGACGAAACTATAGAAGAAAGGAGGGAAAGGATCATGAAATGGAAAGGAATGTTGATTGGAGGGTGTGCGCTCGTAGGGCTGATGTTCATGTCCCAAACAGTGGTTTCTGCTCAAACACCATCTCTTTTGGAGCAAGCGGAAAAGCTCATTGGAACACCTTATCATAAAGGAGGAACCGATCCAAAAACGGGCTTTGATGCATCTGGGTTGATTCAATATGTGTACAAGACATCCGAAACATTTGATTTGCCGCGGAAGGTAATCGACCAATATCAGATTGGAAAAAAGGTATCATGGGATAAAGCGCAGCCCGGTGACCTTGTGTATTTCCGAAGCCTTGAAGAAACGAAGGATATCCCAACACATGTGGCGTTGTACGCTGGGAACAATCAGGTGATCCACATCACGCTTAGTCAAGGTGTGGTGAAAACAGATGTCAGTAAAAGCAAATATTGGACTGATCGATTTTATGCGGTCAAACGACTGCCCGGTACGCAAGAAATTTCTGATGACCCTCTTGTGAAAGATGCGCTGACCTATTTAGGAATTCCTTATGTGTTTGGAGGAGCAGATCCAAAGAATGGATTCGATTGCTCAGGATTTTTACAGTATTTATTTGAAAAATCGCTTGGGATTTATTTACCTCGAAGTGCTGAACAGCAGTGGATCGTTGGAGAAAAAGTGGCATTAGGCGATATCCGCCCTGGGGATTTTGTCTTTTTTAGCAACACATATAAGCCCGGAATTTCTCATGTAGGTATGTATATTGGAGGCGACCGCTTTATTCATGCGAGCCGTTCTGAAAGTGTGACAATTTCTTATTTGTCTGAATCGTATTGGCGCGAAAAATGGACAGGTGCGAAACGATTAACAGATCTGGAGCTTGCGAAAGAGGATCCTATCGTATCAAAAGCCGCTACGTATATTGGTGAAGTCCCTTATGTCAAAGGCGGTACGAACCCAAAGGAAGGATTTGATACAGCAGGGTTCACGCAGTACGTGTATCAAAAAGTGCTTGGCATTGAGCTGCCTCGCTATGCATCAGGTCAAGTTAAAGCAGGTACACCTGTGAAACGTTCTGAGCTTAAGCCGGGAGATCTTGTCTTCTTCAGCGGTACATCATTGATGCCGGCGATATATGCAGGATCAAATCAAGTCATTCATGTGACGGTCTCAAACGGTGTTGTTTTAACCAATATGAAAACAAGTATGTACTGGAAGGACAAATATGAAACGGCTGTTAGAATCAAAAAATAAAGAAAAAGCCCGATCAATACTTGTATCGGACTTCTGGACTTCTCTCTAGGCGCTGATCAGACAAGCGTCTTTTTTTCATGGAATTGATTTTGTAAAAGAAGATCAATAAAATAAGCGACACCGTCTTCATGATTTCCTTTTGTGATGAAGGTGCTCTTTTCTTTAATGACATCAACAGCATTCCCCATTGCAATGCGGTGGCCTGCTTCTTCAAACATAGAAAGGTCGTTTGGGCTGTCACCAATTGCATAAATATGTGAGCGGTCTACACCATAATGGGCTGCGAGCTTTTTCAGGGCATGTCCTTTTCCAGACTCTTTTGGCAGCACCTCAATAATATGTTTACCAGACGAGGTCAATGAAAGCTCGGGCATGTCTGAAAGAAGATTTCGTGCTTCGTTCAGTTTGTTCATATCAAACGAGAAGCAGAGTAATTTATAGGTCGGTTCGTTCGACTCAAAAATCTCACGGATATCATCCACTGGTTTGATGCCAAATTGTTTAAATTGCGTCATGGCTCCTTCCCATAGATCAGCGAGATCCTCATTTGGGTTTGCGCTTTTGATCAGATCAAATTCTGCTTTCAGCTTCTCTTTTCCATCAAAAGGAGAGAGGAGAGCATCATCTGTATAGACTTCAAAGTAAATGTTTCGTTCCACTAGTGCCTTTGCAGCCCGCTTGCCCGCTTCTTGGTCCAATGTGATACGGCTGAAGAGCTCGTATCCTTCTGTATGGACAGTCCCGCCGTTTGCCGCAATAATGGGGATGTCTAAATCGCCAAGCAGCTCCTTTACATCAAAAGTTGCCCGCCCTGTACAGATGGTCACAATATATCCAGCTTCCTTTGCACGAATCAATGCCTCACGGTTTTGAGCGGATATTTCACTTTTTGTATTTAAGAGTGTACCGTCTAAATCAATCGCAATCATTTTTTTCATCGCTGTCAAATCCTCCTTCATTCATGCAATAGCCTCTTCAAAGTATGTACGATTTCCTTCATTCTCATAAAAAAGGAAGGTTGATTCCTCTCTATCAAGGCTAAACAAAAATGAGTGAATGATCAAGGAAATAAGAAAAAGCGCCCTCTTAGGGACGCTTCTATTTATGATAATTCAAGCTGCTTCTTCAATTCTGTTTTTACTTCGTTCAGCTGGTTTTGATCCAATTGGAAATAATAAACGCCGTTTGGCTGGTAATCAGATCCTTTAAGCTGAATGGTATCAACCGATTTCAATGAGGTCAGAAGCGGGAAAAGACCGACTAACTCCTTCATAGAAAGGGTGGTTGACACATTATCACCGAGTGTATCAATGATATTGTCGTATGACGGAATAGATGTTAATGATTTTGATTTATCAAAAATGGCTTTTAACACTTCCATTTGTCGCTGGCCACGCATTAAGTCACTATCTGCTTTTCTCGTTCTCACATATGCGAGCGCTTGATCACCATCTAGTGTATGAGTTCCAGTTTGAAGCACAACCTTGCCTTTTGTATCCTTTTTAATCTGTTTCACAAGGTACTCATCCTTGATGTTAATAGGAACACCGTTTAATTCGTTGACGATTTCTTTAAACGCTACGAAATTACTTTGGATGACAAAATCGACCGGAATATCTAGTAAATCTTCAACTGTGCTCACTGTTAGATCTGCACCGCCAAATGCGTGTGCATGAGTAATTTTATCAAAACCGTGGCCTGGAATATTAACGTATGAGTCCCTAGGAATGCTTAATAATTTAACGGTTTTATTTGTGCGGTTTATGGTTGCCAAAACCATTGCGTCACTTCGTGCTTGTTTCACTGTTTCGCCCGGTCTGCTGTCAATTCCAAGCAGCAAGACAGAAAAGCTGTCTTTTCCTGGATCGAATGCTTCAATCCGTTTCACAGATTGTGCGCCGCGATCAAGAGATACTTGAGCCTTTTTGGCAGCATTTGTTATTTTATAGTAGGCATAGCCTGTGACTGAAGCAGTTGTCAGTAAAAGAATACTAATGATAAAAAGAGTGACTTTCACCCATGGTTTTAAACGCTTTTTTCCTTTGCGTTTACTTCGTGATTGATCCATATATTTTAAACCCTCGCTATGATTTTATAGTAAAGATATCCTTCTTTCTGCTTACAAACTAAAACAAATATACCTTAAAACGGGATATAGTGCGACATTTTTTTCACTAACTCTTAATTGACGTTTTCTTCTCGTAAAAAGTTTCAAAGATACACAAATGAAATATATTTGTCATAAAACATCGAAATGTTTGAAATGACAGGAAGTGAGGAAAATGACTTTTCATAAGAGTACAGAGACAAAAGTGGTGTTATGTAAATGAAAAATCGGAATGGATGGCTTTATTTCTTCGGCGCCCTTGGCGGTGCTTTATATGGCTATGATACAGGTGTCATCTCTGGCGCCATCTTATTTATGAAAGAGGATTTAGGTTTAAACGCGTTTACGGAGGGGCTTGTTGTCAGCTCGATTTTAATCGGGGCGATGCTCGGTTCCTCTCTTTCTGGAAAGCTGACAGACCAATTTGGGCGGAAAAAAGCCATCATCGCCGCAGCTATTTTGTTTATTATCGGCGGATTTGGTACAGCTCTTGCACCGAATACAGAAGTGATGGTCTTATTCCGAATTGTACTAGGGCTTGCTGTCGGGTGCTCGACAACGATTGTTCCATTATATTTATCTGAACTTGCGCCAAAGGAATCACGAGGGGCACTCTCCTCTTTAAACCAGCTCATGATCACATTTGGTATTCTTCTTGCCTATATTGTGAACTACGCTTTAGCGGATGCAGAGGCATGGCGCTTGATGCTTGGAATTGCGGTGGTTCCTTCTGTTCTTTTATTATTCGGGATTTTGTTTATGCCGGAAAGTCCCCGCTGGCTGTTTGTCCACGGACAGGCTGACCGTGCGAAGGAGATATTATCTAAACTCAGAAAAAGTCAGCAAGAAGTGGAAGAAGAAATTTCAGATATTCAAAAGGCGGAAAGTGAAGAGAAAGGCGGTTTTAAGGAATTATTTGAGCCATGGGTACGCCCAGCATTGATTGCCGGTGTCGGCCTTGCCTTTCTGCAGCAGTTTATCGGTACAAATACGATCATTTACTATGCACCAAAAACATTCACAAGTGTTGGCTTTGGGAGTTCAGCGGCGATTTTAGGAACCGTTGGAATTGGTGCAGTGAATGTCATTATGACGTTTGTTGCCATTAAAATCATTGACCGTGTAGGGCGTAAAGCGCTGCTCCTATTTGGGAATGCAGGAATGGTCCTTAGTTTAATTGTTCTGTCAGTGGTCAACCGATTTTTTGAAGGTTCAACAGCTGCAGGATGGACAACCGTTATTTGTTTAGGTCTCTTTATCGTCATCTTTGCTGTCAGCTGGGGGCCAGTCGTTTGGGTGATGCTCCCAGAGCTGTTCCCAGTACATGTCAGGGGAATCGGTACAGGTGTCTCGACCTTCCTTCTTCATACAGGAAATTTAATCATCTCGCTGACATTCCCAGCTTTATTAAGCGCGATTGGTATCAGTAATCTTTTCCTCATCTATTCGGTCATTGGCGTAGGCGCCTTCTTATTTGTGAAATACTTGGTGACCGAAACGAAGGGGAAAAGTCTTGAAGAAATTGAAGAAGATTTAAAAAAGAGAAATCGTGCCGTCGCAAGTGGCGAAGGAAAAACGGTATGAACAATGGCCAGCTGCCGTGTGCAGCTGGTTTTTCTATGTTAAACAAACGTTTAATCAAGAAAGGACATTCCCTCATCTTCTGAACGTGCTGCCTATCACATACATATGGAACAGGCGGGAGAAAGGTGGAAATGAGATGAAAGGGAAAACAAGCATTGTCATGCTGACGTACAATGAACTGCATTTGACGAAAACATGTATCGATAGCATTAAACAGCATACGAATAGTGACCAATATGAACTCATCATCGTCGATAATGCGTCAACTGACGGCACGAAGGAATATGTAAGAGAGCTGGATGATGTGATTTTCATTGATAATGAAGAGAATGAAGGTTTTGCAAAGGGATGTAATCAAGGGGCAAAAAAAGCTTCAGGAGATAGCATTCTCTTTTTAAATAATGATACGATCGTGACGGAAAATTGGCTTTCTCCATTAAAAGAGGCGCTATTCGCTTCAGAACGAATTGGGATGGTGGGACCCGTCTCTAATTATGTGAGCGGCCCTCAGATGGTCCAGCCGTCGTATACAGATGTGAAGGAGCTCCCAGCCTTTGCTAAGGAGTATACGTCTAAGAGAAAAGGTCAGAGAACTTATGTGCACCGGCTTGTAGGGTTTTGCTTGCTCGTGAAAAGAAAGCTGATCGAGGATGTGGGATTATTTGATGAGCGGTTTGTATATGGATCATTTGAGGATGACGATCTATGTTTGCGTTCATTACTAAAAGGATATCAGCTGCAAATTGTGCATGATTCCTTTGTGCATCATCATGGTCATGCTACCTTTAATGCCAATCAAGAAACAAACATCTCTACACTGTTTACTGAGAATAGACTTCGATTTTTAGATAAGTGGGGCATAGATCTAAATTTGATCACTCCTCATCCGTATTTTGTGGAATTACTCCCTGAGGACGCTGCACACGTGCTGGATGTTGGATGCGGCGCAGGGGCTACTGGGCTTGAACTAATGAATCGTCAGTCTGTACACATGTACGGGGTAGAGGCGGATACGTTAAAAGCAGCGGTCGCAAAGGCGTATTATGAAGAAGTCATCGAGGCAAATGCAGATGAATACCCATGGTCAGAGAAAGAGGCCTTTTTTGATGCGGTCATTTTTTCGGATGTTTTAGAGCATGTGTCAGATCCTTGGCACATCATTGAGCAAGCGCACGCCTCTTTAAAGCCAGGCGGTGTCATCATTTGCTGCCTGCCTAACATGATGCATGCAGAGGTGCTTCTTCCTTTGATGACAGGTGATTTTACGTATCAAGATGTAGGAATCTTAGACCGAACCCATATACGGTTCTTCACACCAAACACCATGCGTGCGCTTTTCCCAGACCAATTATTTGAACGCGTGATCGAGCAGCGGATCAATGTACAGATTGATCAAAACGTCCAATTGTTTTTTGACGAGGTGGCAAGAATAGGAGCGTCACTCGGCTTTCAAACAAAAGCGTTGTCTGATCAAGTGACTTTGTATCAGCTTCTCATTGTCGTACGTAAAAAAGGCGGCTCTCCTTTGGGATAACCGCCTTTTTGTATTACCATTTGAAGCTTTTCGTTGCACCTTCTGCACCAAAGTTCAAAATGCTCACTTTGATGTCATACGTTATGTCTGCTTCTTGAAATAGTTTGTCCCATTCATCACGATGCTGATCCCAATATTCAGGATACTTAATACGAAACTGCCGGCTTAAAAAAATAGGATCAACACCTACTTCATGTTGCATATGACTGACCGTTTTTTGTATGCGCTCTTTAATTTTACGAGAAAAAACCTTCTCAAATCGTTTGATGTACTGTTCATCGTATGAGTTTTCAGGGGGATATTGATCCTCTGACAATTTTCCATTTGTTTGTACGCTAATGTGAAAGGAAATCTTTCCGTCTTTCAGGTAGGGTTCAATCTTGGTTTTGGCTTTTTTAATTTCATACGTAATCGGAAAGCCTTTGTAGGTGGCGGGTACAACACCGCCTGCGATACGGTCCATCACCCAGTTTAAATATTGTACATCCTGCGCAGAGATGAAACCGATCAGCTTTCTTGTTTTTCCGTGAATGATACCTGCCCCATCATAAATAATTTCACCGTCTACCGCATCTACACTTTGTACAAGGAAGCTAACGCCCATTTGAAAATAATCAGATGCCCGGCCAATACGTGTTGGCAGTGCGATCTTTCCGTTAAAGCTTCGGTTTTTGGATGTTTCGAAGATATGTTCAACCGGAACCTTTTGCTGTGATTTCAATTTTTGGTTGATGACTTTTGACGCATCTCCTCGTGACACGAGGAGATAGCTGCTGCGCCGAACCTCATCATCTCGAATAAAATGATTAAGTGTTCCTTGAATATCGTGATGCTCCGCTTGATTTCTGCCAAACAAGAAGATTTTCAGGTGATCACTATAGATCGGCGGGTCCTTCAAGGCGACATTACTGACAGCCTCCAGCACATTTTTTCCCTTCGAGACGACATTCACATAGCCGGGAGAATCGGCTTCTTGTGTTCCGCCTGTTTTCGGTACAAGGTTTTGATAGGTCAGCTTAACTCCATTCTCATCTTGTTCATCAATGCCAACACCGCGTACAAACGATAGTTTTTCAATATCCTTTAAGTCCCAGCAGCCTGCTGATAGAAGAAAAAGGCAGCAGGAAAAAAAGAATAACAGTATACGCCTGCCTCTCATGCAGAACGACCTCCCCATTTTTTGCGTATCATCAGCAGGATAGCTGTAATAAAAGGAATGGCTAATACCGCGAACAATGCGTAGCCGAGTAAAGTAGAGTAGTAAAAGACTTCATTGATATTTCTAGGAAAAAGTGAGAGTGCCGATGTTATTAAAAATAGCAGCCATAGCAGTCTCGTTATATTGGTTGTTTTAAAAACGGTGAAGCAGCCTTTAATCGCAAACTGGAAAAAGCCCAGCATACAAATGAACTGCTGGCACGTCCAAATTGTCAGTAAGAAAATATCAAAACGTTCGATAAACACCCCTTCAAGTTCAAGCGCTTGTATAAGGGAAACCGTCGGCCAAGTGAGAGATTTCGTTTCACCAACGGTCATGGAGCCAATCACTATAAAGAGGGTGAGGGAATATACAAGAGAAGTAATTCCAACCCCGATCGCAGCCGCCCATTTTGCCTTAGACCATTTGTCTTTATAAATGAGCGGGACAACAAACAAAATCACTTCAAACCCTGTAAATTGAATAAAGGTTTGAGAGAACAGGTTACTAAAATCTTTAAAACCATGCGCCATCACAGGGCGCAAATAATCAAAATCAAATATTTTTAAACAAAACAGCATGAGCGCTATGTAAATGACCATGGTGATCGGATAAATATAGGTCACCATTTTGACGACTGGAAAGATACCGCTTTTCAAATGATAGATCGCCACAAGTAGAAAAATCATGACAATCACGGTCATGGGAGTCGATTGCAGAAGGAAAAACTGAACCACTTCGCCGAGAACACGTGCCTCAAAGCCGACAATGCCTAGTAAATAGGCGATCAGCATTAAATTAAAGATCGTGCCAAAAAATGCCCCTGCTCCTTTTGTATTTGACTCAAAAATGGTGTCTGGTGCATTCTTTTCGGCAATCCACCCCAACAAAAAAGCAACGAAAGCAAAGATGACTCCCTGTATTAATACAATGATCCAGCCATCAGGGTATCCTGAATTGGCAGAACTACGTGGAATGGTTAAAATTCCAGCGCCTATCATTGTAGAGCTGCACAGAATGGTGACTTGTAACAATGATAGCTTTTCAGGTCTGTACATCGTTTAATCTCCTTGTCTTTTGAGATTTTTTATTTTTGCTGTTTTTGGTCTTGATTTAAAAAGCCCAATTGGTAAACGAACGTACGTATCCTTTAAATCTGAAAACGGTGAAGAAAGCACTGGTGTGAAATAGTCAAAACCAAAAGTCTTTAATTGCATCAAGTGACAAAGCACAAATAAATAACACATGATTAAGCCGTATAATCCAAACAATGCTGAACTAAAAATCGCCATAAACCGCAAAATACGCAGTGGAAAACTAAAGTCATATGACGGTGCTGTGAAATCAGCGAGTGCGGTCAGTGACACAATAATCACCATTAAGGCACTGACGATATTGGCTTGGACAGCTGCCTGACCAATAATTACGCCGCCAATAAGCCCAATTGTCTGTCCGATGGCTCTTGGAAGCCGTAGTCCAGCTTCCCGCAGCAGTTCTATCGTAAAAGACATGAGAATGGCTTCGACAACAGGAGGGAAAGGAACATTCTGCCTGCTGCCTGCGATGGTGAGTGCCATTCTTGTCGGTAATAAACCGGGATGATAAGAGACAAGTGCAATGTAAAGCCCGGGTAAAAAAATCGTGAGCAGCACGGCAATATAACGAAGTAAACGTAAAAGAGTCGCGCTTGTCCACCTCTGATAATAATCCTCCGGAGATTGCATCAAAGCTGTAAGTGTCATAGGTAAAATGAGGGCAAAAGGAGTCCCATCGAGCAAAATGGAGACTTTTCCTTCAAGCACAGATGCAATCACCCGGTCAGGACGTTCTGTGTTTTGAATTTGTGGAAAAATGGAGATGTGACTGTCCTCAATCAGCTGTTCAATATAGCCGGTTTCAGGAATGTCATCCATTTTGATTTCCATCATACGTGATAGCACATCTTCTACTAGTTTAGGATCAGCAATATCACGAACATACACAAGAGCAGCGGATTTTTTATTTCGAGTACCTATACTCACCTTTTGAATCACAAGGTGAGGGTCGTTTGCCCGCTCACGGAGTAAAGCCGTGTTTTTTTCAAGATTCTCAATAAATCCGATCCGTGGTCCTCTTACAAGAACTTCAGATTGCGGCTCTTCTACTTCTCTAAATTGAAAAAGATTCGTATGGAGCGCAAGCGCTTGAGCCGCTCCATCTACAAATAAAATAGCCCTGCCGCTATATAACTGCTCGATGGCAAGGTTCATATCATCCAGCACATCACTTTGAATGCCAAAGAACGTTTTTGAAAGGGAGGAAAGTGTAGTAGAACCAACCTCGGTGATGTCGAGTTCCTTTTGCATAGGTGAAATGATTTGCTTAGAAAGCATCTCAAATTCTGTGAGTCCTTCAACGTACACGAGACATGCAGAAATAGTGGAAGGACCAAATGAAAAAGAGTGGAACACGATATCATCACTTCTTCCGGCAAAGCTTTTGACACGCTTAATGACGGACGCTATATCTTGTTCAATACGACTTTTCATAATACCTCACCCTCATCACATGTTTTTTATAGAGTGACTCGGAAGGTGGAGAATTATACAAATAGAAAAAAGAGAATCCCGGATAGGAATTCTCTCGTTTGTTTATCTTGCAAGCCATCCGCCATCAACAGCTAAAATGTGGCCGTTCATATAATCAGAAGCTGGTGAGCTAAGGAAAACAGCCGCACCGGCTAGATCCTCAGGCTTTCCCCAGCGCCCGGCGGGAATTCGTTTCAGAATCTCTTCATTTCGATTTTCATCGTCACGAATGGCTTGTGTGTTATTGGTCGCAATATACCCAGGCGCAATCGCATTCACTTGAATATGCTGGCTCGCCCATTCGTTGGCAAAAGCTTTCGTCAGCCCTGCGACAGCATGCTTACTTGCTGTATAAGCAGGGACAAAGACGCCGCCTTGAAACGATAGAAGGGAGGCGATATTGACGATTTTCCCTTGCCCATTTTTCAGCATCTGCTGTCCAACCTTTTGCGTGAGGAAAAAGAGACTGTTGATATTCACATCCATGACCGTATGCCAATCTTCCTCTGAATAGTGAGCCGCCTGCTCTCTTTTAATGGTTCCAGCATTATTGATTAAAATATCAATCGTATGCTTCTTTAATATGGCATCGACAGCCTGCTTTGCAGACTGAGGATTAGAAAAGTCAACCTGAACCGCATAAAATGATCGGCCTGCCTGTTCGACAAGCGCCTTTGTTTCTTCAAGCGGTGTGTGATGGTACGTACCGATGATATCTGCACCTGATTTGGCAAGCGCCACGGCAATGCCTTGCCCAATGCCGGTTCCAGGACCTGTCACAAGGGCAGTTTTACCTTCAAGGGAAAAGAGGGACGCTGCATATGAAGTTGTCATCACCCTCGTTACCTCAGCTGATCCATTGGGACAAAGTCCATATCTTTGAATGTATAGTTTTCTCCCGCCATTGCCCAAATAAATGAATAATTCGCTGTACCTGAGCCTGAATGAATGGACCAGGCAGGTGAAATGACTGCTTCCTCATTTGCCACAACAAGATGTCTTGTTTCAGATGGCTCCCCCATAAAATGAAAGACCCGTGCATCCTCTTCGATATCAAGATATAAGTACACTTCCATCCGGCGATCATGAATATGAGCGGGCATCGTGTTCCATGTGTTATTGGTTTCAAGCTGAGTGATGCCCATCATGAGCTGACAGCTTTGGATGCCGTCTGCATGGATGACTTGATACAGGTTTCGTACGTTGGAAGCAGCTGCTTCCCCTAAGTGGTTTGGTGTTAATTCAGCGATGGCTGCTTTTTGCGTAGGATACGCCCTGTGAGCCGTGGCTGATACTAAATAGAACTTGGCCTGCTCGCCTGATGAACTAGCGAACTGTACATCTTCGTGACCAAGACCAATATATAAGAAATCTTTATGCTCCAGCACAAAGGCCTCACCATCAACAGTGACCGTTCCTTGCCCGCCGACATTCACAATCCCGATTTCTCGTCTTTCAAGAAAATACTCCGTCCGTAAAAATTCTCCGGCCTCTAGTGTGATCGGCTCTGCTGCCGGCATCGCTCCGCCAATCACCACGCGGTCCTCATGCGAGTAATAGAGCTTTAATTCACCACTGACAAACAGCGTAGGAATATGAAAATGACGACGAAGTTCCTCTGTTGTAAAACGTTTGACCTGCTCAGGATGTACAGCATAACGATTTTCCATTTGGATAAGCCTCCCTTTCCATCTGAAACAAATATTGATATTTATTTGGTATCGGTTTCAAGGAAAATTTTAGAGGAAAAAGAGAGCGTCGTCAACCGTTATTTTGAAATCGCTTTCTTTTTCTCTGATTAGACAAATTTTTTCTATCATCATGCAAAAAAATCTTCTGAAATGCGTTCAATTATGATATGCTCTTTTTAAGTTAATTTGAAATCGGTTTCAAACTAGATGAGAAGATCAATTGTGGGAGTTTTTTGAATGAAAGAGAAAAAGCAAACGAAAGTGACCATTAATGAAGTTGCAGCTTATGCAGGTGTCTCAAAATCAACTGTATCCAGATATATCAATGGCAGAACAAATGAAATTTCTTCAGAAAAGGTAAAAAAAATCAAGAAGGCCATTGAGGAACTCCATTATCGCCCGAGTCAGCTTGCTCAAGGACTGAAAGTCAGAAAAAGCAAGGTCATTGGGTTTATTGTAGCCGACATTACGAATCCATTCTCTGTGGCAACACTTCGCGGGGTCGAAGAGATTTGTGATGAATATGGATACAGCATCATGGTGTGCAACACAGATAATCGTCCAGAAAAAGAACGGGAAATGCTCCTAAAGCTGAATGCACATTATATTGAAGGGCTCATCATCAATACGACAGGACAGAACAATGACATTCTGGAGGATTTTAAGAAAAACGGTGTACCGATTGTTCTTGTGGACCGGAAGCTGCCTGAACTGAAAGTCGATACAGTGACCACGAACAACCGTGATATCACCATCCGGCTGCTTCAACAAATGTATGAGAAAGGCTATGATCACATCGCTTTCTTTACTGAGCCTGTCGATGGAATCAGCCCTCGTGAAGAACGAAAGGAAGCATATGAACAGACAGTCTTGAGTAAACATAAGAAGCCGATCATTGCAGAAATTGATTTAAAGCAAAAGGAACAAATGCGCGAAGAGATTGTCCGTTTTTTACAATCAAACGAACAGAAAAAAGCGATTTTAGCCGGCAATGGATTACTCATGCTGAAGCTGATTAGTGAACTTGTAGAGCTTGGGGTGAAGATTCCTAAAGAGATAGGCATTGCAGGGTTTGATGATACAGAATGGTATAAGCTGATTGGACCTGGAATCACAACGGTTGCCCAGCCATCTCATGAAATGGGGAAAGCAGCCATGCAAAAAATCAAGACACGGCTTGAAGGGGATGAAAGTGCGCCCCAAACCATTCAGCTCGATGGAGAAATCATAGTAAGGAAATCTTTATAAATGATAGGCAGAGAAGAGTATACATACGTGCATGCTCTCTCTTTTTCAACTGATTTGAAACCGGTACCAAGAAAGGGGAGAAATGAGTGAAAGCATTGGATGCGGTCACATTTGGGGAATCAATGGCGATGTTTTATGCAAAAGAAGTCGGAGAGCTTCATCAAGTGCATACATTCCAAAAGGCGCTTGCTGGTGCAGAGAGTAACGTGGCTGTCGGCTTGGCGAGGCTGGGCTTTCATGTGGGATGGATGAGCAAAGTCGGAGCAGATTCACTTGGCACATTTATTTCAGAAGAGCTTCAAAAAGAAGGGGTCGATACAAGTGCAGTGCTCCGTTCAAATGATGGGTCTCAAACGGGAATCTTACTTAAATCAAAAGTGATGGAAGGAGACCCTGACGTCACGTATTATCGGAAAGGCTCTGCTGCGAGCACAATGAGTCCAAGCGACTTTCCAGCCGCTTATTTCAAACAGGCAGGCCACCTTCATATGACTGGTATTCCGCCTGCCCTATCCAGTGAAATGAGAGCGTTTTCCTTTCGTGCCCTTCAAGAAATGAAAGCAGCGGGCAAAACCATTTCATTTGATCCAAACCTTCGGCTTCAGCTATGGGAAGAGGAGGAAGATATGATTCAGACGGTGAATCATATCGCCTCGCAAGCGGATTGGTTTTTTCCAGGGCTTGCAGAAGGGCAAAGGCTCACGGGATGTCACGAGCCAGAAGAGATTGCAGATGTCTATTTACAAAAAGGTGTCAAGCTAGTGGTCATTAAGCTAGGGGCAGAAGGTGCCTTTTATAAAAGTGCAGCCGGTCAGGGGATTGTGAATGGATTTTATGTGCAGGATGTCGTAGACACAGTTGGAGCTGGTGATGGATTTGCAGTGGGGGTCATCAGCGGCTTGCTTGACGGCTTATCAGATGAAAAATCCGTGACAAGAGGCAATGCGGTCGGGGCACTTGCAGTGATGTCACCTGGCGATAAGGACGGACTGCCTACCAGGGAGGAGCTTCAGGCTTTTATGAAAGAAGCCAAGCGATATCAAAAGCGGGAGTACATGAAAGGGGATGAGAGATATGGGAAAGTCAGCAAGTTTGAGCGTTAAAAAGCAGCTCGCGTCTTGTAAATTGATCGCAGTTGTGAGAGCGGATAGTGAAGCAGAAGGTATTGAAATGATTGAGCGTTTAAAGAAAAAAGGAGTTCGTGCCATTGAAGTGACGTATACCACGCCAAATGCTGAACGCATCATCGCATCCTTCCAGGAGGAGCAGGACCTCATAGTAGGAGCGGGAACAATTACGACGCTGGAGCAGGCGCAATCAGCCATTGAGGCAGGCTCACAGTTTATCGTTAGTCCAGGATACCTTCCTATGATTGGAGAACATCTTTCATTTTACGACACACTCTATGTACCAGGGGTTCTCACCCCGAGTGAAATCATGCAGGCGAAAGCAGATGGCTATTGCTTGCTCAAACTTTTTCCAAGCGGCTCCTTTGGTTTATCCTATATGAAAAACCTGAAAGGTCCATTTCCAGAGATTGAATTTATTCCTACGGGCGGCATTCATCCAGCTGATGTTCCAAAGTGGCTCAAAGCAGGTGCGGTGGCTGTTGGTGTCGGAAGTCAGCTTGAAAGCAGTACAGCAGAGGAATTACAAGCAGTTCTTTCTTCATAAATACTTGTCAACCGAACAAACAACTGGCTTGTTGATGCCGGTTGTTTGTTCGGTTATCTGACATAACAGTAGGTAAACATTCAACTCTTCACGTACAATGATCGTGAAGGAGTGATGGAAATGTACATTCTACAAGATGAACTCACGGATGGACGAATTGACCAGCTGATTACCGCACATATAAAAGAGATGAAGGAGCATTCGCCGCCAGAAAGCATTCATGCCCTTCCATTAACTGATTTAAAAAAACAGGATGTTACCGTGTGGAGTGTGCGGGATGGAGAAGAGCTTCTTGGCTGCGGAGCATTAAAGGAGCTGTCAAGTGAACATGGGGAAATCAAATCGATGAGAACCGCAGCCCTCCATATGCGAAAAGGTGTAGCGAGGTATATGCTGAATCATCTTCTCCAAGAAGCAAAACGGCGCGGCTATACACGTGTCAGCTTAGAGACAGGGGCAATGGCTTTCTTTGAACCAGCAAGAAAACTATATGAGAGCGCTGGATTTCAGTATTGTCCGCCTTTTGGTACATATCAAGAAGATCCAAACAGTTTATTTATGACAAAGGAATTATAGAGGTCGAGAGAGTATGCTTATAAGCAGCTCTTTTTTTATGCGGAAATAGTGGAAAGGAGGAGGACACGGTGAAATTATCTAAGTGGATTGGAATGAGCGCATTTCTCACATTTTGTGTGGTATCTGTCATCTTCTTAACGTTATTAGGTCAAGATTTATTTAAAATTGAAAGCGCTTCCGATAAAGCGGAGTCAACGTATCAATATCATTTTGTTCTTGTACCGGAGGAACTTGATAACGAATATTGGCAACTTGTACAAAAGGGAGCTGCGGATGCGGCAGACGTTCATCGCGTGTATCTAGAATATTTGGGCCCAAAGCAAGCAGATGTAGACGATCATCTGAAAACCATTGATATGGCGATCGCTGGGCATGTTGATGGCATTATGACACAGGGACTTGATGCGAAAAAATACAAACCGCTTTTTCAGAAGGCGAGGGAAAAAGGAATTGATGTTGTCACCGTCGATACAGATGCAGAGGGGAGCAAGCGTCAAGTGTATGTAGGGACGGACAATTACTATTCAGGCTTTATCGCAGGACAGGCACTCATCGCAGATACAAAAGGTGAACAGTATGTAGGAATTGTCACAGGCAGGCTGGATGCCATTCATCAAAAGCTGCGCGTCAAGGGCTTTCGAGATGCCGTTGCTGCTGAAAAACGCATTCATATTGCTGGAATTGAAGAATCAGCCATTACGAAGTCAGGTGCCTCAGGTGCCGCTTATAAACTATTAAACGATCATGCGAAGCTCACCGCATTTTATGGTACAAGTGCATTAGATGGTGCAGGCATCATTCAAGCAATCGCACAGTATCGATCATCCACTGATTTTTATGTGCTTGCATTTGACACATTGCCTGATACGATTCAGGCGCTTGATGATGGAACAATTGATGCCGTGGTCGTACAGCATCCTTATGAAATGGGCTATCAAGCGGTTGAATCACTTGTTCGTTTGCAGAAAGGTGAAAAAGAAGAACCGCTTCAGTACACGGGAACGAGTGTGATCCGGCGCGGGGATCTGCCTCTTCAGCAAACAGACAGAAAGCAGGGAATGCAGCCATGAGAAAGATTCGAAGTAAGCTGTTATTAGCATTTTTAATCCTTGTGCTTCTTGGCAACATAGCCGCTTTTTTTGTCTACTGGAGCAGTTCAAAAATCACATCAGAATATAGCCGGAGCTTCCGTTCTTTTCTCCTGCTCAATGATATATCGACAGAGGCGAAAACGATGTATGAAAAGGTCAATGCCTATGCCATTGAAAAGGATCGGAAGTTTGCCAAAGAGTATCTTACGTCAAAACAGAAAATGAAATCCTACGATCAAGCGCTGCGAAAGGATGCCGGTCTTCATGCGGCGATTCCTTCTATTGAAAAATATCAATATATGATGCGGACGCTTATCAATGAAAGTGATGCGACCATGACACATGTGAAAGAAGGGAAAATCGAAGAATATGCTGCAAGTGTGAAGGAAGTGAGAACCGTCTCCTCCTATATACAAGAGCAGACGATGACCCTGCTTGATGATGAATTATCTGAGTATCAGGTACTCTATCAATCTCTTCAAAAAAGGCATCAAACCTATGCGCTCTTTACCTTATGCCTGTTTACGTTATCAATCGGGATCGCCTTATGGATGGCGTATATGATTGCTGGCGGGATATCAAGACCTATCGTTCATCTGTCCCGAAGCGTAAAAGAAGTATCAGAAGGAAATTTTGATGGAGCGAATTTGCATGTTACCTCAAAGGATGAAATCTCTGTTTTAAATGAAGCCTTTCAGCGAATGCGGCAAGAGATGAAAATGATGATTGAAGAGATCAAACAAAAGGCAGCATTGGATCAAAAAATCAAAGATATGAAGCTAAAAACGCTGCAAAACCAAATGAACCCGCATTTTTTATTTAACACATTAAACATCGTTTCACGTATGGCTTACTTAGAATCAGCGGAAGCCACATCGAGGTTGATTCAATCCGTTTCCACGCTGATGCGGTATTCGCTGTCTGCTCTTAGTACATCCGTTACATTGGAACAAGAAGTGAAAGTGGTGAAAGAATATTTTCATATACAAGAAACGAGATTTGCCGATCGTATTACGTGCAAAACGTCCATCGATGAATCATGTTTATCTGTGCATATCCCAAGTCTCACCTTACAGCCGCTTGTCGAAAATGCCTTTATTCATGGCGTCGAGCCAAAGGAGGAAGAGGGACTTGTCGAGCTCTCGATCTATGAAGAAGGCGGCTATGTGATGATTCGGATTCGGGACAATGGGATGGGGATCAATGAACAGGAGAAAAGAAGATTGCTATCAGAAAAAGAAGAGGAAGATCCGAACATACTGAGTAAAGGCCACTCGACAGGAATCGGTCTTCGAAATGTAATGTCAAGACTGCGTTTGTTTTATGGGGTGCAAGATGCCCTTCAAATTGATTCAAAGCCAAACGAAGGCACCACCATACAATTGGCTATTCCGATGAAGGAGGGACCGACATGCTGAACGTGCTAATTGTCGATGACGAAAAAATAGAACGGCTAGCGATGCGGAAATTCTTAACCGAATGGGTTCCAGAGTGTCATATAGCAGGAGAAGCGGAAAATGGAAAGAAGGCGGTTGAATTCGTGCGATCTGAGTCCATTCATCTTGTGCTCATGGATATTCAGATGCCTGGCATGGATGGACTGACAGCGATCAAACAGATCAAAGCAATCAGTCCTCATACAAAATTCATTATGCTGACAGCCTACGATACATTCGATTATGCCAAGCAAGCGATGCAGGAGGGGGTGAAACAATACCTCGTCAAACCAGCTGACAAAGATGAAACCATCGCAGCCATTCGATTTGTAGCAGCAGAGATTCAGCAGGAGGCGTCTCTGCGGCAGTCGGCAGCGGCCGATCAGCAGTCAAAGTGGCTTGAAGCGCATGTCATGAACGGTCAATCTTATACATCCATGGAGTTTCAACAACTATTCTCCAAATATGAAGCAGGTCTTATCATCGCTGTGCAGCGGACAGAAGGAGATCAGCTGTTGATCGATTTACAGAAATCTGCACGATTTCATACGGTGCCGATTCAGATGGGGGGAGAACTGTTTACATGCCTCATTTATAGTCAGCAAGGACCAGGTCAGCTAAAGGCAGAGATCCTGCAAGCCATTCGAGCTGCCATGACAAACGGTCAGCCTTCACCTGTCGTTGGCATAGGGCATCCAGTCTCAAACCCGCTTCATCTTCAGAAAAGTGCAGCAGAGGCGAAGCTTTCCTATTATCAGCGAAAAAAGAGTGGGGGCGTTGTTCGTTATGGCTTTTACCAAACAGAGGTGAAGCCCGGTCCATTGATTCATCTGCCGGAGCTTGCAGACAGCATGATGCAGGCGCTGGAAGAAGGGAGAAGAGAAGATGCGCTAGCTTTATTTGATGCCTTTCAATTAGAGGGGGCGACGATTTCACAAGTAAAAGAACTGCTGATTCTCTTCAAATCACGCCTCCGTACAGACCTATCGATATTGACAATCAGCACCGCAGCTGAATGCCGCCAGTGCTGTGAACACCTATTTGATGTGTATGAAGCGAGAACCCAGACCATCAATGACGTCGAGCGGGCAAAACGTTACATCAAAACGCATTATTGTGAACAGATCACGCTTGAGCAAACGGCCGCTTATGTTGATTTAAGCCCCACCTATTTCACAAAACGATTTAAAGACGAGACGGGTCTGACATTTAAAGAGTATGTGACAGCCTGCCGGCTGGATAAAATCAAAAAGCTTCTCATAGACAGCACGCTTAGCTTAAAAGAAATTACCTTTCAGGCAGGATATACAGATCCTAATTACGTCAGCCGTGTGTTTAAGAAGATGGTCGGCTGTTCACCGAAGGAATATCGAAAACAGGCCGTAAAAAAATGAAGAATTTCATAAAAAAGTGAAGAAGTTTGCCTGAACAAAAGCAAGGATCTGCCATTATACTTATTTTAATAACGCTTACAAAATGGGGATAGGGGGATCAATTATGAAGTTCAAATTAGGCTTTACACTGCTGGCACTCTGTATGCTTATCGTCACTGCCTGCAGCTCATCGACGAACTCAGAGGCAAAAAAAGAAGGCGGAGCGGAAAAGCTCGAAATTTTCTCTTGGTGGACAGGAGCAGGTGAGGAAGACGGGCTGAAGGCACTCATTCAATTGTTTGAAAAGGAGAATAAAGACATTCCAATTGAAAATGCAGCCGTCGCAGGTGGTGCTGGTACGAATGCAAAGGCTGTCCTGACTAGCCGTATGCAGGGAAATGATCCGCCTGCTACGTTTCAAGTGCATGGCGGGGCGGAGCTGAATGAGAGCTGGGTCGCGGCAGGCAAAATGGAGCCTCTGGATGATTTATATGAAAAAGAAGGCTGGAAAGACAAATTTCCAGAATCACTGATTGACCTTGTCAGCAAAGATGGGAAAATCTATTCCGTGCCAGTAAACATTCACAGGGGCAATGTGCTTTGGTATAACAAGAAAATATTTGATGATGCAGGCTTAGAGCCGCCAACGACATTTGATGAATTTTTCAAAACAGCAGATGCATTAAAGAAAAAAGGAATCACACCACTTGCACTTGGAGATAAGGAGCCTTGGGCAGCGACTCATTTGTTTGAAAGTGTTTTGCTGGGTGTATTAGGTGCAGATGGTTATCAAAAACTTTGGGCTGGCGACATGAAAATGGATGACCCGAAAGTGAAGGAAGCAGCAGACATCTTTGGACGTATGCTCGAATACGTCAATGACGATCACAGCTCACGTAACTGGCAGGATGCCTCACAGCTCGTGGCAAAAGGAGAAGCGGCAATGAATGTCATGGGCGACTGGGCGAAGGGGTACTTTGTGAATGATCTTGATTTGAAGGTGAATCAAGACTTTGGATACACGGCGACTCCGGGAACGGAAGGAAGCTTTATGGTGATCACCGATACATTCGGACTGCCAAAGGGTGTGAAACAGCCAGAAAACGTGAAGAAATACTTATCTGTTTTAGGATCTGTTGAAGGACAGGATGCGTTTAATCCGCTAAAAGGATCGATTCCAGCACGTGTGGATGCAGATGTATCAAAATATGATGAATACGGAAAATCGGCGATGAAGGCATTTAAAGAATCAAAACTGGCGCCGTCTCTTGCTCATGGCTCAGCTGCTGAAGAAGGGTTTGTGACAAAAGCGAATCAAGCCGTCAATATCTTCGTGACACAAAAAGACAGTAGTCAGTTTGTTTCATCTTTAAAAGAGGCAATGAAATAAAGACGAAGGAGGCGGCGGCTAGGCACCGCCTCTTTTTTAAAAAGGAGTGTAGCTTCATGCGCATAGACACATCGCCGATGACAAAAACACCTGTGCCCAAAGTCAAACGTATGCGGAAAAAATGGAATGGAGACCAGCTGCTGGCGCTGCTCTTTTTAGCCCCGTCAGCGGTATTATTATTCATCTTTGTTTACGGTTTTATCGGCTGGACAGGATATGTATCATTATCAAACTGGACCACGCTTGTTCCTGATTTCTCTTTCGCAGGTCTTCGCAATTATGTCATGCTGTTTCAAGATTTCCGCTTTCAATCAGATCTTCGAAACACGGTCTTTTTCACTTTATTTTTTATTGGAGCGGTCATTGTCTCTGGTCTCGCACTTGCGATTTTACTAGACCAGAAGATCAAGGGGGAATCTCTTTTTCGGAATTTATTCTTCTTTCCGATGGCCCTGTCCTTCGTTGTCACAGGAGTCGTATGGCAATGGATTTTAAACCCGTCAACTGGGGTGAATTTATTTTTGAAAACGCTCGGTATCCAGCCAGAGTGGTATACGGATACGAACATATTGGCCGGATTTGTCTGGGGGAAAATTGAGTTTGGTGTACCTGCGGCCATGATTGCTGTTGTGATTGCAGCTGTTTGGCAAATGACAGGCTTCTCTCTGGCGATGTATTTGGCGGGTCTAAGAGGAATTCCAGAGGAAGTAAGAGAGGCTGCTAGAATGGATGGCGCAACGGAGTGGCAGATTTACTGGAAAATCATTTTTCCTCTTTTAAAACCGATTACTGCAAGTGTTGTTATCATCATGGCTCATATTTCTTTAAAGATCTTCGATTTGATTTACTCGATGACAGGGCCGGGTGCGAACTTTGTCACGGATGTTCCGGGCGTGTATATGTTTGAAATGACCTTTAGAGGAAACCATTATGCAGGCGGTGCCGCCATTGCGGTTGTCATGCTGATCTCTGTTGCGGTCTTTATCGTGCCATATCTCCTGTCGAGCCGGAAGGGGGCTTCATCATGACAGCCAGATGGTTTGTCCGTCCAGTCCTTTATGCTTTATTAATTTTGTGCAGTCTCTTTTTTCTAATGCCTGTTTATGTCATGCTCGTCACAAGCTTGAAGCCATTAGGTGAAGTCACCCTTGAGCGAATGTGGTCGCTGCCATCTACTATCGATTTTTCAAGCTATCAAATCGCGTTTGAAAAGCTAGCGCCCAATTTAATGAATTCTCTTTATCTTGTCATTCCTGCTACTTTATTGTCAGCTGTTTTAGGTGCAATGAATGGCTATGTATTATCAAAATGGCGTTTCAAAGGATCAGAAGTCGTCTTTACGCTGATGCTGTTTGGGATGTTTATTCCATATCAAAGTATCCTGATCCCGCTCATTCAATTTTTGCGTGAAGTCGGATTGTATAATTCAATTCCAGGGCTTGTGCTTGTCCATGTCGTATACGGACTTCCGATCACAACACTCATGTTCCGAAATTTCTATGTGAGCATCCCAGATGAAATGATTGAATCGGCGAAAATGGATGGCGCAGGGTTTATCGGGATTTTCAGACATATGATTCTTCCGCTTTCGATCACAGGATTTGTTGTGGTGGCCATTTGGCAGTTCACAAATGTGTGGAATGAATTTTTATTTGCAGTCACGATGACCACTGCGGAGCATCAGCCGGTAATGGTTGCGTTGCAAAATCTATCAGGCAGTCAAATTGTACAATGGAACGTCCAAATGGCAGGGGCGATATTGGCTGCGCTGCCGACACTACTCGTCTATATTCTTCTTGGAAAATACTTTGTCAAAGGGCTTCTCGCAGGCTCTGTCAAAGGGTAAAACATTTTTTGTGTTATCGTTTTCATTCGGTGTACTGAAAGGATTGACTTCTCTTTAGATAGCGTCATAATAAAAGTTGAGACTTACTAGTTTTCATCAAGCTAGGTAGGAATTATCCAAAGGGTAGCAAAGGGAGGAGTCATCCTGAATGAAGCAGTCACCAATTTTTTTACTGCCTGAATTGAAGGAGAGAATATGGGGAGGTACAGCCTTAAGGGATCAATTTGGCTATGATATTCCTTCTGATCAAACGGGAGAATGCTGGGCAATTTCTGCTCATCCAAACGGACCAAGTGTCGTGCGAGACGGTCCATATAAAGGGAAAACGCTGATCGAACTTTGGGACAACCATAGAGAATTGTTCGGGGGGGTAGAAGGCGATCGCTTCCCGCTCTTAACCAAAATATTAGATGCAAACCAAGACTTGTCCGTGCAAGTACATCCAGATGATGATTATGCGGAAAGACATGAAAATGGCGAGCTTGGAAAAACAGAGTGCTGGTATATCATTGACTGCAAAGAAGGAGCAGAAATGATCTATGGGCACAATGCAAGAACAAGAACTGAGCTTGTAACTATGATGAATAGCGGAGATTGGGAAGGTCTTTTGCGGCGGGTGAAGATTAAGCCTGGTGATTTTTATTATGTGCCAAGCGGTACCATTCATGCGCTTTGCGAAGGAACACTTGTCCTTGAAACGCAGCAAAGCTCAGATACAACCTATCGCGTATACGATTATGAACGAAAAGACCAAGATGGCAACGAACGTGAACTTCATTTTGCGCAAGCGATTGATGTCACAACAGTTCCTCATGTAGACGGGTATGCAGATGAATCAGTTGAAACACGCCGGGGAGTGACCATTCGTACATTTGTCGAAGCAGAATATTTCTCTGTGTATAAATGGGAAATTGATCAAAAAGCAGAGCTTTCGCAGGATTATCCGTTTTTGCTATGCAGTGTGATTCATGGAGAAGGGTCTTTAGAGCATGACGGAAACACATATCCACTGCCAAAAGGTACTCATTTTATTCTGCCGGCTGAAACAGGAAACTTCTCAATTGAAGGATCTTGTGAACTGATTGTGTCGCATATATAAGGAAAAGAGGACTTCGAGGGGGTCCTCTATTTTTCTATTGCATAAATGACTTGAAAGAGTACTTGTTTTTGTCGATAAAGAGATTAGTAGACTATTTATTATGCAAAGTTAAGAGAGGGACAGGGAACGTGAAAAAAACCATCAAGATTATGTTACTCGCAGCTGCCTTTGGTATGACATTACACACGGGTAAAGAAGCGCAAGCAGCCTCCTATGTCGATCAATCTATTTATACGATGAACACCTCAAAGGTATTTACAACAGAAGCAGAAGTGAAAAAAGCAGTGGAAACACTAAAGAAAGACAAAAAGTGGACAGCCATTTATCAAACCTCAGGAAATACGTCGACCTATCAGCTCACTGCTTCAGGATATGAGTCGCAAGCAGCAGCGAATGCAAGTGCAGCTGCATTAAAAAAAGAAGTGGGCATGAGCGGTACGGTGTCTCCAGTAGGTGACCGCCTTCCTTTACAAAAGGTCGTATCTGACCCAGTCAATGATGAAAGTCAGGCGAAAAAGCTCTCACTTGAACTAACGAAAACATCAGGGCTCAATAGCTCCTATGAAGTCATCAATCAAAGCAAACCTTCTTATCAGGTCATATCAGGAACCATTGATTCTGAAACGAAAGTGAAAAATATTCAAACTGAGCTGCAAAAGCAGGCAGGCGTCACCAGTACATACCAAACCGAAACGAAAGCTGGCACTGTGTATCAGCTGACTTCAAGCGGTATTGTTGGACAAAGTAAGGCGAATACCATTCTGCAAGGTTTTCAAAAGGCATCCGGCTTAACAGCAGTGCTTCAAACGGTGACAGCGGGTAAGCCGTATTACATCGTCACTTCCGCTGCACAAGCGAACCAGTCGAAAGCACAGACGCTCCTTACCCAGCTTCAAAAAGAAGCAAAGATCAGCGGGAAGCTTCAAAAGACAGGTGCCTTAAAAAATGTCTACAGCTTGGAATCAGGCTATTTCAAAGACAACAAACAAGCAGCTTCAGCTGCAGCTCAGATTAAGAAACAAATCGGTGCTGCAGGTACTGTGCAACGCGTGGGAAAAACAAAAAATTATATCGTGAAGCTCAATCAATTGAACGATACAGCTTACGCCAAAACGGTGGCTTTTTTCAAGAAAAAGAAATGGCGCTACACGTCCAAAAAGACTTCTTCTACACAGCCATATCAAGTCGTGACGGGAAATCTTTTAGGAGATAACCAAGCGAAAAAAGCAGCGGCTTTCTTCCAAAAGAAAAAAGTATCTGCGACAACGAAAAAAACTGGCAAGGTATCAGACAGCACGTATCGACTCGTCGTCAATCAAGCAGTGGACCAAGCGAAAGTGAATAAAGGGGCCGCCTACTTAAAAACGCAGAAGCTGACAAGCAGCATCAAGGCAAGTAAGGGACAGGCTGTCAGCAAAACGTATAGTCTCAAGACAACACCTGTATATGAACAAAGTAAAGTGAAGCAGGCTCAAGAGATTATCAAGAAAAATGGCGTTGCCAGCAGTACAAAAACGCTGACAGAAGCGGTCAAGCAATACCGTATCACGACAGAGCCGACAGTGAATCAGACAAAACTGAATCAAGCACTCAGCTATTTGACGAAACAAAAAATGAAGGCCGCTGCTCAAAAAACAGGCGCAGCCGATTATGCTCAATATCAGATCAAAACAGGTGCCGTCTCAACCGCTGCACTGCGTGACCAAGGCTTGGCATTTTTCAAAAAACGGAATGAAACCGCTGCGTATACAACAACAACGAAACCAACTTACAAAATCAACATTACGCAGCAATTTACAGGATTACCAACTGTAAATGAAGCCATTGCTTTTGTGAAAAGCCAATATGGCTGGACCGCCACAGCCGTAAAAATTAAAAATGGCCCAATGGTCATGCAAACGAACTACAACCTTACTGTCAATGAGATGGTCAACAAACAAATGAAGGTGTCTCCACAGACAGATGGTGCGGCCTATGTCTATGCAGCATATGTAGACCAAGCCACATCGACAGTGAATACGGATGGCTTAAATGTCCGTTCTACACCTGATTCTAGCTCTGCAAGCAACATTGTGGCACAGCTCAATAAAGGAGCAAAAGTGAAACAGCTTGGGAAAGAAGGGAACTGGATCAGGATCAACCTCGGCTGGAGAAATGCAAGTGCAGCAGAGGTGCAAAAATATGTAGATCCAGCTAATATTGCCGAAGGCACGCAATCTTATTTTCAATTTCTGAAACTCTCTGAAGCTGCGAATCTCAATCCAGCAGAGGTCAATTCAAAGATTTTAGCAGGAAAAGGGATTCTTGCGGGTAAAGGACAAGCCTTTATTACAGCAGCAAAAACGTATCATATCAACGAAATTTATCTTATTTCTCATGCGTTGCTTGAAACGGGTAACGGAAGTTCCATTTTAGCGAATGGTACAATGTATAATGGAAAGAAAGTTTATAACATGTATGGCATTGGCGCATATGACAGCAATCCGAATTATCTTGGTGCAAAGTATGCGTATGAACAGCAATGGTTTACGCCAGAGGCTGCCATTATTGGCGGAGCAAAATTCATTGGCAACAGCTATATCAATAATGCCACATACAAGCAAGATACAATTTATAAAATGCGCTGGTCGGCTGCAGCGACTCATCAATATGCAACAGATATTGGCTGGGCTTCTAAGCAAGTCACTCGTATGTATAGTTTGTATAACCTGCTCGATGACTATACGCTGTATTACGATATCCCGGTGTATAATAAATAAAAAAACGTCCGTGCTTCCTAATGAGAAGCCGGACGTTTTTTGTGTAAGAGCAGCTGCTGTTCAATAAATGAAAGGAGCTGCTGACTGGATTGTCCCTTTGAATATTGGTTCCATTCCTCAGCAAAGGTTTTGATTCGTTCTTTATTGGTTGACTCGTTTAGGTGCAAAAGCTCCTGCAAGAGCATGTCTTGAGTGACGCAAGCCTTACCAGGAATGATGTCTTCATACCGGTCGACTAGGCCGCGTTTCTCTCGATAAGTGTCTAAGTCATAAGTGAAGAACAACACAGGCTTTTCGAGCAGTGCATATTCAAACACAATGGACGAATAATCTGTCACCAGGACATCACAAGCATAAAGCAATGGATAGAGCGGCTGATCGGACACATCAAATATCCATTCACCGTCTGTTTCTGCTTTCGCTAAATGTTTGACCGCAGGATGAAGCTTGACGAGGAGAATGTAATCGCCATTCAGCTCAGTTTGCAATTGCTCTTTTGAAAAAGGCAGGACAAGACCGTCCATTGCAAAGTCTCGATAAGTTGGTGTATAGAGCAGGATCTTTTTCCCTTTTGGGATATCATCCAGCTTCAAGGAAGGCTGATGCTGTTCATAGTACACATCCGTCAGTGGTACACCAGTTGGTAAAAAGCGTTCATCATTGACCCCAAACGAGGTCTTGAAAATCTCACACATGTGATCTGAGCCTGTCACAATGTAATCGAAAGACGCATAGACGCGTTTGAAGCGTTCGATGTCACGTGGACTCCGGCCAGAATTTGAAGCATCTTCAAGCCCGAACTTTTTCAAAGCCCCATTGGCATGCCAAACTTGAATACAGGTGGTAGAAGGTCGTTTTCTGAGCACACTCGTCATGAGAAAGTAATTATCCATCACGACAACCTTGCTTTTAAACATCGTATACATACATTGAATGAGATGGAGAGGATTTTTTTCATGAAAATAGCGAAATGACAGATGAGGCCCGTCCTTTTCTATCGCAGAAGCATGCTTCGTATAGAGGACAGTGAGCTTCATTGTCATGTTCGCCTGTTGTTGATAAGTATGAATGAGAGCAGCCGCATTCTCTTGGAACGAAACAAGCAGCGTCACCTGGTTTTCACGAGGCTTCACGCCGCTCATCAGCCATCCAATGAAAGAAATAAAAGCTGCGTAACATGAAATCATCATTGAGCGTATATTCATCATTTATCAGTCTCTCACAGCTGCTTCGTCTGATCCTTTACCTGCTCAGGATAGTAACGTTTTTTTCCTTTGCTTTCCTTTAAGACGGCAAAAGCGTACTTAGGAATATTCAGCATTCGTTTCCATCTCCATGGATTCACAATCAATCTGTACAGCCATTCTGTATTTGTCTTAATCATCCAGCGTGGTGCACGCTTCACCGTTCCGCTAAATACATCAAAGCTTCCGCCTAAACCGATGCAAACAGCCTGCGGGAATAAATGGCGGTATTCATAAATAAAGTTCTCTTGGTTTGGATAACCTAAAGCAACGAACACCATATCAGGTTTCGAGCGCGCGATTTGCTTCGCTACGAAACGTTTATCTGCTTGATAACCATCACAGCTTCCGGCAAGGACAACATTTGGATATTCCGTATCAATTCGCTGTTTCACAGCCTCAAGCACTTCTTTTTTCGCACCATATAAAAAGATTCTTTTAGACTGCTTGTTTGCTAGGTCAAGCATAGACATGAAGACATCAAAGCCGGCAATTCTAGACTTAAGCGGACTTTGGGTCATGCGAGACATCAATACGACGCCTACGCCATCCGGCAGTACATAATCCGCAGATGAGACGACTTGATGGTACGCATGATCCTTCATGACGGCATAGCCTATCTCTGGATTGACAGTCGCAATCATGGCGCCTCTTCTCTGAGAAATATGGTGCTGATTCATATAGCTGATAAATTCATCTAAGTCGCCGTTTACATAAGAAAGGTTAGAGACCACTTCTGTTTGCATTGTTTAGACCTCCTTTTTAACTTGTTATCTATGAACGTTCATTGTAAATTCATTCTTCGCCTACTCATCATTTTATCACAGATGCTCCATGAAATATTAACAATAACTTTACAAACCTTTAAATTTCATGACATTTTCATCATTTCATCTGTACGACCCTTTGTGAAACATTGATTCTTCGGACTTTTCCTCCTGCGCCCAATAAATTGGAAATAGTTTGTCTTTACATCCGCTTAACGTTTGGTGGGCGCTGTGATATAATGAGGTTCCGAAGAGCGAATCGAATATCACAGAATTACGGATAAATTACTGCACGAATGCAGTCGAATAAGGATTGAAGAAAGGAGTTTATGTTTGCAATGAAGAAAGTTATTACTTACGGTACATTTGATTTATTACACTGGGGGCACATTAAACTGCTAGAACGTGCAAAGCAGCTCGGAGATTACTTAGTGGTGGCCATCTCTACAGACGAGTTTAATTTACAAAAATCAAAAAAAGCTTATCACAGCTACGAGCATAGAAAGCTGATTCTTGAAACCATTCGTTATGTAGACGAAGTCATTCCAGAAAACAGCTGGGATCAAAAAGTCCGTGACGTGCAAGAGCACGATATCGATGTGTTTGTCATGGGAGATGACTGGGAAGGTAAATTCGATTTCTTAAAAGAACATTGCGAAGTCGTATACTTGAAGAGAACAGAAGGCATCTCGACAACACAAATTAAGGAAGAAATTGCGGGACTTTAATAGATCGAAAAAAAGTACTTCTTATCTTTTGGTGAGAAGTACTTTTTCATGTAAAATACAATGAGCAAGTCATCATTATTTTTAAGGAGAGCTTCCTTTGTTTCAAAATTGGATGAAGAAAAAAGTTGAAGACACATTGGATCAATCTGAACAACATGAAACAATGGCATCAATGGACGTGCCTGATATGGACTATTACTTTATTATGGGTGATGTGCCAAAACAGGATGAGAGCTTAACGAAATCTTTAAAGACAAAAATTAAGCCTTTGGCTGATCAACATAAACGTACTGCAATTTTAACTTTAAATTACGATGCAAATGTGAAGGAACGTATTCGCAGCTTGGAGGAGACATTTCCTAGCCAAGTCGACATCTTGAATGTATTTGAACACTATATCTTACCGGAAAGCGGAAGTAAAAGACGTTACTCAGAATTTATCGCTGGTGAATCATCGCATCAGATCAATGAAACTATTTTTCCAGAAGATGCGTCCACAATTCAAGTGACGAGATATGAATTGCCTTCTTCTCCGATTTGTTTTATTGATCAATATAATGAAAAGCAGCAATTAGTGAAGAGGGAAGAATACAATTGGCAGGGCGTTTTATGCAGAGTACAAAGCTTTGTTCCCCATACAGGTGCACTATACTTAGAGGAATTGATCAATGACGATGGCAGTATTTATATGGAGTTCATCTACCATGGAGATGTAAAAAAGAATCCAGTTCGGCATATTAATTGGTATAAAAAAACAGGAATTCAAACATTTACAAAGAAGACGGATATTAAACAATTATGGCTATCCAGCATTCAATCACAAAATGACCGTTTGAAACTGATGATCACAGAGGACCGTGATCAAGACCGCCACCTGTTTAAAATCGATCAGCCTGAAACAACCTATTACGCTGCATTTGTGCATCACGCACATTATGAAGAAGATCTGCATCAAGTCAATTCTCAATATGGAGAATTATTTAAACAAATAAGAAAACAGCAAGTGGATGCTGTCTTTTTTGGGGATACTAAACATAAAGAAGATGTCGAAAAACTATTGGGAGAACAAGCCTATTTTTATCTTGTTCCTTCTGACGAAGAGACTGTTTGGAATACGGCGATTCATCATATGCTCGAAAATCGTGAGCATAAAGATGAACTGAGAGGGATCGTTGACAGCATGAAATGGGTCTTGCGTGATCTAAGCTCTGAGCATCATGTTCTTCACCTTCAACTCGAGTTAAAAGATGAAATGAGTCATGCGGATCATGTGCAAATTGATTTCGCAGGATATGATCGAGTGAATGGAGCTGAAATCATCTCTCAAACAATCGATGAGAACCATCAAGTCAGCTTCCCAATCGGCCATTTTCAAACAAAGAAAAACATTGAAATCAACCAAACGAATTTTGTGGATTTTTACATTCGCTTTAAAACAGAAGAACTTCAAGAGGTTTTGCAGCGTCTAGAAATAAAAGGTGAGCTGCTTACGAATAAACCATCGTCCATCGATGGATGGTCATATCAAACGAAACAAGGCAACTATTCTTGGAAAGTGAAATAGTGATATAACATAACGGTAAGATTTCTGAACAGAGGAGATTAACGATTAATGATTGAAGAGGGAATTCATAAGAAGAGTGTCGTTGAAGGGTTAAAGAATCACCATGAGAAACTAGAAATGCTGATTCGCATCAACGATGACATGCCATTAACAGATAGAGAATTTTATTTGTTCATGAGGGAGAGAGTATCAAAACAAGAGCTTTTCCTTCCGCTTGTTCATCAAGAAGAGAATCTATTCAAATTGGTATTGAATGAAGCATCGCTGCCGCTTGCGTTAGAGCAAGGCCAGACATATAACTTGTATGTCACGGACTATTTGAGCACAAACAAAGAAGAGGATGAGGACGAGCTTGAGGACTCAGCTTATGATTCTGATTCCGAAGAAGAGGAAGAAGAAGTAAAAGAAGCGGATATCAATACAGATATTGAATCTGAAGAGAAAACGTCAAACTATAAACGCCGTTTAAAAATGGAAATAGAAAAGCCTGAGCTGAGCTTTTTAGAAAATAAAGACGCCATGCTGTGTATCATTCCATACCGTACAGACAAAGGGAATGCTTCTTTGAAAATCAAACGTGAGCTAAAGGTTGTGAAATTCAATCATATCGAGCTCAACAAAGGGTGTATGTTATCTTTATCCGGGTATGCAGGTGTATTAAGTGCAGAACATCCGTATGAGATCAAAGAAGCAAAGCTTCTATTGAAGAAAAATGGTGAAGAACCAATTGAACATCGCTTTCCGGTTAATATCACCCATATAAAAGACGAAGTGATCGAATACCGTGATGATCAACATGTACCACAGCTTTATCAATTTTTAGCAGAAGTCCCTTTAGAGGAATTGGCCTATTCATTAAACAAACGCTTTGTATATCGCTTCTATCTTGAATTTATCTGCGATGTAAACGGAGTAGAGGAAACATTAACAACCACTTCTTTAGTGCTTGGAGACCGCTCGAACAAACTCAAAGGACTTGTTCAAATTCATAAACGAAACGATGTACCGATTCGATATGAAGTGTACCGAAAGAAAAAAAGACAAACGCTTGGCATCCGTATTAATGATTACACAATGAAAACACGTGCCAAGTATTACGTCAAAAGCAAGTGGAAGAAATTTAAAAAGAAGATCAGTAAAATCAAAAAAGTCCGTAACCGTCTTGTGACAAGAACGTTTAAAACGACCTTTAAACTGGCGAGTAAGCTGTCTGTGAAAAAGAAAACGGTTGTTTTTGAAAGTTTTAACGGAAAACAATTCAGTTGTAACCCGCGTGGGATTTATGAGTATATGAAAGAACATCACCCTGAATATACGCTGATCTGGAGCGTTAAAAAGGGTCATGAAGCACCGTTTAAGGAAAAAGGCATCTACTATATCAATCGTCTGTCATTGAAATGGATCTTTGCGATGGCAAGAGCCGAGTATTGGGTCGTAAACAGCCGTTTGCCGCTATGGGTTCCAAAGCCAGATCACACAACATACTTGCAGACTTGGCACGGTACGCCGTTAAAACGGCTGGCAATGGACATGGACGAGGTGCATATGCCTGGAACAAATACGAAGAAATACAAAAAGAATTTCACAAAAGAAGCATCGAATTGGGATTATCTCATTTCTCCTAATGCCTACTCGACTGAAATCTTTACACGTGCGTTCCAATTCCAAAAGACCATGATTGAGTCAGGATATCCGAGAAATGACTTCCTTCACAATCAAAATAATGAAGAAACGATGAGAGCTCTGAAACAAAAAATGAACCTGCCGCTCGATAAAAAATTGATCTTATACGCACCGACATGGAGAGACGATCAATTTTATAAAAAAGGGCAGTACAAATTTGATTTAGACCTTGATCTGCATGAACTCAGAGCTGCAATCGGAGATGAATATATCATCATTCTGCGTATGCACTATCTAGTTGCTGAAAACTTTGATTTAGGGCCGTATGAAGGCTTTGCCTATGACTTCTCTCATTACGAAGACATTAGAGACCTTTATATGATTTCAGATCTGCTCATCACAGATTACTCCTCTGTGTTCTTTGATTATGCAAACCTCAAACGTCCGATGCTGTTCTATGTGCCAGACATTGAAACATATCGTGACAAGCTCAGAGGCTTCTACTTCGACTTTGAACAAGAAGCACCTGGACCACTTGTGAAAGAGACAGCAAGTGTCATTGACTGGGTGAGAGAAACAGAACAGCCAGACTTTACTCTACCAGAATCATTTGCACCGTTTTATGAGAAATTCTGTTACTTAGAGACTGGAGAATCTTCGAAGCGGGTCGTTGAAGTAGTGTTTTCTGAAAAATAGTTTAAAAAGTACCGTTCTTCGCTTAGTAGAACGGTACTTTTTTGTTTTTTTTATTCCATTGTACACATATTTAAATGTAATGGTAAAAATAAAAAAACATAGAAATTTAACAGTAAACATGCTAAATTTAGATAAGATTATCCGGTACTGTAAAAATGCTGAAAATAATATAGAGGTGCTTCAATGTACAAACTTTATCATAATTTTATTGAAATTCTTAATTTAGATGAACAAAAGTTAGTGTTATATATTGATGACATAGAGAAGTTATGTACTTTTGAATTTAAAGAGCTAATTGTAAACGAATCAAAGAAGATTTGTGAAATTAATGTTAAGGATCAGATGATTTTTGAATCTTCAATAGATCATTCTAATGAAATGATCTATCTCTATTCTAAGGATCAGAACTTGTATATTGTCAAAGAAAGCTCTGACATCCTTCAATCAAATCAAATACATCCTATTGACATTAACAATCAATTTGAAGATATATATGTCAAACAATTAGGGTTAGACCGCTATGGCTTATATAGAGGCGAAGAGGAACTGTTATTATTCTCAGGGCTGCTGAACGTTGATGAGATCAATCGGAATTATAAAATGGATTTGGAGATTCACGGGGCAGAAAGAAGATTTGTAGACATCTCCTTTATCCAATATAGTCCCTTCAACTTTGTTGTTACTTATGATTGCCAAAATAAAGAACTAAATGTAAGGAAAATTTTGTTTGATGTGATGCAGGAACATAAAGATATTGAAGTGACTGTGAATAATCGTAATCAAATCAAAATTTTAAATAAGGTGACTGAGCAAAAGAAAATCGTCAACTTTAGACTTGTTCCTAGATATCAGCCGCTCAAAGTTTTTGGTAAAGATACATTAGAGCAATTCAAAGAAGATAATATCCTCAATATTTTGGTGATTAATAAACAAAGGTATTACATATATGTAAGAACGAATGGTGTTTACTTAGTAAGAGGAAACCCTTATCTTGTTACAAAACATACATCAAGACTACGTATTTTTAGTTTGTTTAATAGCTTTTATGTTTATGGAAGACTGACACATTACGCGTATAATTCAGACCAAAAGTATGAATATCTGTACATTAGAAATTCTGATCACCAAGTGGCGAAATTTATAAGACCATTTAGAAAGATCAAATTCTTAAAAAGGTATGGTTTCTTTAAAATTTCGTTAAATGATCTTGACTTAGACAGCAGAATCCATAATAACCTATTCGTTGGCAATGATAACCGAATTATCCATAGTTTAAGGCTGAAAAAAAGAGATAAAAAGGTGAAAACATATATCACGAAAAAGAATGGGGACAAGCTTCAAGTACTAAGAACAAATCTATTTGGAAATGTGACATCAACCATTATTCCTTATTCACAGGAATATTCTTTATTTAGTAAAGTAAAAATAAAAATAGCGAGTATCTTATCATCATTCTATAAAGACAAGAATTATCGTGTGAATTTGTTTTTTGAGAAAAAGAGTGATAAAGCAGATGAATCCGCTATTAGAGTGTATGACTATGTACAAGAGAATTGTCAAACAGACTCAAGAAATTACTTTATTCTTAATAAGAAATCAAGTGCTTATCCGGCACTTAAAGCTAAGTATGGAAAGGGAATCATTCCGAAATATAGTCTGAGACATTATTTAAGTATCTTCAATGCCAGCTATTTTATTTCAAGTGAGTTATCTAACCATGTTCTAAACGATAGATTATATATTGATCATCTTAGAGAGAGAATTATGAGCGTACCACTTGTCTTTTTGCAGCATGGAATAATGTTTGCGAAACCAGTTGATAATCCAATGGCCTTTGGATTCCATAAAGACAAGAACCAATATAATATTTATAAATCAGTCATCAGTTCTGAACTAGAGGCTGGTGAATTCTACAAAATGAAATATGACCGTGAGGATTTGATTTTGACAGGCCTCGCAACTTTTGATCATGCCCAATTAGTAGACGGTGCAGATAAGATCGCCTTTATGCCAACTTACCGCTATTGGGAAGAGGGGCTAATATATACAAATAGAATCGAAGAAACATCTTACTATAGAGTTCTGATTAAAATCATTAAAAGCTTTGAAGAAGCAGGTCTTCTTGATCGTTTGTTAATTGTACCGCATAACAAATTTTCTCAGTACGTTTATCAAAACCTGCCTCAGTATAAACATATTATTTCTGATAATCCATCAGAAGCGTTAAAAGTATCAAAGGTGTTTATCACTGATTACTCTTCTGCTATTTATGATGCACAATATAGAGGAGCATACCCTATTTTTTATTGGGAAGAAAAAGATTACTTAATTAGACAGTATAAAGCGATTCCTCCTGTAAACGAAGAAAATGCACCGGGACCAATTGCATATAATACTCAAGAGCTTATTCGTATTGTCAAACATGCGATTGAGAATGAGTATGTCGTGGAAGATGAATATAAAGAAAAATACTTGAAAATTAACAGCTTTAACGATAATCAAAATACGAAAAGAATTACAGATTTCTTAAAAGAGCATCAAATTATCTAATGTCTTATGCCCCCTGAATCTATGATTGAAAGGATTCAGGGGTTTTTTGTCTTCTAGTTTGACGTGCATGACTTTTGTTATAAGATGAAATGTGTATCGTTATCTGTTACAATTATGAACGGTGCTTTTTAAAAAAGTAATCCCAAAAACTTATATCTAAGGAAGATTAGAATGAACGCAATGTTGACGATACTAAAGGAGCAAATCAGCTCTTTTCCGCTGATTATGCGACTTGCTGTTTATGAAACAAAATCAAAATATCAGATGAATTATTTAGGTGTTTTATGGCAGTTTTTAAATCCATTGATTCAAATGCTGGCTTACTGGTTTGTTTTTGGTATGGGCATTCGCGGAGGACAGCCAATTGTCATTGGCGGCGTGGAGATTCCATTTATCATCTGGATGCTTGCCGGATTAATCCCGTGGTTCTTCATTAGTCCGACCATTCTTGATGGATCAAACAGTGTGTTTAAACGCATTAATATGGTATCGAAAATGAATTTTCCGATTAGTGCGCTGCCGTCTGTGGTGATTATGTCCAACTTGTTCAGCTACTTTGTCATGATGGGCGTCTATTTGATTGTGCTGATTTCCTATGGCATCTATCCTGACGCACATTGGCTGCAATATATATACTATCTTATTTGTATGATCGCGTTTATGTTTTCGTTTAGTTTGTTTAATTCCACGATTAGTGTACTCGTGAGAGACTATCAATTTCTTTTACAATCCGTGACACGATTACTTTTCTTTTTGTTGCCGATTTTTTGGAATATTTCAGAGAAACTTACTGGGGATAAGGCGTGGATTGGAGATATTTTAAGACTGAATCCTCTTTTCTACATTATTGATGGTTTTAGAAATAGTTTGTTAAAGGGAGAATGGTTCTTCCATGATGTCAAATACACACTTTATTTTTGGCTGATCACGCTTCTTCTTTTAACAGTTGGTTCATTGCTTCATATGAAATTTAGGGATAAATTTGTCGATTTTCTTTAAAAAGTAAGGAGATTATACGATGAAACTAAAGGTTTCGTTTCGAAACGTATCCAAGCAATACGTCCTATATAAAAAGCAGTCAGATAAGATCAAAGGGCTGTTTTTTCCTAATAAAAATGAAAAAGGTTTTTTTGCTGTCCGTGATGTGTCCTTTGATGTATATGAAGGCGAGACGATTGGTTTTGTAGGGATCAATGGATCTGGAAAATCGACTATGTCGAACCTTCTAGCGAAAATCATTCCACCGACAAGTGGTGAAATTGATATGGACGGCCAGCCATCGTTAATTGCCATTGCAGCAGGGCTGAACAACCAGTTAAGCGGAAAAGACAACATTCGTTTAAAGTGCTTAATGATGGGACTGACGAATAAAGAGATAGACGAGCTTTATGAAAAAATCGTAGAGTTTGCGGATATTGGCGACTTTATTGACCAGCCGGTTAAGAGCTATTCAAGTGGAATGAAATCACGTCTTGGCTTTGCTATTTCAGCGCATATCGATCCAGATATCCTGATTATTGATGAAGCACTGTCTGTTGGAGACCAAACCTTCTATCAAAAATGTGTGGACCGCATTACAGAATTCAAGGAACAAGGAAAGACGATCTTTTTTGTCAGTCACTCCATTAGCCAAATCCAAAAAATCTGTGATCGGGTGGCTTGGATGCATTATGGTGAACTTCGTATGTTTGATGATACGAAAAAGGTCGTGAAGGAATATAAGGAGTTTGTTGACTGGTTTAACAAGCTTTCCAAGAAAGAGAAAAAAGAATATCAATTGAAACATAAAGAAGGCCGCAAAGGCGTACAGAAGACAGAAAAGGTGTCTCGTTATCAAGAGAACGGCAAACGGCGTTCATTGTTTGGCCCCGCATTTCAAGTGACAGTTTTAGCGGTCTTAACGCTATTGCTAGCCTTATCGATGTTTTCAGATCGCCCGCTTCGTACATTGGCGACATTTGGTGCAATCCCATCAGATAAGACAGAAGCGCCTCAGTCGAAGAACCCGCAGACCAAAGGAGCGCCTGATATGAAAAAGGTGGATCAACAGCTGATAGTCACGGCAGATCCACTTACGGTTTACAAAGACCAAGCCATGAAAAAAAAGGCCGATGTCACTTTGCCATTTGGACAAGAAGTACAGGCTGTGGCTGAAAATAAACAAACCGTTCAAATTAAAACAGCGTCAGAAACGTATTTTGTCAAACCCAATGCGCTTCAAAATGCAGAGGATTTAAAGTCATTATCCATTGGACCAGGACAGTTTAATTCCTCTGTATCGCCTGCATCGGCAGGTTCGTATGAGTATTTACTTTCTTTCCTTGGAAAAGAAGAATCTGTGCTGAAACAGAGAATGCAAACGCTGAGTTCAGTGAAAAATGATCAAGGAGATGCGATTGAACGATTGACCACAGAGAAAACCGACTATGTCATTCAAAATGGTCAGGCAAACACGATTGTGTTTCGCGACATTATGCCAATCTCTCCTTCCACACTTGGGCTTACAGAACAAAATGTCTGGATGAATGAGAAACGAACAAAATTCGCAGTGAAGGGCGAAAACAACCTGTTTGTCATTGATAATGAACAGCATACACTGACTATTTCAGTCATTAAATAAAAAAGCTGCCGATGATGGCAGCTTTCAGCGTGTAGACAAACCCTCGCATTCGGTGTCAGGTCTGCGCTCCGGTGCTCACGAATGTCCAATTCGCTCCGCTCCGGTACTCGCCCTTCCTAGACTGCAAAGGTTTTCTATCACGCTGAAAAGAAGACAAAGGGCTAAAATAAAGATCATTTTAGCCCTTTGTCAACAATCTGAAAGCTGCCGATGATGGCAGCTTTTTTAGTTCACTTCTTCTTTTTCGAGAAGCTGTTTCATAAATGGAATGAGTTTCTTTTTCAATTCTTCATCCTGAAGAGCAAACTCGAGCGTCGTTTCAATGAAGCCTTGCTTCTCGCCGACATCATATCGTTTTCCTTCGAAATCATAGGCGAAGACGCGCTGGATGTCATTCAGCTTTTGAATGGCATCTGTCAGTTGAATTTCTCCGCCTGCACCAATCTCTTGCTGATCGAGGTACATAAAGATCTCTGGCGTGAAAATATAGCGCCCTAAGATGGCTAGGTTCGATGGTGCTGTTCCTTGCGGCGGCTTTTCAACAAAGTTTTTGACTTGGTAGCGGCGTCCTTCTTGTGTAAGAGGATCAATGATCCCGTAGCGATGCGTATCGCTGTCTGCTACTTGCTGAACACCGATGACAGATGAAAGAGTTTTTTCGTATTCGTCCATCAGCTGGCGAAGCCCAGGCGTTTCGGCTTGAACAATGTCATCACCTAATAAAACAGCAAAAGGCTCATCACCGATAAAGTTGCGTGCGCACCAAACGGCGTGTCCGAGTCCTTTAGGCTCTTTTTGACGTATGTAATGAATGTCAGCAATGTTAGAGGACTTTCTTACTTTTTCTAAAAGCTCGCTCTTTCCTTTTTCCTCAAGGTTGCGCTCTAACTCTGGTGCAAAATCAAAATGATCCTCAATGGCTCTTTTTCCTTTTCCAGTGACAATAATAATGTCTTCGATTCCTGATTCAACAGCTTCTTCAATAATATATTGAATGGTTGGTTTATCAACGATTGGGAGCATTTCTTTAGGCATTGCTTTTGTTGCAGGGAGGAAACGTGTCCCAAGACCTGCAGCTGGTATTATGGCTTTACGTACTTTTTTCAATGAACTTTGCACCTTCCTTACATAGATAACCGATTTCATATTTCAATGTTTGTTCTTGGTCGTCTGTTTAAAGTGTAACTTACAAATCATAGGAAAGACAAATGATTTCACTAAAATGACTTTTAGATAATTCATATTTTATATGTTAAATGTAAAGGAAAGAGAAATTTAACGTTAATTCAATGTAAATTTCTTTTTTTATATCATTAATTTTATCCTCCCAATTGTGTATAATTGAAAGTACTATACTAGGAAAGAGGCATAAACAAGTGAAAAAACTAAATGTAATGACTATTTTCGGTACTAGACCTGAAGCAATTAAAATGGCACCACTTGTCCTTGAACTGAATAAACATCCACAGATAAATTCGATTGTTACTGTAACAGCTCAGCATAGAGAAATGCTTGATCAAGTCCTTGAGGCTTTTTCTATTACGCCTGATCATGATTTAAACATCATGAAGCAACGCCAGACATTATCTGAAATCACATCAAATGCACTATTGAAACTAGATCAACTATTTCAAGAGGAAAAGCCTGATATTGTCCTTGTTCATGGAGATACAACAACAACCTTTGCAGGAAGCTTGGCCGCATTCTACCACCAAATTTCAGTCGGTCACGTTGAAGCGGGTTTAAGAACACACAATAAATACTCGCCGTTCCCTGAAGAATTGAACCGACAAATGACAGGCACTATTGCTGATATTCATTTTGCTCCTACAAATGAGGCAAAGCAGAATCTTTTAATTGAAAATAAAAAAGAAGAGACGATTTGTGTGACGGGGAATACTGCGATTGATGCGTTGCAAACAACGGTTACAGAGCAGTATCAACACCCTATTTTAAAGAAAATAGGCACAGATAAAATGATCTTGTTAACGGCTCATCGCAGAGAAAATCTCGGCCAGCCGATGAAAAACATGTTTAGAGCGATTAGACGTATTGTAGAAGAGTTTGAAGATGTTCAGGTTGTATATCCTGTACATTTAAACCCTGCTGTTCGTGATGCGGCTCAAACAGAATTCAGTGATCTTGATCGTGTGCACTTAATTGAGCCTCTTGAAGTCGTTGATTTCCATAACTTCGCTGCTGCCTCACACTTTATATTAACGGATTCTGGCGGTGTCCAAGAGGAGGCGCCTTCTCTTGGGAAGCCAGTATTAGTTCTGCGCGATACAACAGAACGCCCTGAAGGTGTGAAAGCTGGCACGCTTAAGCTCGCGGGTACAGATGAAGAGACCATTTACAACATGGCAAAACAGCTGTTAGTCGATCAGAAAGAGTACGACAACATGTCGAAGGCGTCTAATCCATATGGTGATGGACAAGCGTCAAAAAGAATTGTCGAAGAGCTTCTCCATCGTTTTGGATTAAGTGAAGAAAAACCAGTTCCATTTCAATCATAAAAAAAGAAGACTACATTTCTGTAGTCTTCTTTTTTACTGCTCCAAACTTTCCTTCAATTCCTTTTTCACATTCGCAAGGCTGCTGTCATCAAGCTGATAGTAATAAATGTTATTGATACGTGTGCCTGATCCTTTCAGCTCGTGCTGCTCCACATGCTGTCTTGCATCACGATAATCATTCATCATCGTCCACATATCGTCAAATGACATGTTTGTCTTCATATTATTTTCCACGACTTTGAACATATCGCCGAATTTCGTAATAGATGAAATGTTGGCACCTTTTGCAATGATGCCTTCAATGACCTGGCGCTGTCTTTGCTGACGTCCGAAGTCACCCTTTGGATCTTGCTTTCTCATTCTTGTGTAGGCAAGGGCTTGATCCCCATTCAGGTTAATTTCTCCTGTACCAAATGAATGGCCGTCATAACTAAATGCAAACGTGCTATTTACTGTAATACCGCCAAGTGTATCAACAATATCCTTGAAGCTTTCCATGTTCACTTTGACAAAGTAATCAACAGGTACATCAAGCAGTTCCTCTACAGTATCTGCTGCCATTTGTGTACCGCCGAATGCATAGGAGTGGTTGATTTTATCCATTGTGCCTTTTCCGACAATCTTCGTATACGTATCACGCGGGATGCTCACCATCTCGGTCGTTTTCGTTTTCGGATTTACAGTCATGTATATTAATGTATCTGCACGGCCTCGGTCATTTTTTCGTTCATCGACACCCATGACTAAAATAGAAATCGGGTCTTTCTTACTTAAATCGACATCTTTGTCACGCTTATCTGACTTCTTTAAATTCTCCTGAATGCCTGCGACAGTCGATGCTGCTGTGTTCCAAAGATGATATGCGTATCCGCCAGTTGCTAATACGAATAAGCCAATAATCGATAAAACAATCCAAAGAACCTTTTTCTTCTTTCTTTTTCTTTCAGCTCTCATAATGTCCCTCACCTTTTCTATGATTCTTCCATGATTATAGGTTTACGAATCTTGATAAACAAGTTATTTTTTTACTCTGAACCTAGATATAGACGTTGTAACAAAAAAAAGGTTTCAAAAAACCTTAAATTTACCTTAAAATAATAACTTATAAGACGATACAAAGACATGAGGTGAAAAAAATGAAGAAAATCGTCGTTTTACCGTTCTTAATACTGCTACTAGGTATCGTGCTCACAGCATGTGGAACGGCCGAGCAGTCCTCAGGAGAAAACAAGACAAGCAGTTCAACTCCTCAGGTACTGGAAGAGAAAGCTGAATTTATTGGAATGGCTGATGCACATACAGTCGAAGTGAAAAAAGTGAATACGACCCTAAGCTATGAATTTACGGATAATTTTAAAGATGTGTTAAATGAATTTAAACCAGGAGACACAGTAGAAATCTCTTACTTTATTAATGACAGTGGTCAAAAGGAAATCCAGAAGATTGAAAAACAGAAGTAAAAAAGATGGGCGGGATGAACAAAATTGAAGAAAACAGGCGTTACACTAATCGTTCTCATGATACTGACTCTACTAGTTGCACCCTTTCAGTCTGCCATGGCAAGCTCGGCAATTTCAGTGAAATTGTCTAACTATATCGGAAACAAAACAAGTATGGATATCTCAACAACTGGGGAATACAAGCTATCAGGATCAAATGTTGCTGTGACAAAAAGATATGACGGCAAAAATAGATACGAAGTAGCCAACAGCATCGCATCTGCTGGCTGGAAAAATCCATCAACTGTTGTCATTGTCAGTCGTGATGCATTTGATCATGCAATTTCTGTATCACCGTTAGCATACAAACTGGGCGCACCTATTTTGTATACGAATATTGAAAAACTGACGAAAACAACAGAAAACCAGCTGAAGAAAATGAAGCCGGATAACATTCTGATTGTCGGAAATACGAAAAGCATTTCAACAGCTGCTGAGAAGTCTATTAAAAAGTATGGCAAAGTCAGACGTATTAGTGGAAAAGATAAGTTTGAAATCTCCCAAAAAATCGCTAAAGAAATGGGTAACTATAAGCAAGCTGTCGTTGTCGGCGGGAACTCATTTATGAATGGGATTGCCATTGCATCCTACGCATCGAGAAAGGGATACCCTATCCTGTTAACAAAAAAAGATTCCATTCCGTCTTATAGAATGCCAAGTAAAGTGATCATCATCGGCAGTACGAAAAGTACTGGACAAAAAGTTGAAAATCAAATCAAAAAAACCTCACAGGTGACAAGAATCAGCGGGGCCAATCGCTATGAATTATCTGTGAATATTATAAAGAAATTAAATATTAATGCAGATAAAGTTTATTTGGCAAAAGCCTCTAGCTATATTTATGCGATGCCGCTGTCGCAATTGGCTGCAAAATCTAACAGTACTGTGGTGTATGTGAAACCCGATTCTGTCACAGCGTCTTTAAAAGCACTGCTGAAGGAAAAAGGTACATATGCTTATCATCTTGCTGGCAGCACAAGTGCAATTAAAGATAGCTTGAAAAATTCATTAGCCAAACAAGTCTATCTGAAAAAAAATCAAAACTACCAATTGAATATTTCTAACGGAAAAATTTCATTAAAAGGCATAAAGACGTATAACACAGTAAGAGTTGTTCCTGAGAAATATTCAACAAAAAATGTCCTTCAAATTGCAGGAAAGCCGTATTTAGGCAGCGTAAACTTTGCAATTGAATCAGGGTATATCAGGCCGACTCTCGAAAATATTCCATTTGAAGACTATTTAAAAGGTGTAGTGCCAAATGAAATGCCTGCAAGCTGGAATGTTGAAGCGTTAAAAGCACAGGCGGTTGCAGCTAGAACGTATTCGGTGAAAAGTATTGGAAAAGTCGTCCCTGATACAACAGCCTTCCAAGTATATGGAGGATATAACTGGTACACAAATTCGACAAAAGCTGTCGATGCCACAAAAGGAAAGGTTCTGAAATATAACAATCAGCTCATTTCAGCAACCTATTACTCTAGCAATGGCGGTTATACAGAGGCAAGTGAAGAAGTGTGGGGAAATGCACTGCCATACTTAGTGGCCAAAAAGGATCCAAAAGATCCAGTCAATCCATGGACACTGAAACTCTCTAAGAAACAACTGGGCACGACATTGACTGCTAGCACAGCAGCATCTCAGTGGTCTAAAGCAAAAGAGACAAATGCAGCTGACCTTGCTGGCCTGAAATCATGGCTGCTCAAAAACAAAGAAACTGCTGCATCTGATATGAAAATCGCATCGATCTCAAGCCTGACGTTCTCAGGGAAAACAAAAGGTCAGCGTGCGAAGACGGTATCGATCAAACTGACATACCATCTGAAAAACAAAACAGGCACATATTCGGTAAACAAAAGCACAACGGCAAGTATGAAGATGACCGAGTTTCGATCAGTCATGGGCGCAACAAAGGTGAAAAGCACGTTTGCGTCAGTCAAAAACAATACAAATGACTTCACGATTTCAGGAAAAGGATATGGTCACGGCATTGGTATGAGCCAATACGGAGCCAAAGCGAGAGCTGAATCTGGAAACTCATATTCTTCCATACTCTCGTTCTACTATCCAGGTACAAAACTAACAAACTATTAAAGGGTAAAAGGAGGACATAGAAGATGCGCTCAATGATGAAAACAGCCATCCTCAGCCTCATCGCCATTTTCGTTATCGTTCCAACAGCATTGGCAGACAATTCAGTCTCAAGAATTGATGGCGGGAGCAGATATGCTGTAGCGGCAAACGTAGCGAAAAAAGGATGGGGAACTGCAAGTACAGTCGTTTTAGTAGGGAAAACTGCGTATGCAGATGCAACAGCAGGAATTCCACTTGCATACCAAAAAAATGGACCAGTTCTTTACACAAACAGTAAAAGCCTTTCGGGTGATACAAAGAAAGCCTTAACTTCATTAAAAACAAAGACGGTGATCGTTTTAGGCAGCACATCAAGTGTGTCAAACAACGTGGTCAACCAAGTGAAGAAAATGGGCATCTCCACACAGCGTATTTCAGGAAAAAACCGATATGAGCTATCTGCCAATATCGCGAAAAAAATGAAAAAGCCAGCAGGCGTCGTTGTCGTTGAGGGTTCTTTCTATGCACATGGGATTGCGATTGCACCTGTAGCAGCTCAAAAAGGATTCCCAATTCTATACACAGATAAAAAGGGACTTCGTTCTGAAATCGCTTCTGTTGCAAAAGCAAGCAATGTGAAACAAACCATTGTAGTCGGCGGAGAGAATTACGTCACAAAAGCAGCTTATAATCAATTGAAATCACCAACACGGATCAAAGGCTCGACTCGTTATGATGTCGCGGCAAATATTGTGAAAAAGTACAATATGAGTGTCAATAATACCTATGTAGGAAGAGGATTTGGTTATGCCACTTCATCTTCTGCCGCAGGCATTGCAGCGAAGCAAAACAAAGCATTGCTTCTAACGAATGAAAAGACACTGCCAAAAGTAACGAGAGCAACAGTGAGCAGTAAGAAAATCACCAAATTTACTGTCGTAGGCAGTACAAATACAGTGACACCAACTGTTGTGAACCAGCTGAAAAACCCGGCTGTTGGGAAAAAAGTATTCATTGATCCAGGTCATGGTGCGCATGATTCAGGAGCTGTAGGATACGGATTATATGAAAAGAATTTGAATTTAGATGTAGCAAAGCGTTTAAACACGAAATTAAACAACGCTGGTGCACTTGTGACCATGTCAAGAACATCAGACACATTTGATAGTCTTCAAACACGAGTGAGCAAAGGTGCGTCAGCAAATGCAGATATCTTTATCAGTGTCCATGCGAACTCAAATGATAACAGCAGTGCAAATGGAACAGAAACGTATTATGACAAAACCTATGCGGCTGCAAACAGCCTGAAGCTGGCGCAAAACATCCAGCCTAAAATGGTCAGCGCACTAGGTACAAGAGACCGTGGTGTGAAAACAGCTGGCTTCTACGTCATTAAATATTCTAAGATGCCGAGCGTTCTTTTGGAAACTGGTTTTGTTTCCAGTCCAGTTGATTCAAACATCTTGAAATCTGCTACGTATAAAGATCGATTAGCGTCAGGCATTTCAAGCGGTGTGTCAGGTTATTTTAGATAAGAAAACACAAACCTGAGGGGTGCCTCAGATACTCCTCTTAGGCTGCTCGAGAACGTACTCGGCAGCCTTTTTTCAAATGTCCATGAAGCATCTTTGGTGAAGGGTTCAAACCAAGGAGGTTGACTTCATGCGTTTTGATATCAAATGTATGTTACTGATTGCTATTTCACTATGTTTATATACACCATCCGTTTTTGCTCAGCACACTGTATCGAGGATAGAAGGAAGCAATCGATATGAGGTGGCTGTAAATGCCGCGAAAAGGGGCTGGCAGGAAGCGCCTACCGTTGTTCTTGTGGGCGGTGATGCTTATGCAGATGCCCTGAGTGCTGTGCCTTATGCTTATCAGCAAAGGGCCCCAGTCCTGTTAACGAATGCTGGCAGCCTTTCAGGTGCTGTAAAGACAGGGTTGCAGCAGCTGAAAACGAAGCGGGTAACGATTCTTGGCGGGACTGCGAGTATTTCTGAAAACATCGTGAAGCAGCTAAAAGCAATGAATCTATCCGTTTCCCGTATTCAAGGAAAGAACCGCTATGAATTGGCGGCAAATGTGGCTAAGCACATGAAGAGTGCTAGTGCGGCAGTCGTCGTGAATGGTTCTGCTTATGCTGATGCTGTCGCGATTGCTCCATACGCTGCCAAACAAGGCTATCTCATTTTATTAACAGATGCGAAAGGATTGCGCAAGGAAACAGCCAATCTATTAAAAAACAAAGCAGTCAAGCGGACCATAGTGATCGGCGGGGAAGCAAGTGTCAATAAAACTGTTTTTCAAAAGCTTCCATCACCAGTCAGAATAAGCGGAGCCAATCGGTATGAGGTGGCTGCCCAAATTGCTAAAACGTATCCAATGAAGACAAGCCAAACATTTATGAGTTATGGGTATGCCTATGCAGATGCAGCCGCTGCGGCAAGTATAGCAGCGAAACAGGGCCAAACCCTTCTTCTCACAGATGCTCAAACGGTGCCGGATGCTATCAGAAAAGTCATTGGAGCCAAACAGATGTCAGCTTTTTCTGTGGTAGGCGGAACATCAACCGTTCAAACGAATGTCATCACGCAGTTGAAAAATGCGGTGTTAGGCGAAACAATTTTTATTGATCCAGGTCATGGTGCGCAGGATGCTGGAGCGATAGGGAATGGGCTGCTTGAAAAGAACATCAATTTAGAAGTAGCATTAAAGCTGCGGTCGAGACTTCACCAAGCGGGTGCGCTTACTGTCATGTCGAGAACTTCTGATACATTTGACTCCTTGCAGACACGTGTCAGTAAAGGAGCCCAGGCAAGTGCTGATATATTTATCAGTATCCACGCCAACGCAAATGATAACAGCGGTGCGAATGGAACAGAGACGTATTATGATACGACATATGCGGCTGCTCATAGTGTCAAGCTGGCACAACAGGTGCAGCCCCGAATGGTCAGTGCCCTTGGAACAAAAGATCGCGGAGTGAAAACAGCAGGGTTCTACGTCATCAAATATTCTAGAATGCCGAGTATTTTGCTAGAAACCGGCTTTGTAACAAGTCCAATCGATGCGAGTATTTTAAAATCTACCGCTGCAAAGGATCGGCTGGCTTCTGGAATTGCAACGGGTGTGTCCAACTACTTTGACGTAAAATGAATCATGAAAGGTGTGTCAAGTTAAAAATACATTTCATTTTTGGTTATGTTTGTTATAATTGAAACATAGAAGGTGAATGGTTTACACATAAATCTTCAAACGACAGCAAACCGACAAATCATGAAGAGGTGACGATCTTGAAAAAATTAATCACAATGCCGTTTCTAGTATTGCTTCTAGGAGTATTGCTCACAGCGTGCGGCACAACAAATCAATCAAGCGATAACAAAAAGGATGACAGCAAAAAAGAAACAACTGAAGCAGCCGATCAAAACAAAGATAAGGCTGCGGACAAAAAATCAGAAGATCAATCGTCAAATGAAAAAGCAGACGATCAAAGTAAAGAAACAGCTGCTCAAACAGAAGAGCCAGCAAGTCAATCTGATGAAGAGGCAAAAGACAGCTCAAGCAAAGAAATTACAAAAGAAGAACCTGCTAAAGACCAATCAAAAGCTGACTCAAAAGGTGACTCTAAAACAAAGAAAGAATCAACGACTAGTAAGAAAAATGAAGTCACCAAAGAAGGCACATATGTCGGTTTGGCTGATGGACATACAATTGCTGTCAACATTGATGGAAAAGAAGTAGCTATTCAATTCGGAAATACATTTTCTAAACAAGTGAACAGCTTAAAAGAAGAATCAAAAGTAAAAGTAACCTATACAAAAGATGCAAACGGAACACTTCGATTAAAAACGATCGAATCTGTAAAAGCAAAATAAAGAAAAGACCCGGAGACCCGCAGAATTGCGGGTCTTTTTTACGTTCAAAAGGGCATAACTTGATATAAGTGCACATTCTTAACACAGTTTTACAAGACTTAACAGCGCATTTACATTTGCTTAATGTTGCTCTGCTAAACTGACTTTCATAGAACATCTCTTTACACAACAACTACTTTGAATGGTGAGGTGCAGGTCAGTGAGTGCAGAGAAAGCGATGAATCTTTACAGAGAATATGAAGTGAGACGAAATCACTCTTTTGCCTTAACAGAACATATGGTTCGTTATTTATTTGCAAAACGTTTCATAGATTTAATATTCTCGTTCATCGGATTGATGTTGAGTACGCCAATCATTTTGCTGTTTGCTCTTTTGATTAAGCTGGAAACACCAGGGCCAGCCTTTTATATGCAGGAAAGGGTTGGGAAAGACGGTGTTTACTTTAAATTATGGAAGCTCAGATCGATGAGAATTGACGCAGAAAGCGGAGGAGCGAAATGGGCGCAAAAAAATGACCCGCGTATCACCAAAGTGGGGGCATTCATCCGTAAAACAAGAATTGATGAACTTCCGCAATTTATCAACGTGTTAAAAGGAGAAATGAGTATCGTAGGTCCTCGTCCAGAAAGACCGATGTTTACCGCAGAATTTAATCGGACGATTCCAGGCTTCACAAAAAGGTTGGCGGTAAAGCCGGGGCTGACAGGTCTTGCTCAAGTAAATGGCGGATATGAAATGAGTCCAAGTGAAAAATTAACACACGACTTACAGTATATTCAAAACTTGACATTTTCTCTCGACACGAAGATTATGGTAAAAACGTTAAAAGTCATCATGACTGGTGACGGAGCCAGATAAGTAAAGTAGGGAAGAGAAATGGCAAGTATGAAAAAACGCATGCTAGGCGGGGCAAAATGGACAAGCTTGTCCGCATTGATCATCACCATCATCCAAATTGCACAGTTCGCCTTTTTAGGGAACGTGATGTCACTCAAGGAGTTTGGACTCGTTGGCATGATCACAACTGTCACAATATTTACGCAGATTTTGCTTGATCTAGGAATTGGGGCAGCGATCATTCAAAAGGAACAAACGACAGAACGTCAATTATCTACATTATATTGGATCAACTTGCTAACGGGGATTATCTTGTTTTGTCTGCTTATCCTGCTAAGCCCAATGATAGCCGCTTTTTATAACCGGCCAGAGCTAGAGGGTCTGCTCAAGCTATTATCGATCATGTTTCTGATCGCACCGATTGGCCAGCAGTACCAGTATATGATGCAAAAAGACTTAGCTTTTAAAACATTAAGCACCATTGAAGCCATTGCGGCCATCATATCGCTGCTCGTTTTACTCGTTTTCGCCTTCTTCATGAATCCGATTGTCGCCTATGTCATTTCTCAAGTGCTGCTGCAATCAGGAAAAGGTCTCATGTATGCAGCAGCTTATTGGAAGAAGTGGCGTCCAGCACCTGTTTTTGCATTAGGAGAAGTGAAGGAATTTTTCTCCTTCGGTGCATTCCAGCTCGCATCCAGACTGGTCAACCGAGCAGGATCGAACATCGACATGATTTTAATCGGCCGGTTTCTTGGAGCGGAAGCGTTAGGTATTTACAGCTTGGCGTATCAAATTGTGACAATACCCGTGCTGAAGATAAATCCGATTGTGACGAGAGTGGCTTTCCCAGTTTTCGCAAAAAGTCAGCGGGATCACTCCATGCTGCGAGAGGGCTTCCTAAGTATGACGAATATGCTCGCATTGGTTAGTTTTCCATTATTAATCGGCCTTGCTGCCGTATCAGACAGCTTTATAGAAGTCGTGTTTGGAGAGAAATGGCTAGTAGCGGTTCCGGTTTTAAATATATTGTGCATTGTCGGCCTGCTGCGTGTGCTGATGAATCCAAACGGTTCAATACTTCTTGCAAAAGGGAGAGCGGACTTAGCCTTTTATTGGGATACGGGGATGCTTATCGTGTATGGCTGCGCATTATATGCAGGTGTCACTACAGGCAGTCTGCTCACAGTAGCTTGGATCTACTCAGGTGTCAGCCTGCTCAACTTTATTGTCGGCAGATGGCTCATGGCATATGTCATTCAGCTTGATATGAAGGTGTATTTAAAATCACTTGGAAAGCCTGCTGTCATGACGCTGCTCATGGCTGTCTGTGCGGTAGCTTTACATCAAGGGATGAAGCTGACGACAGCAGATATTTCACTTCAATTACTACTGACTGTTTGTGTCAGTGCTGCATTGTATGGCTTGCTGCTCATCAAAATGTATCCGCAGGCTGCAGGCAAATTATTGAGAAGAGGTCGTTCGTCATGAAGGTACTATGGCTGACAAGTGTATATCCTAGTGAAAAACATCCGAGTGAGGGCGTATTTCATGAAACGCAAGTACAGGAGCTGCTCAAACAAGGGATAGAAGTGACTGTCATTTGTCCTAATCCAGTGAATCCGCCGGTTTTACGGATGCTCAAGGCATCCTATCGGCAGAAAAGGGATCTGCCTGAACAGGAAGTGAGAAGCGGAGTGTCGGTTTACAGACCGCCTTATCCAGCGCTCCCTGGACAGCTGAAATGGGCGCAGCCGAGTAAACGAATAGCGGCTTCCGTTCTCAGAGCAATGCAGCGTCATCAGCTGTCACCAGATTTTATCCATGCGCACTTTGCCATGCCGTCTGGCGGAGCGGCGGCTGTTATTCAGAAAGAAACGAAAATCCCTTATCTTCTGACCTTGCACGGCAGTGATGTGAACGTATATCCGAGCTATAGCAAAGGGGCACAGGCAGCCTTTGAAATGGCGGTGAGGCAGGCATCTGCTGTTCTGACAGTGAGTGAGGAGCTGGCTAAAAAGACAAATGAGATGACGAAGGTAGAAGCAAAATGTCTTCCGCTTGGTATTCCGCTCGAATCATTTTCCAGAACGGAAGAAGGTCAAGAAGGCATCAGAAAGCACTTAGGTTTACCGCTTCAAGATAAGCTCGTTGTTTTTGTCGGGCGTTTAGTGAAAGAGAAGGGTTTGCTTGAATTAGCTGATGCTGTCAGCAGCATGGATGGAGTGAAAGCAGTCTTTGTTGGAAAAGGTCCCCTTGCAAAGGAGCTCACAGAACGAGCTGGAGCATCCATTATACTTCCAGGGCAGGTGCCGAATGAGCAGGTGAGAGACTACTTAATGGCAGCTGATCTGTTTGCACTTCCTTCCTACAGTGAAGGAATGCCAACCGTCGTTCTAGAAGCGCTCGCTTTAAAAGTACCTGTCATTGCAACACGGGTTGGTGGTCTCCCATCCTTATTTTCAACCTATCAACACCTGCTCGTTGAACCACGTTCGACGCGTCAGCTGAAAGAGGCGATTCACGCCTGCCTTTATGAAAACAGATGGAATGAAGCAGTGAAGAACGATCTTCATGAAATGGTTCATACAGAATATTCATCAGAACATAATGCGAAGCATCTCATTCAGCAATATGAGAAGGTGCTCAATCAATCAACACCCATCGTTTAAACAAGATGAAATGTGCAAAGAATGATAGATAGATAAACAGCTTGGAACGGACAATATGCTTTTATTGAGAGGATGAAAAATGTTGAAGAAAATTGCTGTGATTGGAACAGGTTATGTCGGGTTAGTATCGGGTACTTGTTTTGCTGATATCGGAAATCGTGTCATCTGCTGTGACATCGATGAATCAAAAATCAACAGCTTAAAAAGTGGTGTCGTTCCCATTTATGAACCAGGTTTAAAAGAATTGATTGAAAAGAATACAGAAGAAGGAAGACTGTTTTTTACAACGAATATTCCTGCTGCGATTCGAGAATCAGAGATTATTTATATTGCTGTAGGGACACCGATGACAGAGCAGGGGGAAGCGGATTTGACGTACGTGAAGGCTGTCGCTCAAACGATCGGTGAACACATGAATGGCTATAAAATCATCGTCAATAAAAGCACAGTGCCCGTTGGAACAGGCCGTCTCGTTCAAGCCATTGTGGAAAAGGCATCGCGCAGCAAATATCCTTTTGATGTCGTATCCAATCCAGAGTTTCTCCGAGAAGGCTCAGCGATTCAAGATACGATGAATATGGAGCGGGCGGTCATTGGGTCGACTAGCACTCATGCCTCTAGCATCATCAAAAGGCTGCATGATCCGTTTCAAACAGAGGTTGTAGAGACCAACTTAGAAAGTGCTGAAATGATTAAGTATGCTGCAAATGCCATGCTTGCCACAAAAATCTCATTTATTAATGACATTGCAAATATTTGCGAAAGGGTAGGCGCTGACGTTGAAAAAGTCAGTGAAGGAGTTGGATTAGACAGCCGCATCGGGCATAAATTTTTAAAAGCAGGCATTGGATTTGGAGGTTCTTGTTTCCCGAAAGACACGATGGCTCTTCTCAAAATTGCCGAAACATCCGGGTACCGGTTCAAGCTGATCGAATCTGTCATTGAAACGAACAACAACCAAAGAGCCCACCTGGTCAGCAAACTGATGAGTGTGTTCGGTGATATTAAAGGAAAAACCATTTCTGTCTTAGGCCTCGCCTTTAAACCGAATACAAATGATATGCGTTCAGCGCCTGCATTAGATATTATCCCAATGCTGAGAGAGCTGGGGGCTTTTGTGAAAGCCTATGATCCGATTGCTTATGTAGAAGCTGAACATGAGCTTGGCCCGCAGGCGGTTTTCAGCAATGACCTGTATGAAACAGTAAAAGATACAGATGCCTGTCTCATCCTAACAGAATGGGATGACGTACAGAAGATGGATAAAGACCAGATCAAGCAGCTGCTTCGTTCGCCGATTGTAATTGATGGAAGGAATTTGTTTGATCCAGCAGAAATGAAAGAGAGAGGATTTATTTACCAGTCGATCGGCCGCCCAAGTGTATGGGAAGCAGAATTGGTATCGAAGGCACAATAACAGGGGGAGCTTGGATGAAGAAAGTATTGGTTACTGGGGGAAGCGGATTTATTGGATCACATACGGTAGAGGCTTTACTAGAAAAAGGCTATGAGCCCATCGTTCTTGATAACTTTTCAACTGGATCTCGAGAAAATATTGCTCATCTTTCCGTGCAATGCATGGAGGCAGATGTCACAAAGCCAGCGACGATTGATTTGATCAAACAAATCGCACCGGATTATATCATTCATCTTGCAGCACAAGTAAGTGTAGCCGTTTCCGTTCAGGATTTCGTATATGACGAAGAGGTCAATATAAAAGGATCTCTGCACGTCATGAAAGCTGCGGCTGAAGCAGGAGTGGAAAAAGTCATCTTTGCCTCATCAGCAGCTGTCTATGGAGACCCGGTGTATCTGCCAGTAGACACCGCTCATCGGCTAAAGCCTGGTTCACCTTATGGCTTAGCAAAACTGACAGTAGAGCGGTATTTAGAAATGGCAAAATCACTCTATGATGTGGACTATTGTATTCTCAGGTACAGCAATGTATATGGTCCGCGCCAAGATGCACTTGGCGAAGGCGGTGTTGTCTCTATTTTCTCTGATAAGTTTGCAAAGGATGAGGCTCCTTTTATCTTTGGAGATGGAGAACAAACAAGAGACTTTATCTATGTGGGTGATCTAGCGGCAGCGAATGTTGCGGCTTTAACAGCCCAATCAAACGTTTGTTTAAATATTTCGTGTGGTGATTCCATCACTGTGAATGAACTGTTTCAAACGATGAAACGGGTAACGAGATCACAGCTTGAACCGATTTACAAGCCGCAGCGTGCAGGAGATATCGTGCATAGTACATTGGCAAATGAGGAAACGAAAAAAGTCTTAGCATGGGAGCCTGTTGTGAGTTTACAGGAAGGTTTGGCTCGTACCATTTCCTACTATAAACAGGAAGTCAAGGCTTAATCCCTCAAATCGGATGGGTTGCTTAGGAGGAAAATGGGTATGAGTGTGAAACAAACAGCATGGCAAATCATGATTGGTTGTATATTATTTGCAGCAGGGCTAGGACTTGTACAATTGGCGTCTGCGCAGCCCGCCGGGTTAAAAAAGATTGTCGCCATTCCGGTCCTGCTTTTAGTCCTGACGGCTTTTCTCGTGTTAATGAAGCTATACATGAACGGTGAGCAAGTGTTCATGTCAGCCATATATCTTTTAATTGCATTGACCTTTCTCAACAACGCTTTCTTTTCAATTAGTGCCGGGTTCTTTAGTCTTTTTCTCTACCGTATCATGCTCATTGCCGCCTTTTCTTTATTCATATGGCGGATGAGAGATAAGGGGACGTACATATCGCAGTGGCAGCAGATTCGTGTCAAAGGGATTCTTGGTTTTTTCGCTGCATGGTTTCTTTACGGGCTCATCTCACTGCTGTGGGCTCATTCGGTCACAGACGGTCTCAAATATATGTCCCTGCTTGCGATGGGGATGGGATTTGTCTTTCTTGTGGTTATGTACATTCAGCGAATCGATCAAGTGGTCACCTTTTATAGCATTTGGCTCGTCATGACTGTATTTGTCATGGGGATAGGGTTTTATAATCACTTTACTTTGAACCATTTACCGAATACTTCATTGTATCTTGGGCCGGCGTATAAACAGCACTATCCTACAGCTGTCTTTTTTAACCAAAATGACTTTGCGACGTTTTTATCGATTAGCTTTTTCTTGTATTTAGCGTGTATGCGGCAAATGAAAAATGGTTATATCAAAGCATTTGGATTATTTGGCGCCATCGCAGCACTGTATCTCATTTTGTTAACAGAATCCCGCGCCAGCCTGCTTGGCATATTTGCAGGAGCGTCCATCTATGTGTGGCTTCTCATGCCGCGCTTTCTCAAAAAGTGGTCACTCATCACAGCAGGTGGACTTGGTGTCATCTGTATCGCTGTTTTTTCAGCCAAGATTTATTCAGTCTTTTATGACTTGTTTCTCGCTTCTCAGGTCGCGCATTCTTTTAGTGAACCACTCCCATCCAACATTGCGAGAGCGAATTTGATCAAAAATGCATGGCATTTCTTTACGGATTCATACGGGTTTGGTGTCGGGGCGGGGAATGTGTCTTACTACTTAGCCCACTTTTCGATCTTTGATACAGATCAAGTCGTTGAAGTGCACAATTGGCTGCTGGAAGTGATGACGAACTTTGGATTTGCGGTCATGCTGGGCTATATCTCCGTCTACGCTTATCTCATGTTCACGCTGTATAAACAATACCAATGGGCTGACACAAGATCAGCAAAAATGATCATTGAAGGTTTGTTTGCTGCCATGCTGAGCTTTCTCGTTTCAAGTATCAGTCCTAGTTCTGTCTCGAATTTATATTTCCACTGGGTCTTTTTAGGACTCGTGATCGCAGCGGTGAATATGTTGAAAAACAAACAGCGCTTGGTAAACCATGTGTGATGCTGCGCTGGTATGGCTACACTAATGAAAAAGCAAATACGTCAATGTTGGGAGAATGAACATGTCTGGTTTCATATCTAGAATAGGGAAGCGAATCAAAAAGTATATTGTATGGCTTGTGCTGCTGCCTGTCGTATTAGGCGCTTTTGGATTCTTTTTTGCCAAAGGAAATGTGCAGCAGTCTAGTTACACAGCTGCTGTTACTCTCACGCTTGGTAAATATGATGACGGAGTGTATAACAATATCGCAGAAGTGACATCTCTATTAAAAAGCTATGCATTTTTGAATGAAGCGCTCAGTGATGTTAAAGAAGAAGAAAGGCAGGATGTGAAAAGCCGCCTCATCCTCACCAATCAATCAGATACACAATTACAGCTGTCCTTCACAGATGCTGATAAGGATCATGCTTTAGCTGTCGTGAAGCAGGTGTCGGATACATTTCTGAAGCAAGACAAAGCATTATTTACAAAAAGGCAGCAGGTGATTGAAAGTAGATTATCTGCTCTAGAAGACGAATCTGTCAGCAACGATTCCAAAGTAGATAAAGAGCGGTTTTTATATGAATTGGAGTCTACAAAGCTTGGAATGAAGCAGGCGAAGATTGTTGATCCTGCTCAAGTTCTTGATGAAGGCAATAAAGGAATGTCAGCGAAAAAGCGGGCACTGCTTGGACTTGTCATTGGCTTTAGTATCTCGCTCATGTTTGTGGTCTTACCCGAAGTGTTCAAAGAATCTTAATGATGAACTGGAGATGAGTCTTAAGTGAACAATCAACCGTTAGTATCAATCATTACACCGGCCTATAATGCGGAACGCTATTTAACGGATACAGTTCATTCCGTCCTTGCCCAAACCTATTCTAATTGGGAACTGATCATCGCAGATGATTGTTCAACAGATGGAACAAGGAAGCTGCTTGGGGACTTAAGTGAAGCAGACGACAGAATCCACGTCATTTATTTAGAGCAAAATGGGGGAGCCGCCATCGCTAGAAACGCAGCCATCAAACAAGCAAAAGGCCGCTTTATTGCTTTTTTAGACAGCGATGATAAGTGGAAAGAGACGAAACTTGAACAGCAGGTAGACTTCATGCTGACAAACGATTATGCCTTTACATTCACGGCATATGACATCATTGCAGAAAATGGAGAACCTTTAGAAAAAACTGTCACTGCTCCAGCAAGATTAACTTATGATGAAGCTTTGAAAAATACCATTATCGGCTGTTTAACGGTGATGCTTGATGTACAGAAGATAGGACATATAGAAATGCCGAACATCCGCACAAGACAGGATTTAGCTACATGGCTGTCCATATTAAAAAGAGGATTTACAGCCTATGGAATGAGTGAACCGCTCAGTGAATACCGCATCGTTGGAAACTCGATCTCTAGTAACAAGTGGAAAGCAGCGAAAAAAACGTGGTTCGTCTATAGAGAAATTGAGCAGCTTCATTTTGTCAAAGCATCTTGGTGTTTTATGCACTATGCGACAAATGCTGTGAAGAAGCGCTTATAAACAGAAGGGAAAAAAGGTGATAAAGGTGAAAGCAGACTCGATCATACATGTTATCGTAGCGACGGGAGAATGGGGACAGGACGGCTTGAGGTACAGACGGCATCGACTGGCGGAATTTCTAGCATCTGATCCAGAAACGAAAGAGGTCATCTGGGTATGCCCATCTGCATCCCGTCATACAGCTCCCTTTCAGCCCATAACCGATCGAATGAAGCAATTGACCATTCCTGATGTGCTCAAGAGCAAATTTTTTCGCTTTGGCCGATATCAAGACATGTTCTATATTCATAAATTGTCCCCTCTTCTTGAGCATTTGCGGCAGGAAGAAAAGAAGGGAATCGCTGTTTGCTTATGGTATACGTTTCCGGGCTTTCCGCTCTTATCTTCTTTATTTGAATGGAAACATATTGTCTATGACTGCAGTGACCTGTGGGGAGAGCCGATAAGCGGCAAAAATAATTTGCTTTCTTATATGAGGCAGCGTGTCATTGTGAAAGCAGAAAATCGAATCATCAAATACGCACACAGCATTACATGCTCTTCTCAATACTTACACGATCAAATCAAAAAGCGTCTTATGGGCGAACCAAAAGATGTGTTTACAGTGGAAAATGGCGTTGAGTACGATGTGTTTGCAAAAAGCAATCTTCCATGTAAGGAGGATGTGCTGCAAGGTAGAGAAGGAACTGTTCTTGGTTTTATTGGAGGCATCAAGCCGAAGCTGGATTTTGACATGATAGCAGAAGCTGCCCGCATGCAGCCTGATTGGACATTTTTATTTGTCGGTCCGGATGGAACAAATGGTGATCCATCTTTTCAGCATGCACTTAAACTGCCGAATGTGATTTGGACAGGTGCTGTTGCACCAGAAGAAGTGCCTGCGTATATGAAGCTGATTGATGTAGGCATGATGCCATACAAACAATCTCCTTACAATCAAGCCGTGTTTCCGCTCAAGCTATATGAATTTTTAGCCGCAGGAATACCGGTTGTCGGTTTAAATCTTCCGTCAACGGAAAGGCTAAAAGAGAATGATGTGTATGAATATTTAGAAGGCGAAGATCCTGCGCTCTTCGTAGAAGCCTGCCAAAAAGTGATCAGCAAAAAAGACGACATGACCTATAGACATCTAAGACAAAGCCGTGCGAAGAAAAAAGATTGGCACGCGCTGTTCACAAATATGGTGGAACTAACGAATATTAAAGAAAACGCATAATTCATCAGGGATTGTGCGTTTTTATTTGTTTCTTCTTCACAGGGGGAGCTTGTGATCATCCTCTATTCAATTGTATAATGGAAAGAGCGGCCAATATACAAAATACAGATTTCAATTTAGAAGGAGACTGACCTATGGATTACGAACGCGCCTTATTAGCGTTTTTTGTCTCTCTGGCTACAGTTTTAATTGTGACACCAATCGTCAAAAAGTTTGCAATTAAGATTGGTGCAGTGGACCAGCCGAATAAACGAAAAGTTCATGATAAAGTAATGCCTCGAATGGGCGGTTTGGCAATTTTTATTGGAGTAGCGGCTGGAGCATTAGCAGGCGGCCTGTTTCTACATAATAAAATTACAGCAATTTCAGTTGGTGCCGTACTTATCGTCATTCTAGGTATATTTGATGATAAATATAATTTAAGTGCAAGATTTAAATTTCTCGTACAAGTTCTTGTTGCTTGTCTGATTGTCAGCACAGGCTTAAAAATGGACTTTTTCTCTGTTCCTTTCTTAACAGATCGAATTGAGTTAGGCTGGATGGCATATCCCCTAACCGTGTTATGGATTGTCGGAATCACAAATGCCATTAATTTAATTGACGGCCTTGATGGACTGGCTGCCGGAATTTCTGTCATCGGTTTATCAACCATTGCCGTGATGGCATTTTCAGCTGATAAAATTTTGATTCTTTCTTTATCCCTTGTTGTCATTGGCAGTACCATCGGCTTTCTCTTTTACAACTTTCATCCGGCGAAGATTTTTATGGGTGACACCGGTTCGCTTTTTTTAGGCTATATGATTTCGGTACTGTCACTATTAGGGCTGTACAAAAGTGTCACTTTGTTTAGTGTTGTTGTCCCAGTGATCATCTTAGGTGTCCCTATTTTCGATACCACTTTTGCCATCATTAGACGAATATTAAACAAACAGCCGATTTCAGCACCTGACAAATCTCATATTCATCATAGACTGATGGCCTTTGGCTTGTCCCATCGCATGGCTGTCATCGTGATTTATATGATTGGCTTAGTCTTTAGCTTAAGTGCCATTTTGCTGACAAGTGCCACCATATGGTTATCACTGATTATTATCTTTTTACTGGTCATGTTCATGCAAGTGATTGCGGAAGTCACAGGCTTGGTGAATGAAGAGTTTAAACCATTTACGAAATTTTATAAACGAATGGTCAAAAGACAATAAAAAACAGCCCGTTCCTAGGAACTGGGCTGTTTTTATTATTGTCCAGATGTGCTGGTCGAAGAGTTAGGTGTATCACTTGTCCCTGTTTCACTAGAGGATGGATTGGTTTGTGAATCTGTTTCTGTTGAAGACTCAGCAGGCAGCTTTAAATGCGTTCGTAATTCATTTTGGACGTTAGCTAGATTGGTTGTATCTGGCTCAAAGTAATACGTCCGATTTGGCCCTAAGTAAAGGTCTGTTCCTTTAATAGAGAGTGTTTCTGTGTCGTCTCCTTTAAATCCGCTGTAGATTTGCTGAAGCGCGAGACCTTCTGTGATACGGAAATTGGTCTTAATGTGATCACTGACTTCTTTAGCAATGTTATCGACGTTCGCAATGTTATTAGGCTTCGCCATTTGATCAATCATTGCGCGTAAAATTTGTTTCTGACGATCGTTACGTCCGAAATCACCGCGTGGATCTTGTTTTCTCATCCGTGCGTAAGCAAGAGCTTCTTCCCCGTTTAAATGCATATTGCCTTTTTTGAAGTAAATCTTTTTCGATTTTTTAACATCACTTTTTTCATTGAAGTCAAATGGAACATCGATATCAATTCCGCCGACTTCATCAATGACATCCTTGAATCCGTCAAAATCAACGGTTGCATACTTATCAATCGGAATATGCAAGAATTGTTCGACAGTTTCAATCGTTTCATCTTTACCACCTTTAGCAAATGCTGCATTGATCTTTTCTTTACTTCCTGTTGTATCACTTGCAAGCTGTACGCGTGTGTCACGAGGGATACTAACCATTTTCATTGTTTTGTCTTGAGGGTTAATCGTTGCGACAATGAGTGAATCTGAACGGCCATGATCACCCTTTGTGGCATAATCCTCAATTCCGACAAATAATACAGAGAAAGGTTTTTTCTTAATATCAATGACAGCATCACGAAGATTCGATTTCTCTCCACGGTTTAGTTCATCATATGTTTTGTCAGCAGCTTGAAGAGTATTGACGATTTTATATACTGCAAATCCGCCCATGCAGATGATAAGAAGCAAAAATAAGACCAGAATACGTTTGATCATTCTCTTCTTCTTACTCTTTTTCTTTCGTACACGCACTTTTACTCGTTGTGCCATTCATCTGTCTCCTTTATCGGACCAATGTCCTTTTCTAAATAAATCAGTTCGCCTTCTTTTGTAACACTCTTTCCATTTGTCAGCTCAGTCATCCACTCAATGAACTGCTCTGTTTGTGTTTCTTCGACATATGTCTCAAAAATAACATCTTCTGCATAATGGATTTCTTTTAGCTGAAAAGATGAGGCTCTAAGCTCATTCTCTACCTTTCCAAGCCATGTATAATCTATTGTTGTGTGCATTGTACGCATTAAACAGCGCTCTACCATACCAACATGGTTGATAGCTTCTGATACAGATTTTCCGTAGGCACGAATCAATCCACCGGCACCTAGCTTGATACCGCCGAAATAACGAGTGACCACAACAACTGTATCTTTCAGCTTCCGTTTTTTTAGCACTTCAAGCATTGGCACACCTGCTGTACCGCTTGGTTCACCATCATCATTCGCTTTTTGAATCAGGTCATGTTCACCAATGAGATAGGCTGAACAATTATGTGTGGCATTCCAATGTTGTTTTTTAATGGATTGTATAAATGCTTGTGCTTCTTCTTCTGAGACAGCACGCTGTATATGACAAATAAAACGTGATTTTTCAATGACGATCTCATGCTCGCCACGACTTTTTACTGTAAGATAGCGATTCAGCAAAAGACATACCCTCCTGACAAGCAAATTGTAAGACTAGTGAAAATTTGCATTGGTTTTAGAATTTTACAGCGTATTTTGTTATGATGATAGGAGCGGAAAAAGGGTCGTCATAAAAACTTCATAATTTATACGCATTCTTTCATTATAATTCGACATAAAATGCAGATCAATGACATTTATAATAAAAAAAGATGACATCACTGTTACGGGAGGGAAAAGCCATGACAACACCCAAAATGGATCCGAAATTATTGGATTCAATCATCATGAAAATGCTAAGTACAGTTGATGGCAGCAAGGACGAAGTATTTAGAATAGGCGAACAGTCCCGTCAACAATATGAAAGCCTAGTAGAAGAGCTCAAGCAAATCAAACAGCAAGTAAACGAAGTAATTGATTTTGGGGATAAGCTGGAAGTCCATACAAGACATGCTAGAAACCGCTTATCTGAGGTCAGCAGAAACTTCAACAAATTCAGCGAAGAAGAAATACGTGAGGCCTACGAAAAAGCACATAACCTGCAAGTGGAACTCACCATGATTCAGCAACGCGAGAAGCAGCTGAGAGAAAGAAGAGACGATCTGGAAAGACGATTATTAAGCTTACAAGACGTCATTGAACGCTCTGAAACGCTTGTGAGTCAGATTACAGTTGTTCTCAACTATCTCAACCAGGATTTACGCCAGGTTGGCGTTTTACTTGAAGATGCTCAGGCAAAACAAGATTTTGGGCTGAGAATTATTGAAGCCCAAGAAGAAGAACGCAAAAGAGTGTCTCGGGAAATTCATGACGGCCCTGCTCAAATGCTGGCAAACGTGATGATGCGTTCCGAATTAATTGAACGGATTTTTAGAGACCGCGGTACAGAAGAAGGCTTTAAAGAAATTAGAAGTCTCAGACAGAATGTGCGAAATGCACTGTACGAAGTGAGAAGAATCATTTATGATTTAAGACCGATGGCTTTAGATGATTTGGGTCTGATTCCGACACTGAGAAAATACTTAAACACAATTGAAGAATATGATGGGAAAACCAAAATTACGTTCCAATGCCTAGGTGATACAGAAAGCGAAAGAATTGCTTCTCAATTTGAAGTAGCACTGTTTAGACTAGCCCAAGAAGCTGTCACAAATTCATTAAAGCATTCTGAAGCTGAAGAAATCTCTGTCAAAGTAGAAGTAACGAAAGACTTTGTGACCTTAATTATTAAAGACGATGGAAAAGGCTTTGATATGAAAGATGTGAAAACAAACAAAAACAAATCCTTCGGTTTACTTGGCATGAAAGAACGCGTAGACCTACTGGAAGGTAAAATGACCATAGACTCAAAAATAGGTCTAGGGACATTCATCATGATTCGCGTGCCACTAACATTGCAAAATAAAATTGTAAAATAGAGTCAAAAGACATATTGACCATAAAGTTCAGGTGTAGAACAATAAACATGGGGAGGCGTAGCTTGTGACTAAAGTAAATATTGTAATTATTGATGACCACCAATTATTCCGTGAAGGTGTCAAACGGATTTTAGATTTTGAACCTACTTTTGAAGTAGTTGCAGAAGGAGACGACGGTGACGAAGCTGCACGTATCGTAGAACACTATCATCCGGATGTTGTCATTATGGACATTAATATGCCGAATGTAAATGGTGTTGAGGCTACAAAGCAGCTTGTTGAGCTTTATCCCGAATCAAAAGTCATTATTCTATCTATTCATGACGATGAAAACTATGTAACACATGCATTGAAAACAGGGGCGAGAGGCTACCTGCTAAAAGAAATGGATGCAGACACACTCATCGAAGCAGTGAAAGTTGTAGCTGACGGAGGCTCTTATTTACATCCGAAAGTCACTCATAATTTAGTAAATGAATTCCGACGCTTAGCAACTAGCGGCGTTTCAGCACATCCACAGCATGAGGTATATCCTGAAATTCGCAGACCACTTCATATCTTAACTAGACGTGAATGTGAAGTTCTTCAAATGTTAGCTGACGGAAAGAGCAACAGAGGAATCGGTGAATCGCTCTTTATTAGTGAGAAAACAGTTAAAAACCACGTGAGTAACATTTTGCAAAAAATGAATGTAAACGACCGTACACAAGCTGTTGTTGTAGCTATTAAAAACGGCTGGGTAGAAATGAGATAATGTTCCGGACAAGTACTCCTTTTTCGCCTGTTTTTATTCTCTCACATTTTAGGTGGAGGGAAATGATAGACAGGGTAAGGAGTCTTTTTCGGATATAGCGGGCTTGCCTATTGATTAGGCAGGCTTTTTTGATTACTATTATAAATCTAATGAAAAAATGATCATTCTTTTAAAATAAAAAAGAGTAACTTAACGAATAAGGAAGGTATTTAAGAATGAAAATAGCCGTTGTAACAGACAGTACTGCTTATTTACCACAAGAGCTGCGTGATAAACATAATATTCATATGATCCCCCTTAACGTCATCTTTGGCAGTGAATCATACCGTGAAGAAATAGAAATGGACTGGAAGACATATTATGAAGAAATCAAAAAACACAAAGATCTTCCAACAACCTCTCAGCCTGCTTTCGGTGAATTAATAGCCTTATATGAAAAACTAAGTGAAACATACGACGCCGTGATTAGTATCCACCTTTCAAGTGGAATTAGTGGAACGTATAACAGTGCTGTCTCAGCGAATGATCTAGTTGACGGGATTGATATTTACCCGTTTGATACAGAAACAAGCTGTATGGCACAAGGTTTTTATGTGTTAGAAGCTGCTGAAAAAATCCAAGAAGGTGCTTCTTTAGAAGAAGTGTTAGCACATCTAAATTACCTGAAGGAAAGTCAGCGGGCGTATTTTATGGTAGACGATTTAACTCATTTGCAAAGAGGCGGCAGATTAAATGGTGCTCAGGCTTTTATTGGAAGCCTCTTAAAGGTAAAGCCTATTTTGCATTTTGACAACAAGCTAATTGTTCCTTTTGAGAAGATTCGCACACGTAAAAAAGCCATTTCACGTATTTTTGAATTATTTGATGAAGATGCATCACGTGGTGTTCCGATGAGAGCAACACTGATACATGGTAATAGAGAAGAAGAAGCAGAAGAATTAATTGCGCACTTATCAGAAAAATATCCTCATGTTGAATTTTATAAAAGCTACTTTGGTGCCGTAATCGGCACCCATCTAGGTGAAGGTTCTTTAGCCCTTGGCTGGGTGATTAGATAATTCCTAAAAAACCTCTTTTCTTATGGAAAAGGGGTTTTGTTTTTCTATTTTACCTGTTGGACGAAAGGTCATGTCTTTGCGCATAATAGCCAAACATCAATTGAAAGGTGTTTGGTAATGTTGAATATGGACAAAGCAATGGAACTAATGCGGCAGCTGCATTCACGCCATCTGCTCACCGTTGAAACAAAGTGCCCACAGTCCAATTTAGATTGGCTGGAGGAGAAAGGATTAGTCAATCGGTCTCCTGCCATTGAGAGGAAAGCAAATGGTTTTACATGCTGCCGGTGCGGTGTATCACACAAGCGGTACTTTGCTCATTCTCCATGTGAAGTGTGTCAAAAGGATTGTGTGTACTGTAGATCATGCATCATGATGGGAAAAGCAGCAGAATGTGGGTTTCTTTATGAATGGACAGGTCCACAAATGGAAGAAACATGTCGAGCCGAATTAACATGGCAGGGAGAGCTTTCCAAAGGGCAAAAAAGAGCGTCAGAAAGGATAATTGAAGCTATTAAAAACAAATTTGATCTACTTGTTTGGGCGGTTTGCGGAGCAGGGAAAACGGAAGTGCTTTTTCATGGAATCGAATATGCGTTAAATCAAGGAATGAGTGTCTGTATTGCGACACCTAGAACAGATGTTGTGCTTGAACTCGAACCACGGCTTAGAAAAGCATTTCAAGGGGTGACAATTACCGTACTTTATGGAGGCAGTTCTCAAAGGTTTCAAATAACACCGCTTGTGATCACCACAACCCACCAGCTGATGAGATACAAAAATGCTTTTGATGTGCTCATTGTAGATGAAGTCGATGCCTTCCCTTATTCAATGGATGAGCGTCTCCAATTTGCTGTTCTAAAGGCGATGAGAAATAACAGAGGGGTTAGGATTTATTTAAGTGCGACACCCTCTAAAAAAATGACGAGAGAGGTTTCTCGTGGAAAACTGGAAGCGATAAAAATTCCTTTGCGTTTTCACGAGCAACTATTACCCGTACCGACCTTTCATTGGATCGGACATTGGAAAAAGAAATTAAAAAAGAAGCAGCTGCCCCCTAAAGTGATGAATTGGATGCAGAGACATATTGCAAATAAGAGAAGAATATTACTTTTTGTTCCTTCAATTGCTGTCATGAAGAAGGTAACGAAGATTCTTCGAGAACAATCCTTAAACGTGGAGGGAGTATCTGCCGATGATCCGGATAGGAAACAAAAGGTTCAGCACTTTAGAGATTACGTATACGATGTACTAGTTACAACCACTATTCTAGAAAGAGGCGTAACGATTCCAAATGTTCAAGTGGGGGTACTAGGTTCGGAATCTACTATTTTTACAGAGAGTGCACTTGTTCAGATTTCTGGGCGGGTAGGCAGACACCCGGATTATTGTACAGGAGATGTTTTCCTTTATCATTTTGGTTTAACGAGAAGTATGAAACAAGCAAAGAAGCATATCGCAAAAATGAATGAGACGGCTGCAAAAGAGTTTTCTGAAAAACAGTGTGGGTTCAACTAAATCATGGTACATTATATTCACAATACACAAATGGCAGGAGAGACAAATATGCTACTCAATGCAAAAGAAATACTACTCAAGGAAATTCTCAATCAATATCTCAACCAATTAAACATGATTTGTCATTGTGAAAAGTGTATGGAAGATGTATTAGCGATTTCACTGAATCAAGTGAAACCACAATATATAACAGATATCGATAAAATATCTTACAGTAAATCTGAGATGGTGGATAAACAGAAGAATACTGCGATGCTGGTCATTCTGACAGAAGCAGCTTCCAAGGTCTCTGCATTTCCAAGGTGTGAAAATCGTCTGCTGCTGAACAAGGAAACCAATTGATTTGCCAAATTTGCGAGGGACATTTTGTGCCTGCTTTTACATGGAAATCATTCCTACTATTAAATGATGATCGCCTTTGTGTAGCATGTAAGGATCACTTAGTAAAGATTGAGCGTCCTATTTGTCCAACATGCGGAAGGGCGCAGTCAAATGACCAATTGTGCCAGGACTGTAACAGATGGAATGAACGCTCTGATTCTACTAAAATCCTTGTAAAAAATAGGTCAGTTTATACTTACAATGATTTGATGAAAGATGTCCTTGCCCGCTTTAAATTTCGGGGTGATACGGCTTTAGCTGAGCTGTTTAAAAAAGATGTACAAGCAGCATTTAAACATTCCTTCTGCATAAAAGACCCATTGCTGATACCGATTCCTTTAAGTCATGAAAGACTAAAAGAAAGAGGATTTAATCAGTCCGTGATAATCGCTTCTTTGCTAGATAAGCCAATATTGCAACCACTCGTGAAAATACATCAAAGTAAGCAGTCTAAAAAAAAGAAAAATGAACGCCTAGATCAAAAAGGATTGTTTCAAATAAAGCAAACAGATGCGATTGTTCAAAGGGATATTATATTAGTTGATGATATCTATACAACGGGAGCAACCATCTATGATGCGGCAAGAATTTTGAAAGACGCAGGTGCTAAAAGTGTTTCTTCTTTTACGTTGATACGTAGTTAAAAATCATGATAATTAACCGATAATAAGAAAAGAAAATAACGTAAGGGGTTTTGGTTATGAATCAATTGGCAAACTGTCCACAATGTAATCAGCTATTTTTAAAAACCACCATCCAAACGGTTTGTAATAAATGCTTTGAAGAAGAAGAACGTTCTTTTGATATCGTATATAAATTCTTGAGAAAACAAAGTAATAGACAATCAACTATTGCTGAAATAGTAGAAGCAACAGAAGTTGATGAAGAATTAATCTTGAAATTTATTCGTTTGAAAAGACTGCAAATTAGTCAATTTCCAAATATTAATTATCCTTGTGAAAGATGTGGCAAAGCGATCAGGAAAAACAAGCTATGCAGCCAATGTGAACAGGATATTCATTCGCAAATCAGCCAAATGAACCAAGAAGAGGAGCGTAAAAGGGAGATTGAATCTAGGAAAAAAGACACCTATTATGCCATTAATCCTAAAAACGACTGATTCCCTAAACTAAGTTGCAGTTTGGTCGATAAAATGGATAGAATCAAGACAGACTGTAACGGAAAGCGAGAGGAATCCCGTGAAAATTAATCGATATGGAACACAACCAGTAAATCCTTACAAGAAAACATATGAGAAACAAACGTTGCAATCGAATCAAGCTAAATCAACTGATAAAGTCGAAATTTCTAAAAAGGCAATCGAAATGCAAAAGGTGCCGAATATTATGAGAGAACGCCAAGATAAAATTGACCAAATTAAAAAAAGCATTGAAGCCGGAACATATCAAGTAGATACAAAAGGCATTGCAGATAAAATGCTGAATTTTTATAAACAACAATAACAAAAGGGAGCAGCGTGAATGTCAGTTAAAATAATTATTGAAGAACTGCATCGTCTCTATGGATTGCATGAACAGCTTTTAAAGTTGTCTAAGGATAAAACAGAAATGCTGAAAAGCAATGAGATTGATGCTCTTTCAGAGGTCCTGAATTTAGAGCAAAAGTATATTCAGGCCATTTCTCAATTAGAAGAAAAACGAATTGAAGCGACCGTTCAATTTTTACAAAGTGATCAATCACCAACCATCACTGCATGTATCGAAAAGGCTGAAGGTACAGATCAAGAAGAGCTCATTTCATTATATGAGAAACTAAATGACATCATGGTGGAACTAAAAGATGTAAATGAACTGAACAAGCAGCTTATTCAGCAGTCACTTCAATTTATTTCACTGACATTCGATCTCGTTAACCCTAATAAAGAAAATATGAATTACGGACAAAATGGTCTTGAGAGTTCAAAGCCTAAACAGCAAAGGGCTTTGTTTGATTCAAAGGCGTAAACAAGGAGGATACCAATGGGTTCTACATTCATGGGACTAGAAACGGCAAAAAGAGGAATCACAGCCCAGCGTGCAGGGCTTTATGTCACATCAAACAACGTCTCCAATGCAAATACGGAGGGCTACTCAAGACAAAGAGTGACCTTTAAAGCAGAAAATCCTTATCCAGTCATTTCTGTTTATGACGGCAAGACGTATGGCCAAATGGGGACAGGCGTACAAGTTGGAACGGTTGAAAGAATTCGAGACAGCTTTTTAGATCTACAATACAGAGATCATAATAATAACTTATCTTACTACTCAACGAAGTCAGATGCCCTTTCACAGATGGAAGGGGTTATGAATGATTTGACGGATGAAGGCTTGAACAGAGCTTTTGATAATCTATGGAAATCATTGCAGGTCTTATCGGAATCAAAAAATGCTGATACGGCTTCTGCACGTACAGTTGTTAAAACAAGTGCACAGGCTTTAGTTGACCAATTTCGTCTGCTCAATTCTTCTTTAACAACGATACAAAAGAATTTAAAAACGGAACTCGATTCAACAGCCAAAGATGTAAACACTCTTTTATCTCAAATAGATGAAGTGAACAAACAGATTGCAGCAGTTGAACCAAATGGGTATCTTCCAAATGATCTTTATGATACACGTGATACTTTGGTCGATCAATTATCCTCACTTGTTGATATTAAGGTCAGCTACAATCCACCTGGCGGTAATGCGCTCAAAATTGCTGAAGGAACTGTCAACATCGACATTATCGGTGCAAATGGACAATCCGCAGGAAACATTTTGAATGGTATTACGAACGAAAAGTCTGAACTGCAAATCTCTTACGATAATACAACGGGACTTGTTAATTCACTTCAATTCGGAACAACAACCATTGCAGCGGATCAATTACAAGTGAACGGTAAAGTAAAAGCACTTGTTGAAGCTTACGGCTACATGTCAAATGGTTTAGAAAAAGGCATGTACCCAGATATGCTTGCAGAGCTGGATGAAGTAGCAAAAGTATTCATGGATACATTTAACGATGTACATAAGCAGGGGTACACGTTAAATGGTGCAAGTGGACAAGACTTTTTTGATATCGAAAATAACAATGAGTTGAATAAAGGTTTGGCAGCTCGTATTAAAGTGAGCGATGTCATTTTAGCATCAACAGATAATATTGCTGCATCTCTCAATCAAACACAAGGTGACGGTTCGAATGCTACGAAATTAGCTAATATACAAGACTTAAAGTTACCAATCGGCGGAAATACAACGACAATTCAGGATTATTACCAAAATGTTATTGCTGAGATGGGGGTACAAGGGAAAAAGAACATGACGCTTGAAAGCAGTTCAGCTGCTCTTGTCAATTCAGCCAATGAACGTAGAATGTCGACTAGCGCTGTTTCCATTGATGAAGAAATGACGAATATGATTCAATTTCAGCATGCATATAATGCGGCTGCGAGAATTATGACATTACAAGATGAAGTATTGGATAAGGTCATAAACGGCATGGGTGTCGTAGGAAGGTAGGGATAACGGATGCGAGTCACACAAGGAATGATTTCACAAAACTCACTGCGAAATATTAGTAAAAGTTATGAAAAACTATCTAAAATTAATGAACAGGCACAAACAGGCAGACGTTTCACGAAAACGTCTGATGATCCTGTTGCAGCAGTGAAAAGCCTTCAATATAGTACTGCCTTGTTTCGAAATGAACAATATAAAAATAACTTAAATGAAGCACAAAACTGGATTGATACATCTGAAACAAGTGTCACTGAAATCATTGATATTATGTCAAATATACGAGATAAAGTGCTTGATGCGGCAAATGGAACAAAGCAGCCCGAAGATTTAGCAGCTATCGGAGTGGAAATTGGCCAGATGAAGAATCAAATCATTGATGCAATGAACACTCAAATGCTAGGTAAGTTCGTATTTAATGGGACAAATACAAATGTTAAACCAGTTGTTGAGAATGCAGACGGAACGTATACATTTAACTTCGAAAATTATACAGATGCGAATGCTGTTCAAGCGAATATTTCTGATGGTATCACTTTAAATGTAAACTCAAATCCAATCTCAGCGTTTGGCGGACAGGCTAACGGTCAAAATGTCATTGAAATGCTGACTGATTTAGAAAACTCATTGAAAAATGGAACGTTTGCGAATTCTGATGATGCATTAGGAAGTATCGATCAGTTTAAAGAAGTGATGAGTGCTGAGCGATCTGACCTAGGAGCGCGTTCGAATCGTGTTGACTTAGTAGGAAGTCGTTTGACTTCACAATTTCAAGTACTGAAAAATGCTAAATCAGATAATGAAGATGTTGAAAGTGAAAAGGCAATTCTTGATCTTCTTCAACAAGAGACGGTGAATAGAGCTGCTTTAGCGACAACAGCTAAAGTCATTCAGCCATCCCTTGTTGATTTCTTAAGATAATAAAAAGCATCCGATGGGTGCTTTTTTGCATCATGGAGGTGAACATATGCAAATCCCTAGATTGTTAATGCAGCAAACCTATGCAAAACTTCAAATGTCGACAACTCCTTCCCGGCAAGAAGTAGAGCAGCCACGAGCGGATCTTGAGATTCAGCAGCCACGAGCTGTCATGAATATCAAAATGACACCGTCGAAATTAACCATTGATCAAACCGAGGCATTTGCCGATATGGACATCAAGTCAATTTTTAGACGTTCTGAGGAATGGGCAGCTGAGGGGAAGCGTGCTGTTGGAGAAGGAATGGGTCGAAGAGCGGAAGAAGGAAGTGAACTTATCAAGATCGAGAATGGTGGGAATGCGATTGCTGAGTTTGCCAAAATCAATGGCAGTCCCCCAGCAAAACAATTCACCATTGGTGTGATACCTTCATTCTTTAGTGTGAAAATTCACTATCAGCCTTCTGAGCTTCAAATTGATGTGGAGCCGCAAAAAGCTATCATAGAGGCCACACCTCATAAACCAATCGTTAACTACCAGCCAGGTAAGGTCAATATTGATATGTTACAATACCCAGAATTAAAAATAGAAGTTGACGAAACGGGCCAAAATGGTGATAAGGTATAGTTAAGAAAAACGAAAAAGGTCGTGAATTATGATCATTCAAACAAAATATCATGGTGAAGTGACAATCAAAGAGGAGCAAATCATTCACTTCTCTAACGGGATACCAGGATTTCTGGATCAAAAACAGTTTGTCATTTTGCCTTTATCAGAAGAGTCTCCATTTTTAGTTCTTCAATCATTGAAAAACTCGGCATTAGGCTTTATCGTCAGCAGCCCGTTTTTATTCTTCAATCAATACGAATTTGATTTAGACGAAACGGTTGTAGACATTCTGGAAGTAGAAGATGCCAATGATGTGGAAGTAATGGTTATCTTAACAATGGAATCATCTATTGAAAAAACAACAGCCAATTTAAGAGCGCCTATTATTGTGAACCGGAAAAACATGAAAGCCAAGCAGGTGATTTTGCATGATTCAGCCTATCATACAAAACATTTGTTAGAGGTGGCATCCTCATGTTAGTGCTGTCTCGTAAATTAAACCAGTCGATTCAAATAGGCGATGATATTGAAGTCAAGATTATTTCAATCGAAGGCGATCAAGTGAAAGTCGGGATTGAGGCTCCTAAGCACATCGATATTCACAGGAAAGAAGTGTACCTGTCTATTCAAGAAGAAAACAATCGTGCAGCGAGTTTATCCTTAGATCTCCTCTCTCAATTATCCTCACAAAAAAAGTGAGGATTTTTTTATCGCATTCAGCTGTCCTTCTCCGTGTGAAAGCGTTTCGATACAGATGTTCATGATCTATAGGAAACTTTAACAAATCGGTCCATCTATATTTAATTTGCAAATTCAAAGCCGATATAAAAGATAGATTAAAGCACAGGAGCTGAATAACTATGTCTGTTGGTAAGTTGACATCGCTAGAGCCAATTATCGATGCATTTCAAACCCGTGTTTCTAATAACCAGAATGACAATGTAAACTCTGACACACAAGCAAATGGCAGGGCTGTTTCAAAAGAAGAAATTGAAAAAACGCTTCAAGGGGCAAACAAGCTGATTGAACCTACTCAATTTCATCTTCAATTTGAATTACATGAAAAACTCAACGAATATTATGTCAAAGTCGTAGATAACCAAACAGATGAAGTCATTAGAGAAATTCCGTCCAAGGAATGGCTTGATTTCTATGCGGCAATGACAGAAATTGTCGGTCTATTTGTAGATAAAAGAATGTAAATGAAGGGAGAACATAAACAATGGTCAATCGTATTACTGGATTTTCAAATGTGTTCGATATTGATGAAATCGTTTCAAAGCTGATGAAAACGGAGCAAGCACCACTTGATACAATGACGCGCCAGAAACAAACACTTGAATGGCAAAGAGACAGCTATCGCGAGGTTAACTCGAAAATTAAAGAATTAGATGATTTGATCAACAGTTTAAACTTAACGCGTCCAAGTACATATGGCGCCAAAAAGGTGACAAGCTCTAATGAATCTGCTGTCACAGCAACTGGATCAACAAATGCGACCTCTGGCTCTATTCATGTCACTCAGCTAGCGACAGCTTCCGTCTTCAAATCCTCTGGTACATCTGGATTTACACCAACAAACGGAACGTTTACGTTTGAAGTGACGACACCAGATTCGACAGAACCAAAAACGGTGACAATCAATACCTCTGATACCGATACAATTGATGACATCGTGAAAAAGCTGAACAGCGCGCAATTAGGTGTGACGGCTTACAAAGGCCAAATCTCTGATGGAACGAACTACGTGGATACCATCGCTCTTACTTCTCGGACAACGGGTGAAGGCGTCAGTATTAAAGCAGCTGATGGCAATTCAGCTTCATTTTTAACGCAACTAGGCTTCCAAGTAGATGGAAATAACAAATTAGTTGCAACCACTCAAGGACAGAAGGCGCAATACGAGATTAATGGTCTGAAAATGGAGAATAACAACAATACATTCACACAGGCTGATATTACGTACGAGCTTAAAGCAACCACAGATAAGCCCGTCAGCTTAAACGTTTCAACAGATGTGGATGCAATATATGATAAAATTAAACAATTTGTTGATAAATATAATGAACTCGTTGAGCAGATTAATGGAAAAGTCAATGAAAAGAAAAACAGAGACTATCATCCATTAACGGCTGAAGAGAAAAAAGCGATGTCTGAAAAAGAAATAGAGCTATGGGAAACGACCGCGAAGTCTGGCTTGCTGAGAAGTGATTCCATTTTACGATCTGGTGCCTCTAAAATAAGAAGTGATTTGTATGCTAATATTACGACAAGTGACGCGAATAAAATCCAACTCACACAAATCGGTATTTCGACATCATCCAGCTATAAAGATGGTGGGAAGCTTGAATTTATTAAGGATAGTGATGGAGTAGAGAAATTAAAAAAAGCCATTGAAGAAGACCCGGAGAAGGTCAGACAAATGTTCATCTCGGGTAGTTTAAATGTGGATTCAAAGGATAAAGACAAAGCGCAGCAGCAATATCAAGAACAAGGAATCATCTATCGTATCAAAAATTCCTTATCAGACTTTTCGAAGAGCATTCAAAAAAAGGCTGGCAGCATAACAATGGAATCAAAGGAATACGGACTTGGTAAGGACCTTGACTCTTTGACCAAACGAATGAGTACGTTCCAAGACCGTTTGAAGATGGTTGAAGCCCGTTACTATACGAAGTTTAACGCCATGGATAGTGCAATTCAAAAGCTAAACAACCAATCTGGCTACCTTTCTCAACTGCTTGGACAATAATTGGAGGTTTATAACATATGGCAATACAGAACCCTTATGCCGCCTATCAGAAAAATTCTATTGAGACCGCAACACCTGCCGAGTTGACGCTTATGCTTTATGAAGGCTGCTTAAAGTTCATCAGAATAGCGAAGCATGCCATTCAAAAAGAGGATGCAGAAACGAGAAACTTGAACCTAAAAAAGGCTCAAAACATCATTCAAGAATTAAATGTCACCTTAAATCGTTCCTATGACGTATCAAAGAGTATGGCAAGTATGTATGATTACATTTATCGCAGACTGATAGAAGCCAATCTTCAAAATGACGAAGAGATATTGAATGAAGTAGAAGAGTACGTAACTGATTTCCGTGATGCGTGGAAGGAAGTCATTCAAACCGATCGTAAAGGCCGTCACCACTCTATCGGGGGTTCTCTATGAGTATTGTGGACCAGCTGCATGATCAAACATTAAAAATGGCAGCCGAAATAGCGGAAAATCCGCAAAGTGAGACACTGGTTGAAGACTTTGATGCCTTTTTAATTGAGAGAGACGAATTAATGAGAGATATACAGCATGAATTGACGGATCAAGAAAAAGAGAAAATCCGAGAAATCATACAAACAGATCAACAGATGGCGAAGCAATTAACGGTTATCCAAAATGGGATAAAAGCAGATATTCAAGCCATTCAAAAAAAGAAAACAAAACAGCTGAATTATCAAAACCCATACCAGCCCATAACAAGTGACGGCGTATACTACGATAAACGGAAATAAATAGGTGAGACCTGTGGCGTATCGTTCAAATGACTATATTTTATTAACCACATATTATGAACTTCTATACACGATAGAAGAGAGTCTAAACTATTTAGATGAAATTGAGAAGGATTTTGACAAAACAGAAGGGGATCGGATCTTTAATGATCTGATCCATGCCTTCTTTCATTTAGACACAACACATCCTCTTCTGCTTTCAATTATTGAAAATGAACACTTTGCCAAAACGATTCGTTCGTTTGATCAAATATTTTTAAGCTTTGATATACTAGCTTTCTATACATTCCCTTCAAATCACTTCCAATCATTCCTGAAAACATACTTTATACCTGAATATAGAAAGTGGATGGATGAAATACATGCCTGTATGAGGCCGTATGTCATTCATTAATTTTTGTCCAATTCAGACCATTCGGAGGAAATTATGAGACTAAAAAATCAATTTTTATTTGGGCTTATTGTCATATGTGTATTGTTTGTCAGTATGTTAGGGTTCTCAAGCTTTCTCTATTACAAAACAGATCAATCCTATAAAGCGCTATTAAGCAAGGAAGTGAAGCTTTATCAGACCTCGCTGGAATTAGAAGCGCTTCTTCAAAAGCAGGAAGCACAGATTAAAACATATGTCGTCGTGCAAGATGCTGAAAATTTGCAGAAAATTGAGCAAACATATGAAGATATTAATAAGAAAACAGCAGAAGCTTCGAAAATGAGTACGGTCAAACAAGCAAAAAATCTAGTAGATCAAATCTCAGAAAAAAATTATCTCTACTACACCTCAACAAATCGATTATTTAATTCATTAAATATGCAAAATCAAAAAGAATTCAACACCCGCCTCAGTCAAGAATTACAACCTATCGAACAAGAAATACATACCTTTACAAAAGAGTTCGCTCAAAATCAGCTAAAACAACGTGATCAAAAAATCAATCAGCTCAATCAAGATAGTAATCAATTATTGCTTACACTCATTTTGGTCAGTGCAGCGATTATTGTTGGCCTTTTGGTGATTGGGATCAGATTTGTTCATCGCATGACAAAACCAATTGTTTCTGTCACAAATGCCGCAAAAAGGATGGCAGATGGTGATCTAACCCTTGAAGAGATTGAAGTGACCTCTAAAAATGAGATTGGTCAACTCGGCACAGCCTTTAATCAAATGACGGCTCATTTGCGTCAGCTTATTTTGCAGGTGCAAAGCGGATCAAGACAGCTTGCTGATTCTGCTGCTCAATTTGAGGAAACCATCAGTCAAACGATATCGGCTAGTGAGCAGACATCTAGCTCGATTGAACAGGTCAGTGAAGCTTCACGTGAACAATCAGATGCGGTCGGAAAAGTGGCATCCGCTATTCAGGAAGTGTCGACTGGCATGCAAAATGCAGCTGTACACACGTCCGATGTTTCGGGTCACTCAATTTCAGTGACTGAAAAGGCTGAAGAGGGTGCCGCCCTTATTCAACAATTTGTGAAACAAATGAGTTCTATTAAAGAGTCTGTGAATGAACACCATTCCACAATGGCCAATGTGCAAGCACAGTTTACAGGCATTCAAGATCTGTTAGGTCATATCCATGCCATTGCTGACCAGACGAATTTGCTTGCTTTAAACGCAGCTATAGAAGCAGCAAGGGCAGGAGAACATGGAAGAGGCTTTGCAGTTGTAGCCGATGAAGTGAGGAAGCTGGCAGAAGAATCTAGTCAGCTGACAGATCAAATTAGCCAATTACTCGAGAACGTGAACAAAGATACAGAAAAGTCATCACAATCGATGACGAAGGTCGAGCGTGATGTAGCAGAGGGTGTAAAAGTATCACAATTATCTGAACAGAGCTTTCATGAAATCTTGGAATCTATTCGTGATATTTCAATGAAAGCAGAAGAGCTGTCAGCCACTGCAGAACAAATTTCTGCTAGTACAGAGGAAATTTCTCAAACGGTTGGTGTCATTGAAGAAGGTGCGAAACGAAACTCAGAAGAAACAGAGTACATGTCTGCTGCTGTTGAAGAATCATTAGCGGCCAATGAAGAGATGAAAGCCGCTGCGGAGGATTTAAAATCCTTATCTCAATCGTTGAAAACATCGATTTCATCTTTTACCATTTAATGTGCGCTGGTCTTTTTCAAGAATCAGCCGAATATATATTCATCACCTATCAAGCAACAGTTGAAGCACCGCAAAATTCGACAAATTTCAATAAATATTCACATTTTTTTTACGTTTGAGCAGGAGAAAAGGAGGGAAAAGTAGAAATAGGTTTACATATCCTTAATTTTAAAGGAGGCGTTCTTTACATGAATTACAATGTCAGAGGAGAAAACATCGACGTAACACCTGCACTAAGAGATCATGTCGAGAAAAAAATTGGAAAGCTGGAGCGTTATTTTGAGACAGATGTAGATGCTTCAGTCAACGTGAACTTGAAGTTTTACAACGATCAAGAATCTAAAGTTGAGGTTACCATTCCAATGACTGATCTAGCACTTCGAGCTGAGGTGCATAATGAGGATATGTACAATGCAGTAGACCTAGCAGCCAGTAAATTAGAACGTCAAATTAGAAAGCACAAAACAAAAGTAAACCGTAAATTCCGCGAGCAAGGTGCCAAAAAGCACTTATTTGCTGGAGGAAATGGTACGGCTGAAGTAGCAGTTCAAGATGACGAAGAGATTGATGAAACAGAAATCGTCAGACAAAAACGTTTCAACTTAAAGCCGATGGATAGTGAAGAGGCCATTCTCCAAATGAACATGTTAGGTCATAGTTTCTTCGTTTTCACAAATGCTGAGACAAATTTGACCAATGTGGTTTATCGCCGAAATGACGGTAAATATGGACTCATTGAGCCAAACGCTTAAATATCAGTTGATGCTGCTGATTTAAAAACAACCTAAATAAAGTAAACCCGTTCCCTTCATAAGGGGCGGGTTTTTTGTGCGAAATTATGGCAAATTCTTTGGAAATGAAGGAAGGTATGGTATGATAAATGCAGGTAAATATGGACCTGTCAAACTTTTGGACATGCCGAAAAATTGCATGAAATAGAGGAGCGTTATTATATGCTTGGAATCTTAAACAAAGTGTTTGATCCTACGAAACGTACGATCAGCCGATATGAAAAAAAGGCAAATGAAATCGAAGCTCTCGCTCAAAATTTTGAAAAATTATCTGACGAGGCTTTACGAAATAAAACGATTGAATTTAAAGAAAAACTTGAAAAAGGACAATCCGTGGATGACCTGCTGGTTGAAGCATTTGCAACGGTTCGCGAGGCATCCCGCCGCGTAACAGGAATGTTCCCATTTAAGGTACAGCTCATGGGGGGCATCGCGCTTCACGAAGGTAACATCGCTGAAATGAAAACAGGTGAAGGTAAAACATTGACATCAACAATGCCTGTTTATTTAAATGCTCTTTCTGGAAAAGGCGTCCACATCGTGACAGTCAACGAATATTTGGCAAGCCGTGATGCGCAGGAAATGGGCAAAATTTTTGAGTTTCTTGGTTTAACAGTCGGCTTAAACTTAAACAGCTTAGACAAAGATGAAAAAAGAGAAGCGTACGCCGCTGATATCACGTATTCAACAAACAATGAACTCGGCTTTGACTATTTACGAGATAACATGGTGCTGTACAAAGAGCAAATGGTTCAGAGACCGCTTCATTATGCCGTGATCGATGAGGTTGACTCCATTTTAATTGATGAAGCGAGAACACCTCTTATTATTTCAGGACAAGCTGCGAAATCAACAAAGCTTTATGTACAAGCCAATGCATTTGTCCGCACATTAAAAATCGAAGATGATTTCACGTATGATATTAAAACAAAAAGTGTGCAGCTGACTGAAAGCGGAATGACGAAGGCGGAAAAAGCATTTGGCATTGAGAACCTGTTTGATGTCAAACATGTCGCGCTGAACCATCACATCGCTCAGGCGCTGAAGGCACATGTTGCGATGCAAAAAGACGTGGATTATGTGGTAGAAGAAGGCCAAGTAGTCATCGTTGACTCCTTCACAGGACGTTTAATGAAAGGACGCCGTTATAGTGAAGGTCTGCATCAAGCCATCGAGGCAAAAGAAGGTCTTGAAGTACAGAACGAAAGCATGACACTAGCAACAATTACGTTCCAGAACTACTTCCGTATGTATGAAAAATTATCTGGTATGACTGGTACAGCAAAAACGGAAGAAGAAGAATTCCGTAACATTTACAACATGCAGGTTGTGTCAATCCCGACCAACCAACCAGTGGTTCGTGATGACAGACCTGATTTAATTTACCGCACAATGGATGGTAAATTTAAAGCAGTGGCTGAGGATGTTGCGCAGCGCTATATGACAGGGCAGCCAGTTCTTGTCGGAACAGTAGCAGTTGAGACATCTGAGCTTATTTCTAAGCTGCTTAAAAATAAAGGCATTCCTCATCAAGTGTTAAACGCAAAAAACCATGAGCGTGAAGCACAAATTATTGAAGAGGCTGGTCAAAAAGGTGCTGTGACCATTGCAACAAACATGGCAGGACGTGGTACAGACATCAAGCTTGGCGAAGGTGTAAAAGAACTTGGAGGTCTGGCTGTTATCGGGACAGAGCGTCATGAATCCCGCCGTATTGATAACCAGCTTCGCGGACGTTCTGGACGTCAAGGAGACCCAGGGATTACCCAATTCTATCTTTCCATGGAAGATGAATTGATGCGCCGATTTGGTGCAGAGCGGACGATGGCGATGCTTGACCGCTTTGGCATGGATGACTCTACACCAATCCAAAGTAAAATGGTGTCTAAAGCCGTTGAATCATCTCAAAAACGTGTAGAGGGGAACAACTTTGATTCCCGTAAGCAGCTTCTGCAATACGACGATGTGCTTCGTCAACAGCGTGAAGTAATCTACAAACAGCGTTTTGAAGTCATCGATTCTGACAACTTAAAATCAATTGTCATCAATATGATCCAATCTTCAATTGAGCGTGCTGTGGGATCTTATACGCCAAAAGAAGAGCTGCCTGAAGAATGGAAACTAGATGGTCTTGTTGAATTAATCAACACGAACTATTTAGACGAAGGTGCCATTACGGTCAAAGATATCTTCGGTAAAGAAGCAGATGAAATTACAAGCTTCATCATGGATCGGATTAAAGAAAAATACGATGCAAAAGAAGAAACATTTGGCGAAGAACAAATGCGTGAATTTGAAAAAGTCATCGTTCTTCGTGCGGTGGATTCAAAGTGGATGGACCATATCGATGCAATGGATCAGCTGCGTCAAGGGATTCATTTACGTGCGTACGCACAAACGAATCCGCTTCGTGAATACCAAATGGAAGGATTTGCGATGTTTGAGCATATGGTGGCTTCAATTGAAGATGATGTGGCCAAGTATGTCTTGAAATCAGAAATCCAAAACAACCTAGAACGTGAAGAAGTGGTTCAAGGTCAAACAACGGCTCATCAGCCGCAAGAGGGCGATGAGGAGAAGACAGTGAAGAAGAAGCCGGTACGTAAAGTCGTAGACATTGGACGAAACTCCCCATGTCACTGCGGAAGCGGCAAGAAATATAAAAATTGTCATGGGAAGACAGAATAAGTAATGGAAAGAGGTGAAAACCTCTTTCTATTCATGTCAGCCCCCATACATCTATGAGGTGAAGGATATGGAATTAGTAGAAATTAGACAAGAGCTTGAAAATATGGCTAGCAGGCTAGCTGATTTTAGGGGGTCTCTTTGACTTAGAAACAAAAGAGGCCAAAATCGCAGAGCTTGAAGCGACGATGTCAGAGGCTGATTTTTGGAATGATCAGCAAAAGGCTCAAGGCGTTATCAATGAAGCCAATGCACTGAAGGATTCTGTGAATTCCTATCATGAGCTAAGTGAATCGCATGAAGAGCTGCAAATGACGCATGACTTATTAAAGGAAGATTATGACGAGGAGCTTCATGCAGAGCTTGAAAAAGAGCTGAAGAACTTAACGAAGCAGTTTAACGAATTTGAGCTGCAGCTTCTTTTAAGCGAACCTTATGATAAAAACAATGCCATTCTTGAGCTTCACCCAGGTGCAGGCGGTACTGAATCACAGGACTGGGGTTCTATGCTTCTGCGAATGTACACTCGCTGGGCAGAGCGCAGAGGCTTTAAGGTCGAAACGCTTGATTACCTTCCAGGTGATGAGGCAGGGATTAAGTCTGTGACTTTGCTCATCAAAGGGCATAACGCGTACGGTTACTTAAAAGCTGAAAAAGGTGTCCATCGTTTGGTTCGTATTTCTCCTTTTGATTCTTCTGGCCGCAGACATACATCCTTCGTTTCCTGTGATGTCATGCCGGAATTCAATGAAGAAATTGATATTGATATTCGGACAGAGGATATCAAGGTAGATACGTATCGTGCAAGCGGAGCAGGTGGCCAGCACGTCAATACGACGGACTCTGCCGTTCGTATCACACATATTCCAACGAATGTCGTCGTGACGTGCCAAACAGAAAGATCACAAATTAAAAACAGAGAACGTGCGATGAAAATGCTGAAATCGAAACTTTATCAAAAACGGATCGAAGAACAGCAGGCAGAATTGGATGAAATCAGAGGAGAGCAGAAAGAAATTGGCTGGGGAAGCCAGATCCGCTCTTATGTATTCCACCCTTATTCTCTTGTGAAAGACCATCGAACCAATACGGAGATGGGAAATGTTCAAGCGGTGATGGATGGAGATTTAGATTCATTTATAGATGCGTACCTACGTTCGAAATTATCATAAAAACTCGGCTTCTTGCCGGGTTTTTTTAATTGTGAGAAAATATAATGAATATAAAGGAATACATACGACATACTGATTCTATATCCTTTGTATGATGAAATTAGCAAATAAAGGGGGAAATATTTTGGGATTAACACCATTGCAAGAAACGTGGGATTTAGATGCCTTTTTTAAAGGAGGCAGTTCTTCACCAGAATTTAAGACATACCTGCAAAACATTCAGCAGCTACTAGATGAATTACGACAAAAGGTGGGTGCCTTTTCAAAAGAAGATACACACATTGAAAGCAAATTAACGTCTGTCCTTGACACGTATGAAACTACATATAAAAAACTATCTCAAGCAGGTTCATTTGTATCCTGCCTCCAAGCTCAAAATACGAAGGATATGAAAGCAGGCAGCCTTCGAGGTACGATTGCCAAGCTGGAAGCTGATTTAGGAACCATCCTTGCACTGTTTGATCAAGCGCTTGCTGCTATCCCTGCAAACAAGTGGGAAGAATTGATGAATTCAGCAGCCTTTTCAGATGTCCGCTACATATTAAATGAGCGAAGAGACCGTGTGAAGGATCAATTACCTGTTGAACAAGAAACGCTGATTCAAAAGCTGGCTGTAGATGGGTACCATGCGTGGGATGAGCTTTATTCCAGCTTAGTGAATAAAATTACCATTCCGTTTGAACAGCATGGAGAAACGCAGATGATCTCTGTAGGCCAAGCAGAAAATGCTATGGATGATTCAGATCGTGAAGTCAGAAAGGCCGTTTACCACAACCTAGAGCATGCATGGACGCAGGATGAACATTTATTTGCTAGTACGCTCAATCACCTTGCTGGTTTTCGTTTGCAAGTGTATGAAGCAAGAGGCTGGGATCACATTTTAAAAGAGCCGCTTGAAATTTGCCGTATGAAACAAGAAACCCTTGATACGATGTGGTCTGTGATTGATGAACATAAGCAGCCATTCATTGATTATTTACACCGTAAAGCTGATATGCTTGGAGTGGATAAGCTGAGCTGGTTCGATGTTGGGGCTCCTATCGGCAGTGAGACCAAAATCTATCCTTATCAAGAAGCAGCTGCTTTTATTGTGAAACATTTCGCTGGATTTGGAGAAGAGCTCGCTGCTTTTACAGAAAAAGCCTTTAATGAACGCTGGGTAGAAGCTGAGGACCGTCCAAACAAACGGGTAGGCGGCTTTTGTACAAATTTCCCTGACAGCGGAGAATCACGTATTTTTATGACCTTCTCAGGAAGTCCATCCAATGTGGCGACACTAGCACATGAGCTTGGTCATTCGTTCCATCAGGAAGTGATGCAGGATGTTCGCATTCTGAATCGCAAATACGCAATGAATGTAGCTGAAACAGCGTCGACATTCGCAGAAATGATTGTTGCTGATGCTTCATTAAAAGAAGCGGCAAATGAAGAGGAGCGTCTCAGCCTGTTAGAGGATAAGCTGCAGCGCAGTGTAGCATTCTTCATGAACATTCAATCTCGTTTCTTATTTGAACAGCGCTTTTATGAAGAGCGTAAACAAGGAGAAGTGCCGGCTGATCGGTTGAATGAATTGATGGTTGAAGCGCAGAAGGAAGCGTTCGGTGACTCATTAGATGAATACCATCCGCATTTCTGGGCGTCTAAGCTGCATTTCCATATCACGAATGTTCCATTTTATAATTTCCCATACACCTTTGGATATATGTTCTCATTAGGAATTTACGCAAAAGCATTGCAGGCTGGTACATCGTTTGAAGAGAAATACATTGCTTTATTAAAAGATACTGCTTCAATGACAGTAGAAGATTTAGCTAAAAAGCATCTAGGCGTTGACCTTACCCAAAAAGCATTTTGGGAAGAAGCCATTCGTTTGGCTGTAGCAGATGCTGAAGAATTTTTAGAAGTGACAAAAAAATAATAATGAAAAGCTCCCATTACGGGAGCTTTTTTGCTGGCTTCAGCCAATCAAGCATTGTCTGGATGAGATCATTTTGCTGCGACAGGGCTGGAATGTCCGCTGGCTGATCCCCTTTTTGTTTGCCATACATGCCAAACTGCGCATGATTCCCGCCTTTTATTTCATGATAAACGGTTTGAGACGGCAGATTTGCTTTCGATTTCTTGATTTTCTCTTGTGTTGCCAGCCCATCCTTTTCACCTGAAATAGAAAGGACTTTCAATGAAGATTGTTTCAGGTCATCTGATGCTGGATAAGATGCTAGGAAAAAGAGTCCATCGAGCTTGCTCTGATTTTTTTCTGCAAACATTGAGGCAGCTGCCCCGCCAAGTGAATGCCCGCCAATATACCAGTGTTTGATCGTTTGGTGACCTTTGATGATGTCCTGCGCTTTGTTTGGATTGAAAATCGCAAAGGAAAATGGCATGTCAGGGATAAAAACAGAGTAGCCTTTTTTCATCAGCGTATCCCCGATATAGGCATACGCAAGTGGTTCCACCTTTGCCCCAGGATAGAGAATGATGCCAGTATCACTTTTTGATGCTTCAAATGTATAAACATTGTTTTTATGTTCCACTTGCTCCATGTTCACTTGTTTTTTTAATGCTTCTGATGGTCCATATGTAAAGCGGCTCCATGTATAGAAAGCACCAAAAGCTAAGATGATCAGTGCAAGTAATGTCATACCTGTTATCTTCAGTATTTTCTTCATCGCATGCCCCTTCTTTCTCATGTACATATTAAATATACCATCATTTACTTCTATGCCAACCGGCAAGTGCGCTGATCCGTCTGTGTGATAAAGTATTAATCCATTAGCACTGCATTTGGCTGTTATTTACAATCGTTTTAAGAGGGCTTAAAATAGGTGTGCATTCAGAAGTAACGGAGGAAGAAAGACATGAAGCAGGGACATTCACAATTTTGGATCGAAGTGAAAAACTATTTGTTCATTTTAATCGGATCAGCCATCGTGGCGATTGGATTTAATACGTTATTATTGCCGAATCAGATCGCAGCAGGCGGTGTGAGCGGCATTAGTACCATCATGCAGTCATTCGGCTTTGAAGCGGCTTATGTGCAATGGGGGCTCAATATTCCATTGTTTATCGCTGGCTTTTATTTATTAGGCGGTACATTTGGAGTGAAAACACTCGTTGGCTCGATTTTTTTACCTTTCATGGTGTTTGTCACAAGACATATTGCACCTGTCACACATGAAGCACTGCTAGCGGCTATTTTTGGCGGAGTGGTCATTGGGATCGGAATAGGGCTCGTGTTCCTTGGTAATGGATCAACGGGTGGAACGGCACTCGCTGCCAAAATCATCAATAAGTACACAGGACTCACGCTAGGCACCTGTTTAGCAATGATGGATGGCTTGATTGTTCTGGCTGCGATGACGGTCTTTGGAATTGAAGAGGGGCTGTACGCGGTCATTGGTGTGTTTATTTCTAGTAAAACGATTGATGTGGTACAGGCTGGCTTCAGTCATTCAAAAATGGCAATGATCATTACAGGGCATGAAGATGAAGTCAGACAGGCGGTTTTTGATCAAATTGACCGTGGTGTGACGAAGATCTCAGCAGTCGGAGGATATACCGATCATGACCGCCCAATTTTGATGTGTGTCGTTGGGCAGTCACAATTCACAAAGTTGAAACAAGTGGTGAAAGCAATCGATGCATCAGCATTTGTCATCGTGATGGATGCAAAAGAGGTGCTTGGTGAGGGTTTTAAAAGGGCATAAACAAGGATATAATAGCGTTGACCAAATGATTGTAAGGGAGGGAAATAGATGAAAAAAAGCGGATTAACGATGCTATTTGCAGCGATGCTTCTTGTTCTCGCGGCTTGTGGAGGAAATTCAAGCAGCAGCGACAAAGAAGGCAGCAAAAGTGCTTCATCTGTGAGCAGTGGTGAGGAGATCTATCAGCAAAACTGTATTGGCTGTCATGGGAAAGACCTATCTGGCGGAGGCGGTCCAAGCCTGAAGGAAGTAGGGAAGAAATATAATGAAAGCCAAATCGCAGATATTGCGCAAAACGGTAAAGGCTCTATGCCAAGCGGAATGGTAGATGAGAAACAAGCAAAAGAAGTAGCAAAATGGCTTGCAGAGAAAAAATAAAACCTTTGTCTAATGGGACTGACCCCATAAAGTGAGACAAATAAAAACACCTTTAAATTGAAAAATCGGGTATAGCATATCTGAAAACAATTTGGAGGTGTTTTTTGTATGGGAAAAAGAGTTAGTTATCCGATTAGTG